>NZ_CAJYES010000194.1 GCF_913773995.1 uncultured Pseudacidovorax sp.
ACCATGGCCTGCGGCTCCGGCAAGCTGACGGCGGACCTCGTGACCGGCCAGCGGCCCGAGATCAGCACCGACGGCCTGGCCGTCGACCGCTACGCTGGCCAGAGCCGTGCCTCGCATCGTCCCCAGCCGGTCAGCGTGCAGCCGGCTTGATCGCGGCAGGCGCCGAGGGCGTGACCCCCGGCGCCCGTCACCGTCAAGCCATGGCGGCCCTCACGGCGGGCAGGCTGCGCCGCCGGACACCAGCAACTGGCGGATGCCGATGGTCTGCGCGCTGTCGTCCGGTCCGGCCGTGTTGACGGTGAAGGTGCAGCCGTAGTTGGTGTTGGCCACGGTGGCCGGCGTGAGCACGTCGTCGCCCGCGGGTTTCACGCCGTCGCGTTCCCACTTGATCATGGCGTCGAAGGCGGCCACCTGCTCTGCGACCGTGAAGTCGCAGTGCGTGATGCCGCGGATGGCCCGCTGCACCAGCCAGTTGCCGTTGCCCTTGGCCACCACGCGCTGGCGGTAGATCTGCTCCATGCTGAAGGGCACGAACAGGTCGCCCAGCGTGTGCAGCGTCACCACCGGAATCTTGATGTCGCCGTTGTTGCGCGGGATCCAGCGCAGGCCGTCGCGGCGCAGGCGGTTGGCATCCACATCGGCGGTCAGCTTCTGCACCGACGCGTTGAGCGCGGTCGAGGCGGTCGCGTTGCCGTCGATGGTGTAGGTGAAGCGGTTGGTGTCCGTCACGTTCTTGTTCAGGATGCCCGCGACCGTCCCGTCGCTGCCGAACAGGCCCAGCGGTGCCTGGAAGGAGCCACCCTGCGTCAGCCCGATGCTGAACAGTGGCCGCTCGCCGCCCGTCAGGTTCTTGATGACCGACGCGTACTGCAGACCCAGCGGCGAGGTCGGGGTCAGCGTGGTGGCGTTGACGGTCGAGAACAGCTGGCCGAGCACGAGGTTCTGGATGTCGCTCCAGTTGGTCAGCGGGTACTTGGGCACGCCGGCCAGGGCCTGGGCGGTGAGCTGTGCGGCCGAGAAGTAGTCGAACAGCTCGGTATCGCCCAGCACGCCACACATGGGCACGGCGCCGGCGTAGCTCACCTTGTTGCGTTCGGTGGCCAGGGCTTCGGCTTCGATGGCGGCGGCCGTGATGTGGCCGCCCATGGAATGCCCGGTGATGTAGATGCGCGAGGGCGCCGCCAGCGTGCGGCCGCGGGCCTTGGCGATGTCGTTGAAGGCCAGCGCTAGTGCGTTGGTGTCTTCGACGCCGGCGCGCACGTCGTAGTAGTTTTTGCTGTAGCTGGAGGCCGCCCACGCATAGCCGTTCTGGATCAGGTAGCGGCGGATGGAGGGGTTGGTGACCGACAGCGTGTTGCCCGTGCCCGCATAGCCGTGGGCATACATCACGAGCTTGCCATTCCAGTTGGCAGGCACTTCGACACGGTAGGCGGCGCCGCCCAGCACGCCCGCCCACCGGCTGGTGGTGGTGACGTCGACCGTGTCGCCGGGCGCTGCGGCCATGGCGGTGAAGGTGGTGGCGGTGGGTTCGGCAGGCACGAAGCTGTTGCGGCTGTCCTGGGGACGCGTCTCTTCGGGAACCGGCGCCGGGGCCGGCGTGGGCGCGGGCGCCGGTGCGGGACTGGGCGCAGGAATGGGCGTGAAGGCGACGTTCGATCCGCCGCCACCGCCGCAGGCGCTCAACGCAAGAACGGCCGCGGCCGCAATCAGCCGAAGCGGCTGGCTCTGGAATGCATCCATGGGTGTCTCCGTGTTGTCTTGACTGTGCCGCCCTCGAAGCGGCGCGCAAGCCTATCGCGGCGCTCTCGCCCGGCGCTCGGGATTTGCCCGCGCCACTGTCAAGTCGGGGACGGGTCCTACAGCCGTGAAGCTGTTCACGAACCACCGAAGTGGAATCCCGCCATGGCCCCCTTGGCATGCCCGGGCGGCATCGCCAAGGCGGCGACGCCTCGTGGGCTCAGTCCCGCCGCTTGGTGACCTTCACGACGACCTCCATGCCGGCATAGGCCTCGGGTTCGCCGAACCAGCTGCCGGCGATGGGCGGTGCCTGGGCCGGGTCGCGTGCCACGCCCACGCGGATCAGTCGCCCGCTGCCCATGATGTTGTTGGTGGGGTCGAAGGCCACCCACCCGGCGCCGGGCAGGTAGGCCTGCAGCCAGGCATGCGTGCTGCCCGCACCGACGATGCGTTCGGCGGGGCCGTCCTGGTCCTCCTGCGCGTCGCTGCCTTCATCGAGCATCGGGTCGTAGAGGTAGCCCGAGACGAAGCGGGTCGCGATGCCGAGCCGCCGCGCGGCCTCCATCATGAGCAGGGCGTAGTCGCGGCAGCTGCCGCCGCCGATGGCCAGCGTCTCCAGCGGCGTCTGGGTGCCTTCCTCCTCGCGGGCCTGGTAGCTCAGACTCTGGTTGATGTGGGCATTCATGCGCGTGAGCGTCTCGCGCGTGCTGTTGGGCGCATCGGTGTGCAGGAACTGGTGCGCCCAGCGGATCAGCGTGCCGTCCGGGTCGTCGTGGTGCGGACGCAGGTAGTGCTCCAGGTCCAGCCGTTCCTGCAGCGAATAGGCGAAGGGCAGGAACTCCGCGCCAGGGTCCAGCTGCAGTTCGTCCTCCGGTGCCGGCACATGCTCGATGGTGAAGGCGCAGGCGATCGTCAGCTCGGCCGCCGGCTCCTTGGGCTGGACCAGCGCGACCGAGTTGGAGTGCGGGTCCTGGATGAGCCGCACGTGCGCCTCGGGGCTGACCTGCAGGTCGGTGGCCAGCACGCGCAGGTCGTGGCTGTCGCGCGGGCGGAACATCACGCGGTGCAGGCCGAAGTTCACCGCCTCGTGGTAGCGATAGGTGGTGGTGTGCAGGATGTCGTAGCGGGTGGCCATGGGGCGATGGTAGGCAGGCGGGATGAAAAACAAGTCGTTGGCCGCAGGACCATGCGGGTTGCGCTGGGCTTAGACAGGCTCAGCCTGAACGGTTTCGAGCGCTCGACCGGCCCCGACGGCTCGAATGCGGCCAAGCCGCGCGCGAGGTCCCGAGGACGTCTCAGCGCCAGAGGCGGCGTGTGTCGAGCGCGCGGGCCTGGGCGGCCGGCACAGGCAAGGGTTCGCCGTGCCAGCGCGCAGCCAGGAGCTCGGCGCATAGGGCGGCAAAGCTCAGCCCGCGCGAGCCCAGCGCCGTGCAGGCCCAGGGGCCAGCGGGTTCGGCAGGGTCGACCGGCCCGACCAGCGGCCGGCGGTCGGCAGAGGCGCAGCGCACGCCGGCCCAGTCGCGCAGGACGGCCTGCGGATCCTGGGCAAAAGCGGCCAGCGCCGGATGCAGCCGGGCAAGACGCGCAAGGTTGTGCGCGCGGTCCGTCGGCCGGATGGCGGTGTCGGTGTCGCCCGGTTCGTAGGTGGAGCCGGTCATCCACTGCAGCGGGCGGGCGATGTCCGCTGACGCGCGCACGCTGGCGATCAGATGCCCGTCCCCGTTGACCGGAATGCGACTGCCCACGGCGGCCATGGCGGGCGGCATCTCGCCCCAGACGATCTGGCCACGCACCGGCTGCAGCGGCAGGGTCGGTGCCAAGCGGCGCGTGGCCGGGCCGGCGGCAATGACCACGCGGTCCGCGTCTGCCAGCACCCGGCCGCCGGCATCCCGGAGCCGCCAGCCTCCGGTCGGCGCGGCTTCGATGTGCTCCACGCGCGCGCCAGCGCTGAAGGCGATGGCGGGATGGTCCAGCCAGGCGGCCACCAGGCGGTGGGGCTTCACCCAGCCCGCGCGTGCATGGAAGAGTGCCGGCGTGCCGGGCGGCAGCCCGGCGGCGGCGAGCGCAGCGGCGGTGGCGGGGGTGGTCTCGTTCCAGCCGCCGGCCTCTGCCCATTCGGGCGGCAGCCGCAGCGAGGCGGCATCCCGCCGTTCGACCGCGGCGGTGGGGGCCCAGTCGACGCCTTCGGTCAGGCCAAGCGCATGCAGTTGCGCCCAGGTGGCGCGGATGCCGGCGCGGGTCAGGCGCGAGAGCAGCGCATCGTCCGGTGAGACATGCGGCGCCATCAGGCCGAAGGGCAGGGCCGAGGCGCCGGACGCAGGACGGTCCGCGGCGTCGAGCACGGTCACCTGCCAGCCGCGCTGGGCCAGGGCATGGGCCACGGCCGCGCCGGCCAGGCCCGCGCCGATGACGGCGCATCGCCCGGGCGATTGCACGCGCTCGGCATCCTCGGCCTGCGGCCGACGCCGCACCGGCCAAGCCGGTGCATAGCGCCCGCGCAGACAGTCGCGTTTGGGCGGCAGACCAGGCGCCTTCTCCAGCACGAAGCCCAGCGGCACCAGGGCATCGCGCGCGGCGCGCGCCACGGTCCAGGTGGCCACGGCCGTTCCGGGTCGGCAGAAACGGGCCAGGGTCTTGAACACCTCGGGCGACCACATGTCGGCATTCACGGCGGGACTGAAGCCGTCGAGGAACAGGCTGTCCGCCTCGAAGGGCTGGTGCGCCCGCAGCATGGGGCGGGCATCGCCGATGCACAGCGTCAGCAGCACGCGTCCACCTTCGAAGGCCAAGCGATGGAAGCCCGGCAGAAGGCCATGCCACTGGTCGGCCAGTCGCTCGCCCAGTTCCTGCAATTCCGGATAAGGGGCCGCGGCGCGGCGGATGTCCGCGGCCGAGACGGGATAGGCCTCGACCGAGACGAAATGCAGGATCTGCGGCCGCCGCGGGTCCTCGCGCCACGCGAACCAGGTGGCCAGGAAGTTCAGGCCCAGGCCGAAGCCGGTCTCCAGCACGCGCCACTGCCTTGCCTTTGCCCAGGCTTCGGGCAACCCGCAGCCGCCCAGGAACACATGCCGTGCCTGAGCGAGCGCGCCGGTGATGGAGTGGTAGACGTCCTGGAAGCGGGGGCTGAAGGGCTGGCCTTCATCATTCCAGGTAAGGATGTCGCTCATGTCGCGAGCCGCGCCGCGCATGAGGGCGCGGCCGGAACGGGGCGGGGAAGGGACTGCCGGCTCAGGCCGCCGGCGGCGGCACGTAGCCCTGGGCGGCGTCGGCGCCCTCGCCGAAGAAATGCTTTTCCATCTGCCGGGCGAGGTACTGGCGGGCGCGGGCGTCGGCCAGGTTCAGGCGGTTCTCGTTGACCAGCATGGTCTGGTGCTTGAGCCAGGCGGCCCAGGCCTCCTTGCTGACGTTTTCCCAGATGCGCTTGCCGAGTTCGCCGGGATAGGGCGGGAAGTCGAGGCCCTCGGCTTCCTTGCCGAGCTTGATGCATTGAACCATGCGTGCCATGGGGGGCTTTCTTGTAGAGAGAACTGAGGGAGGGGTGCGGTGCGAGAGACGACGACCGGCTTAGCTGATTTCGCTATTTAGAACTGAGAACTCCGTCGTTCCCCTTTCCTTATGCGATATCCAGAATTCAGTTCATCGACCTTATGCACAACAAGGCATGAACATGAATCTCCGCCGTGACTTTATCAAGCTTTCCCTGGTCGCCAGTGCTGCGGCGGCCTTGTCCCTGCCGGCCTGGGCGCAGACCGTGACGCTGCTCAACGTCTCGTACGACCCGACGCGCGAGTTGTATGTGGACTACAACAAGGCCTTCGCCAAGTACTGGAAGGGCAAGACTGGTCAGGACGTGGTGATCAAGCAATCGCATGGCGGCTCGGGCAAGCAGGCCCGCTCGATCATCGACGGCATCGACGCTGACGTGGCCACTCTCGCATTGGGCGGCGACATCGACGCGCTGGTTGAGCATGGCGGCCTGGTCAAGGCCGATTGGCAGAAGCGCCTGCCCCACAACTCCGCGCCGTACAACTCCACCATCGTCTTCCTGGTGAAGAAGGGCAACCCCAAGGGCCTCAAGGATTGGGACGACCTGGTCAAGCCCGGCGTGCAGGTGATCACGCCCAATCCCAAGACCTCGGGCGGCGCCCGCTGGAACTACCTGGCGGCCTGGGAATACGCCAAGCGCAAGTACGGCGGCGACGCCAAGGCCAAGGAATACATCGGCAATCTCTTCAAGAACGTGCCGGTGCTCGACACCGGAGCGCGCGGCGCCACCATCACCTTCGTGCAGCGCGGTGTGGGCGACGTGCTGCTGGCCTGGGAGAACGAGGCCTTCCTGGCCGTGAAGGAATTCGGCCCCGACAAGTTCGACATCGTGGTGCCGTCGATCTCGATCCTGGCCGAGCCCTCGGTGGCCGTGGTCGACAAGGTGGTCGACAAGAAGGGCACCCGCGCAGTGGCCGAGGAATACCTCAAATACCTGTACTCGGACGAAGGCCAGGACATCGCGGGGCGCAATTACTACCGGCCCACGGGCGACAAGGCGAAGGCGAAATACGCCGGCCAGTTCCCCAAGCTGGCGCTGTTCACCATCGACGAGGCCTTCGGCGGCTGGGCCAAGGCGGACAAGGCGCACTTTGCGGACGGCGGCTCCTTCGACCAGATCTACACCAACAAGCAGAAGTGAGGCGCTGCGGG
>NZ_CAJYES010000195.1 GCF_913773995.1 uncultured Pseudacidovorax sp.
CACCCAATACCGTGCAGCGGCTGGTGCACACGCTGGTGGCGCGCGGCTATCTGCGCCGCGACGACACCACGGCCGGCTACCGCCTGGCGCCCGCGGTGCTGGCCGCGGCCTATCCCATGCTGTCGGGGCTGCCGCTTCGGCGGCGCGCCCGGCCGGCCATGCTGGCCCTGGCGGCCCGCACCGGCGGCGCGGTGTCACTCGGCCTGCCGCACGAGACCAGCATGGTCTATGTCGAGACCGCCTGGCAGACCGACGCGCGCCTGCTGCCACCCGACACAGGCGCCCCCATGCCGATGCTCCAGACCGCCATGGGCCGCGCCTGGCTGGCCAGCGTGGAGCGCCCGGCGCGCGAAGCTCTGCTGCACCGGCTGCGGCTGGCTCAACCCGAGGCTGTCGCGCGGCTGTGGCCAGCGGCCAGTGCCGCAATGGCCGACTGCCGGCGCCACGGCTGGTGCAGCTCCAGCGACTTCCGGCCCGAGATCGTGGCGGTGGCCGTGCCCTTCAGCCGACCTGTCGAGGGCCTGCGCTATGTGATGAACTGCGGCGTGCTGCGCGACCAGGCGGCCGACCCCCGCCGGCTGGCGCAGATCGGCGCCTGGCTGCGCGAGACGGTGGCCGCGCTGGAAAGCGCCGAAGCGCAGAACTGAGGTTTGCCGCACGCGCCGAAACCGAGGGCGCTATCGGGCCAGCGCCGCGTCCGAGGACGGCCGGCACCCAGGGCCTCGCTCAGCCCCACTGCAGCCCGACGGCCTCCACGCCCGCGATGCAGATCAGCTCGTCCTCGTCGCCCGTGCCGCCGCTGGCACCCACGGCGCCGATCACCGTGCCGGCGGCATCCTTGATGACCACGGCACCCGTCTGCGGCAGGAAGCGGCCCTGCGCCGTGGCCGACAGCGAGACGAAGAAGTTGGGGTTGTCGCGGGCCCGCTCGGCCAGCGCACGGCTGGCCACGCCCATGCCCACCGCCCCCCAGGCCTTGGCCCGGGCGACATCGAAGCGGAACATGCTTGCGCCGTCCTCGCTGGCAAAGGCCTTGAGGTGGCCGGCGCCGTCGAGCACAGCCACGGCCATGGGTTTGAAGCCGCGTTCGCGCGATCGCGCCAGGGCGGCGGCCAGCAGGCGCTGGGCCTGGTCGAGGGTGAGGGAAGCGGTCATGGCGTGTTCCAGGAAGTGCGTCGAAAAGCGATCAGGCCGATGGGGCCGCGGGCAGCCGCGTGAGCGCCTCGAAACCATACTGGTTCATGCTGCCGAACATCGGGCCGGCCGGATGGGGCAGGAAGTCGGTGCGGCAATCCAGCACCGCCGGCAGGCCGCTGGCCCAGGCCCGCTCCATGGCCGGACGTACCTCCTGCGGCGCGAGCACGCGTTCACCGTGGCAGCCGAAGCCGCGCGCGATGGCGGCGTAGTCGGTGCCCGACAGGTCGGTGCCCAGCTCGAAGTCCAGCGCCTTGCGCTGGCCGGCGCGGATGATGCCCCAGGCCTCGTTGTTGTGGATGACGACCAGCACGGGCAGCCGGTGGCGCCGCGCCGTGTCCAGCTCGTTCAGCGTGAAGCCGAAGGAGCCGTCGCCCGTGAGCAGCGCCACCGGCCGCCCCGGATGCACCGCCTGCAGCGCCAGTGCATAGGGCAGGCCGAAGCCGAGGTGGCTCATGCCCGGCTCGTGGAAGCGCGTGCGCGGTGCGGTCACGGGCGTCAGGTCGTTGGACCAGAACGTGGTGTGGCCACCGTCGAACACAGCCAGCGCATCGGCCGGCAGCGCAGCGCCGACTTCACGGGCCAGCGCGCAGGGATGCATCGCGGCGCCCTCTCCGCGTGGCGCATCGGCCGCTGCATGCAGGGCGGCCTCGTAGCGCTGGCGCCCTTCCCTCATGCGCGGCAACCAGTCGGCCTCCACAGCCAGCGCGCCAGTCTGCAGGGCAGCGCACAGGTCGTCCAGCGCGGCGCGGGCGTCCGCCTGCATGGCAACTTCATGCACCGCGGGATGGCCCAGCGCCGAGGGGTCCAGGTTGACGGCGATGGTGCGGTGGCTGCGCCGGGCCAGCGGGCCCTGCGCGTCCCACATCCAGGACGACCAGCGGCAGCCCACGGCCACGATCACGTCCGCCTCGGCAAAGGCCGCCTGCACCGGGGCGCCGGCGATGAGGCCGCCATGACCGATGAAATGCGCACTGGCGGTGGGCACCACGCCCAGGGCCATCTGCGTGGGCACCACCGGGCAGCCCAGGCGCGCGGCCAGGTCCCGCACCTGCGCCGCCGCCTCGCTGGCCACCACCCCGCCACCCGCCACGATCAGCGGACGGCGCGCCGCGCGCAGCAACGCGGCCGCCTGCGCCACCGCCGGGGCATCCGGTCGCGGCCGACCGATGGCGCGGTAGCGGTGCGGGGGCAGGTCGAACTCGTCGTCGGCGAAGGCGCAGCGCTGGGCCAGCACGTCCTGCGGAATGTCCAGGTGCACCGGACCGGGCCGGCCGCTCAACGCCTCGCGCAGCGCGCGGCGCACCAGCTCGGGCAGACGACGCGCGTCGTGGACGACGGCATTCCACTTCGTGATGGCGCGGCTCACGGCCACCGCATCCAGGTCCATGAACATGCCGCTGTGCGGATAGGCGGCGGCGCGGTGCTGGTTGGCGGTGATGGCCAGCAGCGGCAGCTGGTTGGCAAAGGCCACGCCCAGTCCCGAGATCAGGTTGAGTCCGCCCGGCCCCATCTCGCCGATGGCCACGGCCAGCCGGCCGGTTCCGGCGAAGGTGGCCGCCGCCATCATAGGCGCCGCGGCCTCGTGACGTGTGCCGATGAAGCGCAGCCCCGGCTGGCCCGCGATGGCATGCAGCAGCGGCGCCAGCTTGCCGCCCACGATGCCGTAGGCCTGCCCCACGCCCTCGACCGCCAGCAGCCGCACCAGCGCCTGCGCACCCGTCAGTTCGATCGCCATGCCTGTCAGTCCTCCGCGGTGAAGCCCGAGGACTTCACGATGGGCGCCCAGCGCGCCAGATCGCCGCGCACCAGCTGCGCGAATTCCTCCGACGACTGATGGAAGGGCTGCAGCCCGTTCCTGGCCAGGCTGTCGACCAGCGCCGGATCACGCAGACCCTCACCCACCAGCGCGTTCAGCTGCTGCACCCGCTCCCGCGGCGCGCGGGCCGGCAGGAACCAGCCCAGCCATTCCTGCACCACCACGTCGGCCAGTCCCTGTTCGACGAAGGTGGGCACATCGGGCAGGAAGGGCGAGCGCTGCGCACTGGAGACGGCCAGTCCGCGCAGCCGGCCGCTGCGGATGTAGGGCATGACCTCGCCCAGCACGCTGACGCTCACCGGCACTTGGCCGCCCAGCACGTCGTTGAGCAGCGGCGCGCCGCCCTTGTAGGGCACGGCCGTGAGCTTGCGCCCGCTGTGGCGCTCCAGCAGCATGCCCACGAAGTGCAGGGCCGAGCCCGCCGCCGGCACGCCATAGGTGGCGGCCTGCGGATTGGCCTGCACCCACTTGAGGTAGTCGGCCAGCGTACGCACCTCGGCCGGCACGCCCGGCCCGGCGGTGAGCACGAAGGCATAGTTGACCGTGCTGCACACCGGCACGAAGTCCGCGAGCGGGTCATAGCTCAGCTTGCGGTAGGTGTTGGGGTACAGCGTCATCGGCGAGCTGGGGATCTGCAGGATCGTCATGCCGTCGGGCACCGCCCGGCGCACGTAGTCCACCGCGATGCGGCCGCCGGCGCCCACACGGGCATCGACCACCACACCGGGCGCATAGCGCCCGCGCAGCTTCTCGGCCAGCGGGCGCGCCACCTGGTCGCCCATGCCGCCGGCCGGAAAGCCCGAGATGATGAAGGCAGTGCGCTCGGCCTGTGCCTGCGCGAGGGACGGGCCCAGCGCACCGGCGAGCGCGCCCGCGCCGGCCTGGCGGATGAAGTCGCGGCGTTGCATGTCGCTTCCTCCGGCTCGGCTCATTCGGGCTGCAGGCCGATGGTCTTGACGGCCACCGCCCAGCGCTCGCGCTCGGCCTTCATGAAGCTGCCGAACTCGGCCGGGCTCATGGGGCCTTCGGCCATCGTGCCCAGCGCAGCCAGGCGCTGCGCGGTCTCGGGCTGGGCCATGACCTTGTCCAGGTCGGCATTGATGCGGGCCACCACCGCAGCCGGTGTGCCGGTTGGCGCAAAGATGCCGTTCCAGCCGGTGAACTCGAAGCCGGGCAGCGTTTCGGCCACGGTGGCCACCTGCGGCCACTGCGGCAGGCGCTTGCCGGTGCTCACGGCCAACGCACGCACCTGGCCCCCCTGGATGTAGGCGGTGAGGGCCGCCTCGGGCAGGCACACCAGCTGCAGCCGGCCGCCCAGCAGGTCCTGCAGCGCCTCGGGCGCCTTGGTGTAGGGCACCTGGTTGAGCTTGATGCCGGCGGTGGCGGCCATGCTGTCGAGCACCATGCCCGAGAAGGTCTTGGGCCCTTCGGTGCCCGCGGCCAGCATCCCGGGCTGGGCCTTGGCGCGGGCGATGAGGTCGGGCAGGTCCTTGGCCGGGAAGCTGGCCGCGGCAGCCAGCACGAAGGGGCTGCGCCCGACCAGCCGCACCGGCACGAAGTCGCGCGCCGGGTCGTAGGGCAGCGACTTGAAGGTGAACACGTTGGTCACCATGGCCGCGGTGGTGGCGTAGTAGAGCGTGTAGCCGTCGGGTGCGGCGCGGGCCGCCACCTGGGCGCCGATCACGTTCTGGCCACCGGGGCGGTTGTCGATGATCACGGCCTGCTGCCACAGGCGCGAAAGCTGGTCGCCGATCTGGCGGGCCAGGATGTCCGGCCCCGAGCCCGCGGGCTGCGAGAGCACGAAGCGCACGGGCTTCTCGGGCCAGGACTGGGCGCGCGCCGCAGGGGAGGCAAGGGGCAGGGCCAGGGCGGCCAGGGCCTGCTGGAATTGGCGTCGGTTCATGGTGCGTTGTCTCCGTCTGTGGTTGTTGTCGTCGTCGAAAGCGTGGCCTGCCTCGCCGCCGGGGTGGCGGCGGGCGCCGTTCAGGCGGCGCAGGCCGTGGCCAGGCCGAGGCGCGTGGCGGCCTCGTCCAGCAGGGCGCCGATGTCCTCGGCCCGCGCCGCGGTGCCGAACACATAGTGGTCGGGCCGCACCAGCGCGGCCACTGCGGCGTGCCGGGCGAACCAGTCGCGCACCACGCCCTCGGTCTCGGGCTGCTCGCCCAGGCTGAGGATGCGCAGGCCGTCGAAGCCGCCCTCGGGCAGAGGCACCCCGCCGGCCATCACCAGCCGCCAGCCAGGGTCCAGCAGCGCGTCCATGCGGCGCGGCCCCTGCGCCGTGCGCAGCCAGGGTTGGGGAAACAGGCCGCCCCGGCCGCCGGCGGATCGCTCGGCCAGCAGGCCGGTCTCGAGCCCGGGCAGGATGTCCTGCCTGGGCGTATCGCGCACCTCGCCGCCAGCCTCGGCCAGCAGGCGGCGGTCGCGCTCGCGGGCGCGGTCGGTGTCGCGTTCGCAGATCACGGCGCCCACATGCTTGATGCGGCTGGTGAGTTCGCGCACATGGGCACGGCGCTCGTGGCCATAGCTGTCCAGCAGCGCGTCGGCCGCCTCGCCCTGCACCTCGCCGGCCAGCACGGCGCCCAGCTTCCAGGCCAGGTTGGCCGCATCGCGGATGCCCTGGCACATGCCCTGGCCCAGGAAGGGTGGCTGCATGTGGGCCGCATCGCCCGCCAGGAAGACGCGGCCGCGCCGCCAGTCGGCCGCCACCAGCGCATGGAAGCGGTAGCTGGCCTGTCGCCAGAGCTCGCCGTGCTCCGGGCCGATCCAGCGCGACAGCAGCCGCCAGGTGGCCTCGGGCGTGGCCATCTCCCGCGGGTCCTCGCCGGCCTTGAGCGAGATCTCCCAGCGGCGGTGGTTGCCCGGGCCCAGCACCAGGGTGCAGGGCCGCTCGGGCTCGCAGTACTGCACGCTCACAGCGGGCAGGCGGGCCATGCCGGCGGCGTTGAGCAGAACGTCCACCACCAGCCACGGCTCGTCGAAATCCAGGTCCTCCAGCGGCAGGCCCAGCTGCGTGCGCACGCCGCTGCTGCCGCCGTCGCAGGCGATGGCATAGCGGGCCTGCACGGTGTGGGTGCCGCCCTGGCGCTGCAAGGTGAGCTGCACGCCCTCGGCGTCCTGCGCGATGGCGGTCATCTCCACGCCCAGTTCCACCGTCACGTTGGGCAGGCGCGCCACGCGCTCGCGCAGCGCCCGCTCCACCGGCGGCTGAGTGAACACCAGCGAGGGCGTGTAGCCCTGTGGATAGGGCGGCGGCAGCATGGTCATGCGGCGGATCAGCTGCCCGTCCACGCCGAAGTACTCGGAGTTGGAGAAGGGCTCGGTGAAGGGTGCGATGGCCTCCACCACGCCCAGCTGCTGGAAGACACGCATGATCTCGTGGTCCAGCGCGATGGCCCGGGGGATCTGGTAGACCTCCGTCAGCCGGTCGCACACATGGACCTTGAAGCCCCGCTGGCCCAGCAGCCCGGCGGCCACCTGGCCGACGGGCCCGTAGCCCACGATGGCGACGTCGTAGACAGGCGCGGCCGTCATGCCTGCGCTTCCGCGACGATGGGGTTGGAAAGCAGACCGACGCGCTCGATCTCCACCTCGTAGGTGTCGCCGGCCTTCATCCACACCGGCGGCGTGCGTGCCTGGCCCACGCCGGCGGGCGTGCCCATCACTATCACGTCGCCCGGCTCCAGCGTGAGCACCTCGGCCAACAGGGCGATGGTCTCGGCCACGCCGAAGATCATGTCGGTGGTGTTGGCGTCCTGCATGACCTCGCCGTTGAGCCGGCCCTGGATGCGCAGGCCGGTGGCGCCGGGCGGCAGCTCGTCGGCCGTCACGAGGACCGGGCCGAAGCCGCCGGTGGCGTCGAAGTTCTTGCCGATGGTCCACTGCGGCGTGCGCTTCTGGTAGTCGCGCACGCTCATGTCGTTGAAGCAGCTGTAGCCGAAGACGTACTGCAGCGCATCGGCCTCCTTCACATGCCGCGGCACGCGCTGTCCGATGACCACGGCAAGCTCGGCCTCGTAGTCGAAGCGCGAGGACACGCGCGGCACCACGCCGGCATCGCCATGGGCGATCAGCGAGCTGGCCCCCCGGAAGAAGAACCAGGGGTAATCGGGCTTCTCGCGCCCGCCTTCCTTCGCATGGTCGAAGTAATTGAGCCCCAGGCAGACCGTCTTGCCCGGCTCGGGCAACAGCGGGGCCAGCCGCACGCCGGCCATCGGCACACGGGCGGCGCCGGAATCGACGCAAGCGCCAGCCCGGGCCGGCAGGTCGATGCCGGCGGTCAGCGCGGCGCGCAGGTCGGCGGGAATGCGGCTGTCAGCCTCGTTCAGGTCGATCAGCATGTAGCCGTAGACGAGGGCCAGGCGCGGTGCGCCATCGCGCAGGTAGGTGGTGAACTTCATGGGGTCTGTGCGAAGAGGAAGGAAAGGCTCAAGGGAGGTCAGGCCGGCGCGAACAGCACCTGCCGCTGCGCCGCCTTGAGTTCGGGGCCGGGCATGGGTGCGATGCCCCACTGGTCGATGCGGCCCGGTGGCCACTTCCAGTGCTCGGGGCCGCGCGAGACATAGCTGTCGTCCACCTGCTCCACTTCGGCCGTGTATTCGATGACCACGCCGAAGGGGTCGATGAAGTAGTTGAAGAGGTTGTTGCCCGGGCCGTGCCGGCCGGGGCCCCACTGGATGGGATGGCCCGCGTCCTTCATGCGGCCGCCGCCGCGCATGACCGACTCGAAGTCCGGCATCAGGAAGGCGATGTGGTTGAGCGCGTCGTTGTCGGTGATGCCGATGGCCAGGGTGTGGTGGTCCCGGTTGCAGTTCATGAAGGCCATGATCCCGGTGCGGTCCGCGAGCCGGAAGCCCATCGCCCGTTCGAAGAAGGCCTTGGTGTCGTCCACCGCGTGGCTGTTGAGCACGGCGTGCGTGAGGCGGATCGGCATGTCGGCCTGTGGCGGGTCGGCCTCGCGTCGCGCGTCGCCATGCACCACCTGGAAGACGCGGCCGTGCGGGTCCTTGAACTTCATGCCGATGCCGCCGGCCGGGTCCTTGGTCAGCGCATGCGGCTCAGCGAGCAACGTGCCGCCAGCCGCCACGGCCGTCTCGCACAGGGCGTCCAGCGCCTCGCGGCTGCGGGCACGCAGCGTCACCTGTCGCACCTGGGGCGCGTCGCCGCCCTGGTGCAGGGCCAGCAGGTAGTCGTCGTCGCCGGTGCCGCGCAGGTAGAGCACGTCGTCGCCGCGGTGGGCCACGGCCAGATGCCAGGTCTGGGTATAGAAGGCCTCGGCACGGGCGAGGTCGGGCACGAACAGGGCCACGCTGCGCAGGCCCTCGATCCAGGGGGAACTCATCGTCTTGTCTCCTTCGCGCGGCCGCCCCGGGTGCGGGAGCCGGTCGGGCGTCGTTGCTGTTGCGGCGGATCGTAGGAAGCCGCCCCCATCCTGTACAGACGATCCGGCCGATTCCTAAAATCGGTTTCATGGATATCCGTTCGGTCGACCTCAACCTGCTGGTGCTGTTCGACACCCTCATGCAGACGCGCAGCGTCAACCGCGCAGCCGAGGCCATGGGCCTGAGCCAGTCGGCCACCAGCGGTGCGCTGGCACGGCTGCGCAGCGTGTTCGACGACGCGCTCTTCGTGCGCACCGCCGCGCAGATGGAGCCCACGCCCCGCGCCCAGCAACTGGCCCCGGTGGTGCGGCGGGTGGTGCAGACCATCCAGCAGGAGATCCTGCAATCGCCCCATTTCGAACCCGCCCAGGCGCAGCGCAGCTTCACACTGCTCACGCCCGACATCGGCGAGGTGGCCTTCCTGCCGGGCGTGCTCCGCCGGCTGCAGCACGAGGCACCGGGCGTTCGGCTGCATGCGGTCTCGCGGGCGCGGGCCGCGGCGGCCGATGCGCTGGAGAAGGGTGAGGCCGACCTGGCCATCGGCTTCTTCCCCGATCTGCAGAAGGCCGGCTACTTCCAGCAGTCGCTGTTCACCACCACCTACGAATGCATCACCAGTGCGGGCCATACCGCCCTGGGCGATCGGCCCACGCTCAAGCAGTACCTGGCGGCGCGTCATGTGGTCGTGCGGCCCGATGGGCGCGAGCACCTGCTGGAGCGCTTCCTCGATGCCAAGGGCTGGCAGCGGCAGGTGACGCTGGAGCTGTCGCACTTCATGAGCCTGCTGGCCCTGCTGCCCGGCACGGAACTGGTGGCCACAGTGCCGCAGGACATCGCCACCGCCGTGGGCCGGCACATTCCGTTGCGCACCCTGGCCCTGCCCTTCAAGCCACCGCCGCTGCAGGTGCAGCAGTTCTGGCACCGCCGCATGCAGAGCGACCCGGCCAACCGCTGGCTGCGCGGGCTGTTCCATGAGGTCAACCGGCGGGAGGCCGGCGCGCGGCTGCCGGTGTGAGCGCCACCGGCGCCAGGGGCGACGTCGACGCGCCGACGCCCCGCTGCGCCGGTGCGCGACCGCATCCACCGGACCCGCGCCGCAGGGCCATTCAGCTTCGGTCAGGGACGCGCGCCTATGCTCGGCGCCCCTTGCCACGCGGCGTGAACGCCCCTCGCCTTCTCCATGACCCACCGATCCGCTTCGTCCTTCCTCGCCCTGCCCCCATCCACTGCACGGCGCCAGGCCCTGCGCGCAGGCGCCGCGTTGCTCGCCGTGGCGCTGCTGCCGGCGGCCGGCGCCGCCGAGTCCGAACTCGTCGTGGGCAGCGCCCTGCCGCCGCTGTCCGTCAACGACCAGTTCGACCGGCCGGTGGTGGTGGACGCCGGCACGCGGCTGGTGCTGTTCGCGGCCGACAAGGCGGCCGGCGACGTCGCCACCGAGGCACTGAAGGCGCATCCAGAGGTGCTGGCCCAGCAGCGCTTGGTGTACCTGGCCGACATCAGCGGCATGCCGGCCGTGATCACCCGCATGTTCGCGCTGCCCAAGATGCGCGACCTGCCCTTTCCCGTCGGCCTGGTGCGCGACGCGCAACTCACCGCCGCGCTGCCGCGCAAGGCGGGCACGCTGACGCTGATCATGCTGGACGGCGGCACGGTGCGCGGCATCGAGTACCTGCCCGACGCCGCGGCCGTGCGCGGCCGGCTGGGCATCGCCGGCTGATGCTGCGGCCGACGGCGGCGGCCAGAGAAGGCGCAAGCGCCCGAACTGCCATCGCGGGACTCGGCCGCGACCTTGCGCCACCGTAGGACACGGGCGCCAGACGGCGCCTCTGACTGCCGTCCTACACGAATCTCGCCGCCGTCCGCGGGACGATCCCGGCCCAACGCACTCCGCGAAGGCCTCAGCCGTGACCCGTAGCCCCGAAAAGCCGCCCTTCCACAACATCCGCAGGCCCGTCCGGGCCGAAGGCTCGCCGCGCGAGGTGCAGGACCACAAGGACGACATCTTCTTCGCCGCCATCGAGATGACCCGCATGCCCATGCTGGTCACCGACCCGCGCCAGCCCGACAACCCCATCGTCTTCGCCAACCGGGCCTTCCTGTCGATGACCGGCTACTCGCCGGAAGAGATCATGGGGACCAACTGCCGCTTCCTGCAGGGCCCGGGCACGGACCGCGCGTCGGTGGCCGTGATCCGCGACGCCATCGACAGTCGCACGGAAGTGCAGATCGAGCTGCTCAACTACCGCAAGGACGGCAGCACCTTCTGGAATGCGCTGTTCATCTCGCCGGTCTACAACCCGGCGGGCGAGCTGGTGTATTTCTTCGCCTCGCAGCTGGACGTGAGCCGCCGCCGCGATGCGGAAGACGGCCTGGCCCAGGCGCAGAAGATGGAGGCGCTGGGCCAGCTCACCGGCGGCATCTCGCATGACTTCAACAACCTGCTGCAGGTGATGTCGGGCCACCTCGATCTGCTGGAGCTGCGCGGCCGCATGAACAAGCTCGATCCCGAGCATGTGCGCCGCGGGGTGGAGAACATCCGCGAGGCGGTGAGCAAGGCCTCCAAACTCACCAGCCAGCTCCTGGCCTTCTCGCGCAAGCAGAGCCTGCGCGGGCGGGTGATCAACCTCAATGCGGTGACCAAGGACATGACCGACCTGGCGGTGCGCACGCTGGGCGAGCAGATCCGGGTGGAGTTCAAGCTCGAAGAGAACATCGGCAACTGCCAGCTCGATCCCACCCAGCTCGAGGTGGCGCTGCTCAATGTGCTGGTCAACGCGCGCGATGCCATGCCCGAGGGTGGCACGCTGACACTGCAGACGGCCAGCGTGGACGTGGGCGAAGACGACGCCAACGCCTTCGCCGGCCTGCCGCCGGGCCGCTATGCCACGCTGTCCGTCACCGACACCGGTCACGGCATCGACAAGGCGCTGCTGTCCCGGGTGATGGACCCGTTCTTCACCACCAAGGA
>NZ_CAJYES010000196.1 GCF_913773995.1 uncultured Pseudacidovorax sp.
CGGACGCCCTGGCGCCGCCAGGCACGGCCTATCCACTCAGCATCCTGGTTGCCGATGTGGTGCTGCCAGCAGACGTGACGGACGTGCACATCGACGTCTTCGGGCTCTACACCTTCGATGGAAACGCGTCGCCCGGTGCCGGCATGGTGCTGGCGGGTGCCGCCGCTGCCGCGCGCGTGCGGCCGCCCGATGACGGCGCCCGCTGGAATCCGGAGGCGCGGGAGCTCGTCCAGGCCCGGCTCGACTTTGCGGCCATCACCGGCCGAGGGACAGGCGAGATGACGCCGCCTTCTGCCGGCATGGTCGGGCCTGCGGCAGCCGGCCTGGAGCGCTCGGCGCAACCGGGGACGCAAGGGCCCCATGCAAGGTCCGCGCGGGCACACGCGTCGGCGTCGACGTCCGCACAGATCGCGCCCACGGTGTACCGGGTGGAGCTTCCGGCGGAAGAGTCGGCGCCGGAGGAGGTCCCCTTCGTCAACGACCATCTGGTCGGGCCTGTGAGCGGCCAGGGCGATCTCCTGGACAAGGACTTTGCGGACGCCCTGATTCGCAGGCTGGGCGACGAACTGGCGCGCCGCTCCAGCGCGGCGCGCAGCGCCGACCCCGCCACGCTGTCACGTGTGGCCCGCGAGCTGGCCACGCTTGCACAGGCGCGGCTGCAGGTGCCCGAAGCGCTGCGACGCCACGCCGATACGGACACCACCTTCTACGCCGCGGCCTGCAGGCATCCTGGCATCTCGGGCTTCGAGACGGCCCGCTCCGACGGCAGTCTCGCTGCGCTGGTGGCGGCCCACGCGGCCTCCGGCGAGGCCCGCTTCATGGCCATGCTGGGCGATCAGGTCTACGCCGACGCGCGGGCCGGGCTATTCGACACGGCTTCGGAGCTGGAACGCATCCTGCCGCGCTACCGCGACGCGATGGGCTCGCCGGGCTTCCGGGCGTTGGCCGAGCGCCTGCCGCTGTACATGGTGCTGGACGATCACGAGATCGTCGACAACTGGACGCGCGAGCAGTTGGATCTGGGCCGCAACGGCCTCTGGCGCGCCCGCACGGCGCGCACGGCTTATCGCGCCTTCCAGCGCGCGCACGGGCCCGATCCCTTCGTCGATCCATTCGGTGGAAATCCTGCCGCGTCCGACGATCTGCAGCACCACGGTGCTTTCCGCTGCGGCGGCATTTCGGCCTTCATGCTGGACACCCGCAGCGCGCGCCGTCTGGGCACACGCACCATCCTGTCGGAGACCGCCTGGGCGCTGCTGGCGACATGGCTCTGCGCCCAGCAGCGTGACCACGGCGATGCGCCCAAATGGGTGATGTCCGGCTCGGTGATCGCTCCGGGCCTGCGCGAGTCGGCAGGTCAGCCGTCGCCTCGCCAGTCCGACAGCTGGCAGATGTCGCCGGGCGACCGGCGACGCTTTTTCGAGCTGCTGGTTCAGCACCAGATCCAGAACGTGGTGCTGCTCTCCAGCGACTACCACTGCGCGGCGGCGGCCCGCTTGCACATCGGCCCCACGCTGCAGGGGCTGGCCATCGTGGCGCCGCCACTTCACGCCCCCATGCGCTTCGCCAACTCGCTGGCACAAACGGTGATGACCGACGAGCGCCTTTCGATCGGCGAAGAACTGGAAGTGCGGGTGTCCGGACTCGGTGCCTGGGACGGGGAGGGCTGGCTGGCCGTGCGCCAGCGCGAGGCGCACGGCGGGCACTGGACGCTGTCGCTGGACTTCCACCTGCGCGGGCTGGAGGCAGCGCGCCAGACTGTGCAGACGCTTCAGGTCACGCTATAGGAAACCTGGAGCGCGTGCGATTAGTCGTGCCCGCGGTACGACGCTGAACGAAGGGCCTGCCTGCCCGATCGGCGGCCGCACCCCGGTCAAGCCGAGCTCAGAACGATTCCAGCGGCAGCCCGACGTAGTTCTCGGACAGCGAGGTCGAGGCGGCCGGCGAGTGCACCAGGTAGTCCAGCTCGGCCTCCTGGATCTTCTGGCCGAAGTCGCCGGTGTCCGGAAAGCGGTGCATCAGCGAGGTGAACCACCACGAGAAGCGCTCGGCCTTCCAGATGCGGCGCAGGCAGAGGTCGGAGTAGCGGTCGAGCGCCGCGCTGCTGCGCTGCTCGCCGTAGTAGCGCTCGAGCGCCTGGTACAGGTAGCCCACGTCCGAGGCGGCCAGGTTCAGGCCCTTGGCGCCGGTGGGCGGCACGATGTGCGCCGCATCGCCCGCCAGGAAAAGCCGGCCGAAGCGCATCGGCTCGGCCACGAAGCTGCGCAGCGGGGCGATGCTCTTCTCCAGCGCGGGGCCTGTCACCAGGCGCTCGCGGCCTTCCGGGTCCAGGCGCAGGCGCAGCTCGTTCCAGAAGGCGTCGTCGCTCCAGTTCTCGACCTTTTCTTCCACGGGCACCTGCACGTAGTAACGGCTGCGGGTGCGGCTGCGCATGCTGCACAGCGCGAAGCCGCGCGGCGTGTTGCAGTAGATGAGTTCGTCGGACACCGGCGGCACGTCGGCCAGCATGCCCAGCCAGCCGAAGGGATAGATCTTTTCGTAGAGCTTGACGGCGCCGGCCGGCACGCTGGCCCGGCTCACGCCGTGGTAGCCGTCGCAGCCGGCAATGAAGTCGCATTCGAGCTCGTGCGTGGTGCCGTCCTTCTCGTAGCGCACGCGGGGGCGCTCGCCGTCGAAGTCGTGCAGGCTGACATTGGCCGCACCGTAGATCGTGCTCAGGCCGGCGGCGGCGCGGGCGTCCATCAAATCGCGGGTGACCTCGGTCTGGCCATAGACCATGACCTGCCGGCCATGCGTGTGTGCATGCATGTCGATGCGGTGGCGCTGGCCCTGGAACAGCAGCTCGATGCCATGGTGCGGCAGGCCTTCGGCATGCGCACGGGCATCGACACCGGCCTTCTTGAGCAGGTCCATCGTGACCTGCTCGAGCACGCCGGCTCGGATGCGGCCGAGCACGTAGTCGCCGGTCTGGCGTTCGACGATGACGTTGTCGATGCCGGCAACGTGCAGCAGTTGGCCGAGCAGCAGGCCCGCCGGGCCGGCGCCGATGATGGCGACTTGGGTGCGCATGGGAGTCGTCTCCTGATTCGAAAGCAAGAACGGATGGCCCGAAGCGTAGAAAACGGGATACCGATTTATCGAGTCGCTGCAGCCGTCTCGCGCGATGAATCGCTGCTTTGCGCGATGATCGCGCAACAATCCCTATTTGCGGACCTGCGTCATGACCATCGCCAAAGCAGACTTCATCGAAGGCTTGGCCAAAGGCCTCGCCGTGCTGGAAAGTTTCGACACCGAACGCCAGCGGCTGAACGCCACATTGGCGGCCCAACGCGCCGGGCTCACCCGGGCCGCGGCACGGCGGCATCTGCTCACGCTGGCGCACCTGGGCTACCTCGAAACCGACGGCAGCTATTTCTGGATGGCGCCGCGGGTCCTGCGCTTTTCCGGCAGCTATCTGGCGTCCTCGCGACTGCCGCGGGCGCTGCAGCCCACGCTCAATCGGCTGTCGGCGCAGACGGGCGAGTCCTTCTCGGCCGTGGTGCTGGACGGCGAAGAGGTGGTGATCGTGGCGCGCAGCGGCACCTACGGAGCGCCCTCTCGTGTGCTGGCTTACGGTCTTCATCTGGGCGCACGGCTGCCCGCCCACGCGACATCGACGGGGCAACTGCTTCTGGCCGCGATGGCGCCGGCGGCCCTGTCCGCTTGGCTCAAGGGGCGCAGCCTGGCGCGGTTGACGCCGCGTACCCTGACGAGGCCCGCGGACTTGCGTCGGCGGCTGGCCGAAATCCGACGCGACGACTACGCCTTGGCCACCGAGGAGCATGAGCTCGGCGTTCAGGCCCTGGCCGTGCCCCTGCGCGACATGCAGGGGCGTACGGTGGCCGCCCTGAATCTGGTGCTGTCCGGGGCCCTGCAGCCGCCACCGGCGCTGGAACGTAGCATGCTGCCCCTGCTGGCAGAGGCGGCGCGGGAACTGCGCGCGCTACTTTGAGACGCAAAAATCCACTTTGTGTGAATTTGTTGCATGACGGCAACTTCCGTCCGGCCGCATATTTCGGCCCCATGACGTTGTCGCTTCTCCACCGCCTTGCCACCACGCAGCTGCCCGTGTCGTTGACAGAGGGTCGTGACGTCGACGCTGTGCGCATGCTGACCTTGGCTGGCCATGTTCAGGCCGTGATTCCCCGGCCGGTCCGAACCCTCGTCGGCTACCACCAGCCGCCGGCCACCGTGACGGCCATCACGCCATTGGGGCGGCAGATGATCGAGCGCTTCCCCCGCGAGACCGAAGCGGCCTGAGCCTGATCGAACGGCGGCTGAGCACCTTGGGTCGGAGCGGACCCGCCCCAGCTTTGGCTGCCGCGCGCCACGTCGCTTTGCGTGCGTTCGCACTCCCGCGAATCCCTACAACCACAGTAGACCTTTGATGACTTGAGGTGAGTCAACGGCCTCAAGGCGGCCTATCATGTTTGAAATTTCGGAAATTACTGAAATTTCAACATTGATTGCCTGGCCATGACTCAATCCACGACTGTTGATCCGGATCGACTTTTTGGTCCAGGGTCGACGGCGGCCAGGGCGCAAGCGACGGCGGCGCTGCTGTGGCTGCCGCAGGCGGCTCTGCTGGCTTGGACGATCCAGCGACTTTCACAGGGGGGTGGGCTGCGGGGCGTCGTGCCGCTGGCCGGCGGCTTGTTGCTTCTGGGCGTGTTGCGCTGCGCGCTCGAAGCCTGGGGCGTGCGCCGGTCCGTCGTGGACGCGCGCCACTCGCTGGCGCTGCTCAGGCAGAGGGCGTCAGAGGCGCTCGCCAGCGGTTCGCCCCTTGATCGTGCGCGCCCGGCCTCAGGGCTGGCGGCGAGCGTGCTGGCGGAGCAGGCGGAGGCCATCGTGCCCTGGCTGGCCCGCTTCCAGCCGGTCCGGCTGCGGCTCGTGGTGGTTCCCACCTCCATTGCCGTGGCCGTCGGTGCGCTGTCCTGGGCGGCTGCATTGATCCTGGTGGGTGCCGCACCGTTGATTCCTGTCTTCATGGCGCTGGTCGGGCGGCGCGCGCAGGCGGCGTCCGAAGCGCAGTTGACCCGGCAGGGCGACATGAACGCCTTCCTGCTCGATCGCCTGCGTGGGCTTTCCACGCTGCGCGCCCTGGGCGCGGTCGACCACACGGCGCTGCGCCTGCGCGCCAGCGCCCAAGACCTGCACGGACGCACGATGGCCGTTCTGCGCATCGCCTTCCTGTCTTCGGCCGTGCTGGAGTTGTTCGCGGCGCTGGGGGTGGCCATGGTGGCGGTGTATGTGGGCTTCCATCTGCTGGGCCATCTTCACTTCGGCAGTTGGGGACGCACGTTGAGTCTGGGGGAGGGCCTGTTCATCCTGCTGCTGGCGCCGGCTTTCTTCGAGCCGTTGCGCGAGCTTTCCGCGGTCTGGCACGACCGCGCCGCTGGCGAGGCCGCACGGAAGGCGCTTTCGGCCCTCGAAGGCGACGGTCCGAGGCTGCCGGGCCGGTCGTCGCAGGCCGCACCCCTCGCCGATGTGCCCCCCGGTCCGCTCGGCGTGCGGCTGCGCGGGGTTCGCTTCGCCCATGCCGGCGAGTCGCCCACCCTGGATGCGTTCGACGTCGACATCCATCCCGGCGAGCGCCTGGCGCTGCTGGCGCCGAGCGGCGCGGGCAAGACGGCGCTGCTGTCGCTGCTGGCGGGCCTGGTGGCGCCGCAGGCCGGACAGATCTTCATCGGCGGCATGCCGTTGGACGAGGCGAATGCGCCCGCCCTGCGCCGCCGCATCGGCTGGATGGGCCAGCGGGCGCATGTGTTTGCCGGCTCGCTCGGCGCGAACGTGAGTCTCGGACGGCCGGAGGTGACAGCTCATGCGATCGACCAGGCACTCGACTTCACCGGCCTGGCCCACGTGGCAGCGGACCGCCCGGCCCAGAGCCTGGGCGAGGCCGGTGCCGGGCTGTCCGGCGGTGAAGCGGTGCGCTTGGCCCTGGCACGCCTGGCCGTGAACGAGGACGCCGGCTTGCTCCTGGCGGACGAGCCCACCGCCCACCTGGACGCGCAGACCGCCGAACGCGTCATCGATGCGCTGCTCGTGCTGAGCCGCGGTCGCACGCTGGTGCTGGCCACCCATGACCCGCGCCTGGCCGCGCGCATGGATCGCGTCGTGCGGCTCCATGCGTCGCCGCTGCGTGAGGCGGCCTGAGCGCCATGAATCGAGGAGCCGACGCCATGGCCCGTTCCCCCACCCGCGATCTCCAGGTGTTGCGCCGCTACTTCATCGGGCAGCGACGCAACGCGCTGTGGCTTGGCGCAGTGCTGGCGGTGGTGACCAGCCTGGCTGGCATCGGCCTGCTGGGCCTGTCGGGCTGGTTCATCACGGCCACGGCGCTGGCCGGACTGCAGCTGGCGACAGCGCTGGTCTTCGACGTCTTCATGCCCTCCGCCGGCATTCGGCTGCTGGCGCTCGGCCGCACCGGCGCGCGCTATGCGGAACGGCTGGTCACGCACGATGCCACGCTGGGTGTGCTGGCCGGCCTGCGCGAGCGGCTGCTGCGCGGCTGGGCGCGGCCGGAGGCGGCGCAGCGCCTGTTGCTGCGTCCCGCGCGCCTGCTCCAGCGGCTGACGGCCGACATCGATGCACTCGACTCCCTTTACCTGCGCATCGCCGTGCCTCTGGGGGTCAGCCTCGGAGCTGCGGCGATGGCCGGGCTGCTGGCAGGCTTGCATGATGCGCGGCTCGGCCTGGCGCTGGCGGCCTGGCTGCTCCTCGGCGGCTGGGGCAGTGCCTGGGTGATTGCCCGCCGCGCGCGTCCTGTGGCCGTGCGGCGCGCGCTGGCGCTGGAGCGCCTGCGTGCCCGGGCCGCCGACCTGGTGGCGGGTCAGACGGAGCTGGCCATGGCCGGCCGCCTGCGCGCACAGTGCGACGCACTTGCCGTCGCGGATGCCCGCCTGACGCAGGCCGACCTGCACATGGCGGGGCTGGAAGCCCGTGCCAGTTTCGTTCACGGCCTGATGCAGACGACAACCCTGGTGGGTGTCTTGCTGGCGGCCGCATGGCTGGTGGAGCAGCGCCGCATCGGCGTGCCCGCGGCCGCACTCCTGCTGCTCACGGCACTGGCCGCCACCGAGTCCCTGGCGGCGTTGCGCCGCGGTGCGCTCGAAGCGGGCCGCACCTGGCTGGCCGTGCGCCGGCTGGCGCCCGCCGTGGCAGGCGTGGCAGCCACGGCCTCCGCGCCGTCCAACGAGCCGCCGAGGGTCGGCGCCGCCGCATTGGTGGGCGACGACATCCAACTCGATGGCGCCGTGGTGCGCCGTGAGGGTTCCGCCCGGCCCGCGCTCCAGTTGCCCTGGCTGCACATCGGCGCGGGCGAGCGCGTGGCGGTCATCGGTCCCAGCGGCGCCGGCAAGTCCACGCTGCTCGCGCTGGTGGCCGGCGAGCTCGCGCCGGCCGCTGGCAGCGTGCGCGCGCCGCGCGCCACCTGGATGACCCAGCGGCCCGAACTCTTTCGCGACAGTCTGCGCGACAACCTTAAGCTGGCCGCGCCTCAGGCCACCGACGCTCAGTTGAGCGCTGCACTCGCCGATGCCGGCATGCAGGCCGATGTCGCGCGCCTTCGACAAGGCCTGGACACGCCGCTCGGCGAAGGCGGCCTGGGCCTGTCGGGCGGCCAGATGCGTCGCCTGTCGCTGGCCCGCCTGCTGCTGCAGAACGCGCCGCTGTGGCTGCTGGACGAGCCGACCGAGGCCCTCGACGCCGCCACCGCCCGCGAAGTCCTGGCGCGTCTCGACGCGCGGGCGCAAGGTCACACGCTGCTCATCGCCACCCATATGCGCCGCGAGGCGCAGCTCGCCGACCGCCTGCTCTGCATCGAGGCCGGCGAGTTGCGTGCCGACCTGCGGCGCGGCACGCCTGCCTTCGACACCGCACTCGCCGCCTTGCGCGACGACTGAACCTGATTCCCCCCGCATTCCGACGCCAAGCATTTCAGAAGGAGTCTCACCATGGACCTCGACATCGTCGGCCTCTCACGATTGCAGTTCGCAGTCACGGCCCTCTACCACTTTCTTTTCGTCCCCCTGACCATCGGGCTCGCGATCCTGATCGCGATCATGGAGACGGTCTACGTCATGACGGGTCGCACGATCTGGCGCGACATGACCAAGTTCTGGGGCCTGCTCTTCGGCATCAACTTCGCCATGGGCGTGGCCACCGGCATCGTCATGGAGTTCCAGTTCGGCATGAACTGG
>NZ_CAJYES010000197.1 GCF_913773995.1 uncultured Pseudacidovorax sp.
GCCGCAGACCATCCGCGGCTGACCATCGACCTGCTCGCCTTGCCGCGGCTGCTGCAGCTGTCGCGGCGTGAAGCCGACATCGTGATCGCGCTGGAACGCCCGGCGCGCGGCCCCGTGGTGGCCACACGGCTCACGGACTACAGCCTGCGCCTGTACGCCTCGCACGACTACCTGGGACGCCATGCGCCCATCTCACGCCGCGAGGACCTGCGCGGCCATGCCTTCATCAGCTACGTGGACGACCTGCTCTTCTCGAAGGAACTGCGTTTTCTGGGCGAGCTGCACCGGCCCGATGGCTTTTCGCTGCGCAGCACCAGCGTGCTGGCCCAGCACGAGGCGGCCGCCGCCGGCGCCGGCATTGCCGTGCTGCCCGCCTTCATCGCCGAAGGCGATGCGCGGCTGGCGCCTGTGCTGCCGGCGCTGGCGCGCTTCACGCGCACCTTCTGGATGTCGATGCCGGCCGAGGGCAAGCAGCAGCCGCGAATCCTGGCGGTGTGGAACCTGTTCAAGTCGGTGGCGGAACGGGCGCAGGCGCGGCTCCTGCCGCCCGCACCCGGCGCCTGATCAGCGCAGCACCACGCGGGGCGGCGACATCTGCACCTGGTTGCGGCCGCTGGTCTTGGCGGCGTAGCAGGCGGCATCGGCGGCGGCCACCCAGTCCTGCGCGGTGCGGATCTCGGCGGTGAGTTCGGCCACACCGATGCTGGCGCCGACGCGCAGTTCCTGCTCTTCCCATGGGACGCCGATGTCCTGGATGGCAGCCCGGATGCGCTGGGCCACCGCCATGGCCGCCATGCCACTGCACTGCTCCAGCAACAACGCGAACTCGTCGCCGCCCAGCCGCACCACCAGGTCGCCCGACCGCGACTGGGCCGCAATCGCATGCACCACCTGCTTGAGCACCTCGTCCCCAGCCAGGTGGCCGGCCGTGTCGTTGATGGGCTTGAAATGGTCGAGGTCGATGAAGATCAGAACTGCGGGACTGAACAGCTCCCGGTTGCCCATCACCCGCGCGATGCGCTGGTCGAAGAACATGCGGTTGGCCGCCCCGGTGAGCGGGTCGTGCCGGCTCTGCCACTCCAGGCGTTGGCGCACCAGCTTCTGTTCGGTCACGTCGGCCACGGTCCAGATCTCGCCAAGCGAGAGATCGTCCCAGTCCACCGGTCGGCTGCGCAGGTTGGCCCAGAAACCGAGGCCGTCGCTGCGCCGCAGGCGCCAGTCGCCGCCATAGGGCACCCCGAGGGCGGCGGCGCCGCGGGCGGCCTGCTGGAAGCGCTGCGCGCCGTCAGGCTCCTCGAACAGCTCCTGGGCGGCACGGCCCACCATCTGCGGCGCGTCGTTGCCGAAGAGGCGGCAGCATTCGGCACTGGCCAGCTCGACCACACCCTCGCGCACGAACGCCACCCCCACGGGTGCAGCGGCGAGCACGGCGCGCAGGCGGGTCTGGATCTCGGCATGGGCGCTGGCGAGCCCCGCCTGTTCGGTCGCCCACAGGCGCAGCAGGGCCGACAACTGGCCCAGCTCACCCGGGCTGTTCGGCCAGCCGAGGTCCGGTCGAGGATCGGCCGCGGGCGCGGTCAGCCGCTGGACACGGTGTACCAGCCGCCCCAGCGGCCGCAGACGCCAGGCGATCCAGCTGCAGCCCAGCAGGCCGGCCACCAGCACGGCGCCGATGGCCCATTGCAGCGTGTGTTCCAGTTCGTCGTCGAGCACGCCCTGCAGTCCGGAGACCGGACGGGCCTGCCAGATGAGCCAGGGCGTCTCCGCCACCGCAACGGCGGCCACGACCTGGCCGCCGGCCACCGTGACGAAGCCCTCGGTGCTGCGCGGGCGGCCCTGCGCGCGCCACTCCTCGAAAGCTTCGGCAAAGCGGGGTTCGCGCGACAAGGGCAGTCGCTGCAGAGCGAGACCGCCGTCGTGACTGAGAATCTGGCCATGCTCGTCCGTCACCACGCGGACTGCACCAGGCAGCCTGCCGACAGCCATGCGGCCGATGTCGCCACTGTCCAGGCGCAACACGCCCGCCAACACCCCGACCGGGCGTGTGCCGTCCATCACGGGCAGCGCCATCACGATCGACGCCCGGCCCGTGTTGCGACCCGCCAGAGGTTGCGAAAGAACCAGCTTGCGGGTGCGCATCACCTCCTGGAAGTAGGTCCGGTCATCCATGGCGCCGAGGGCAGGCATGAGCTGCACGCCGTGCTCATCGGCGCGGCCGAGTGGCTGGCCCAGTGCGTCGATCAGGAACGATGCGGAAAAGACCGTGCTCAAGCCGGACGCCAGCACCGTGAAGCGCTGCGCACGCTCCTCGTCGCTGCCAGCGGACTGCAGCATGCGGGCCGTGCCGGCCAGGGCGGCCTCCCGCTGATGCTGCAGGCTGCCCATGGCCTCGGCAGTGGCCCGCGTGCTGGCACGCTGATGGTCTTCGTCGCTGACGCGCGCAATGCGTTGCGCCAGGTGGGAGACGGCCAGCCAGATGGCGAAACAGGCCGCCACCGACAACAGTGCCACGACCGCGATCAGTCCGAGACGCAGGCGCAGCGCCACCTCGTCCATTGCATGGCCGGCATCCGGGCCGCGCATCGGCGTCCTCCTGCGCAGACGGGGCATCAGTCGGCGAAGCGGCGTCACGGCGGAGGGGTCTGGTTCATGGCGGGCGCATTGTCCGACGGTGTTGCCCACAGCGGCTGCTTCTCGTAGGCATCGATCCAGTCGAAGACTTCCGTGGCCGCCATGGGGCGGGCAATGCCGAAGCCCTGCGCCAGGTGGCAGTCGAGGGCCAGCAGCGCCTCGCCGTGCTCGCGCGTCTCGACGCCTTCGGCCGTGACCTCCAGCCCCAGCGCACGGGCCAGCGAGATGACGCCCTGCAAGATGGCACGGTCCTGAGGGTCGGTGAGCACGTTGCGAACGAAGGACTGGTCGAGCTTCAGCCCACTGACCGGCAGCCGCCGCAGATAAGTGAGCGAGGAATAGCCCGTGCCGAAGTCGTCCATCACCACGTCCACGCCCAGCTGCCGGCAGGACTCGATGAAGCTGGCCGCCAGATCGATGTCGCGGATGGCGCTCGTCTCCAGGATCTCCAGCACCAGGGCACCGGCATGCCGGTCCGGAAAGCGGTCCAGCAGCGCCGAGAGCCGGTTGATCACGTCCGCCCGCATGAGCAGCCCCGCAGTGATGTTGACGCTGACCGAAAGCCGGCGCCCCTGGGCCGCCCATTGCCGCACGGCCTCGATGGCAGCGCCGATGGCCCATTCGCCCAGCTGCTCGGACAGTTCGTGGTCCTCGATCGTGGGCACGAACTCCGCCGGCAGCAGCACGCCGCGCTGGGCGTGGTTCCATCGGCTGAGCGCCTCCATGCCCACGATGGTGCCGCGCCGCATGTCCACCTTCGGCTGAAAGACGAGGAAGAACTCGCCCGCCTCCAGCCCCTCGGCGATGCGCTGGCGTTGCTGGGCCAGGCGCTGCTCGTGCGCATGCTCCTGCGCATCGAAGAAGTTCACCTGCCCGCCGCCGGCGCGCTTGGCGCCGAAGGCCGCCTGCCGCGCCTGCCGCAGCAACACCTCGATGGAGGGCCCCTCCTGCTCGCGCAGTGCCACACCCACGCTGGCACCCACGGTCAGGGGCTGGCCATGGACCTGGAAGTCGTCGCCCAGACGGCCCAGGCAGTATTCGAGGATGCCCTGGCATTCCGGCCAGCCGGCATTGGGCAGGACGGCCGCGAATTCGTCGCCGCCCACGCGAGCCAGCGCCGCATCCTCGGGCAGGCCCAGTTGCAGGCGATGCACCACCTCCAGCAGCACGGCATCCCCGCCCGAAGGACCGAAGCGCCCGTTGATCTCGCGGAAGCGGTCCAGGTCCAGGTAGATCACGGCCAGACGGGCAAGGGGCTCGCTGCGCTCCGCCGACAGCTCGGGCAGGGAAGGCAGGCGGCCAGGCAGGCGCGTCAGGGGATCCAGCCGATGCAGCACTTCCGTGCCCGGGCCGCGGCTGGCGGTCCACAGCACGCTGCCGTCGTCCGCGCGCTCGCCGCGCAATTCGACCTGCACGCGCCCTTTGGGTGTGCGCAGCCCCACCCAACAGGCAGGACCGGGGCCCTTGGCCGGCACCTCGGCCTCTTCGAAGCCGCGCTCTCCCGGCGCCAGCAGGGTCTTGGCCTTGATGCCGGGCTCGGCGACGCCGGAGGTCAGCGTCTGCGCCGCTGCATCCGCCCAGCGCAGTTCCCCCGCCACGGTGCGAAAGTGGCAGACCGCAGGCCGGGGAAGACGGGGAGGCATGGTGTGAAAGGAAAAGAGCCGGTCGGTCAGTGCCTGGGGCCGCAAGGGGTTCCGGCGTGCCGCATCAGACGGGCCGGCGCTGGGCCGGACCTTCCGACTCGTAATGCCGCGCCTTGTCCTCGTACATGGCGCGGTCGGCGGCCAGCAGGGCGTTCTCCAGCGACTCGCCCGCATGGCAGGTGGCGGCACCCATGGCGAAGCTCAGCAGATGACCGGAAGGGCCACCATAGAACTGGTTGTTGAGGTCAACCAGCGTGGTCAGGTGCTCGCGCACGCTGCGTACGCCGCGCTCGTCCGTGTCGGGCATCAGCACGATGAATTCGTCGCCCCCCACGCGGGCCACGCATGACGGCGCGTCCACCAGCTTGGCCAGCACCTCGCCGGCCCGGCGCAGCAGCGCGTCGCCTGCGGCATGGCCGACCTGATCGTTGACCTGCTTGAGCCCGTTCATGTCCAACGTGAGGATGGACACCGGCCAGGGCCCCTTGCGCGCCAGGCGGTGCACCTCCTCGGTGTAGAAGGTGCGGTTGCGCAACTGGGTCAGCACGTCGTGGGTGCCCAGGTACTCCAGATAGGCTTCGGCCCGCCGGCGGGCGGTGATGTCCACCAGCGAGAGCAGCACCAGGTCCCAGTTGTCCTGCCGGTCGGGCAGGATCGAGAACTGCATGTAGATGTAGACCGGCTCGCCGCCCAGGGTGTAGTTGACCACCTCGCGCTGCTGCAGCGTCTTGCCCTCCCACAGGTCGCGCAGCTGCTCGGCGAACGAGTCGTGCATCTCGCCGCGGAACACCTTGGGCAGGTTGCGCAGCAGCGTGGGCTTGTCCGGCGCGCCCAGCATGCGCAGCGTCTCCTCGTTCACATCGAGGACGCGGATCTCCTGCACGCAACGGCCGACGAACTCCGGATGCACCTTGAGGAAGGTGCCGAAATCGCGGATGCCCTGCGCCCGCACGCCGTCGAGCAGCCGCTTGACGCCGCTGAAGTCCTCCACCCACAGCGACACGGGCGAGCGCTCGAAGAGGCCGCGCGCATAACGTTCGCTCGCGTCGCGCAGCTTCTCGGCGCGCACGCGGGCGGTGATGTCGTCCAGCGAGATGAGGGCCCGCGACCAGTCGGCCTCATGGCCCGGCAGGATGCGGATGCGCACCGTCACGTCCAGGCGGCGGCCGTCGAGGGCGTAGTTGACCGTCTGGTTCTGGATTTCGGTATGGCCCGCCCAGAACTGCGCCAGTTCGTGGATCACCCGGTCGGACATGTCGTCCCGGAAGATCTCGGACAGCCGCGATACCAGCTCTTCCTGGCTGCCTGCAGCGAACAGCTCCAGCGTCTTCTGGTTGACACGCACCACGCGGATGCTGGCCATGCAGGCCGCGCGACGCGACGGATCGCCTTGCAGGTACTCGACGAGATCGGTCACGCCCTCGGCGCGCCACTGATCGAACAGTTGTTTGAGTCCGCTGTAGTCCTCGAGCCAGAGCGAGACTGGCGCAAGATCGAACATGGTTTGGAAATCGTCGGAAGACGTCATGGCGGCGGACGCGTGGGACAGCGCCGGATGCTATCAGCAGCCGGGCGGATCAAGGGGATCATCTGACCGGATGCCTGGCGGCATCGGCGTGGCGGACAAGGGGCTGCGCCGCTCAGGCGCCGACCGGGCCGGCGTCGGCCGCCGGGGACTCGTGCGCCAGCGCCTGCGGCGTCAATGCGATGTGCCCGCCGCCCTCGTCGTCGAGGAACTCCACGAGGTCCGGAAAGCGTTGCAGGAAGGCCTTGAAGCTGCGGCAGCCCAGCATGCCTTCGTCGAAGGCCGGCATCATGCGCTTCATCAGGGACTTGAGCGCGCCGCAGTGCACGCGGTTCTCCCCCTGGCGGGCGATGATCTGGGTCACGGCCTTGACCAGCGCTTCGCGCCCCAGCTCGACGGTCAGCACCGTGGGGCCGCTGTCGGCGGGCTCGTTCGGCTCACCTCCGTCGCCCAGCCCATCCTCGACCAGCTGCGAGGCCGCGACGGCCTCACTGGCCTGGCGCAGCTTGAGCAGCGCACCGTAGAACTTGAATTCGTTGCAGCTCGCCACCCAGTAGCGGTTGCTGTTGCCCTCGACGCCGACGCCGGCGATGAAGCGACCCGCCTGCTTGACCTTCTGCGCCAGGCTGATGAAGTCGCTGTCGCAGGACACCACCACCACATGGGTGATGTGCGGATGGCTGTGCAGGTCGGACAGCGCATCCAGCGCCATGCGGATGTCGGCGCTGTTCTTCATGTTGGCGCCGCGCGGAAAGAGCTGGATCAGGTCGATGCCGGCGCCGTTCAAGGCATCGCGATAGCGCGAGAAGAACTGCCAGTTGGCGTACGCGCGGTTGATGATGACGTCGCCCAGCGAGGCGGCGTAGTCGACGATGGCCTCGACTTCCGCCACGGGCATCTGGACCGTGAGCCGGTGTTCGCGGTAGTAGTCCTGGCCGTTCTGTTGGTCGGTCAGGACCGCGTGCAGGTTCTCGAAGTCCCAGTACAGGGCCACCTTGGGCGCCTGCACACCGGCGCCGGTCCATTCACTCATCGATTGACTTTCACTGCAGGAGCTTGACTCCCGTCTTGGCTTGCACGGCGTCGAAGCTGACGCCATCGGCCAGCTCGACCACCTTCAGCCCCTCGGGGGTGACGTCGAGCACAGCCAGGTCCGTAATGATACGGTCCACCACCCCGACGCCCGTCAGCGGCAGCGTGCATTGCGGCAGGATCTTCAGGTCCTCGGTGCCGTCCTTCTTGCGGGCCACGTGCTCCATCAGCACGATCACACGCTTGACGCCGGCCACCAGGTCCATGGCACCGCCCATGCCCTTGACCATCTTGCCGGGGATCATCCAGTTGGCGAGGTCGCCCTTCTCGCTGACCTGCATGGCGCCCAGGATCGACAGGTTGATCTTGCCGCCGCGGATCATGGCGAAGCTCTCGTGGCTGCCGAAGATCGACGAGCCCGGCAGCGTGGTCACGGTCTGCTTGCCGGCGTTGATCAGGTCGGCGTCCACCTGGTCTTCCGTGGGGAAGGGGCCGATGCCGAGCATGCCGTTCTCGCTCTGCAGCCAGACTTCCTTGTCGCCGACGAAGTTGGCCACCAGCGTCGGGATGCCGATGCCGAGATTGACGTAGAAGCCGTCTTCCAGTTCCTTGGCCGCACGCGCGGCCATCTGGTCTTGGGTCCAGGGCATGGGAACTCCTCTGTTACTTGCTGGTGTTGTTCTTGACGGTGGCTGGCACTTCCGCGCCAGCCGCAGCCTGGGCGATCACGGCCTGGGCCTCGACCTTGGCGGCCGCGGCGTCCACCGGCGCGGCGGCGCTGACGGTGCGCTTCTCGATGCGCTTCTCGGGGCTGGCATTGAGCACGATTCGGTGCACATAGATGCCGGGCAGGTGGACGTCGTCCGGCGCCAGCTCGCCCACCTCGACGATCTTCTCGACCTCGACGATGCAGACCTTGCCCGCCATGGCTGCGGCCGGGTTGAAGTTGCGCGCCGTCAGGCGGAAGCGCAGGTTGCCGGACTTGTCGGCCACGTCGGCCTTGACCAGCGCCACGTCGGGCACCAGGGAGCGCTCCATGACATAGGTCTCGCCATCGAATTCGCGCAGCTCCTTGCCTTCGGCCACCAGCGTGCCCACGCCGGTCTTGGTGAAGAAGGCCGGAATGCCGGCGCCACCGGCGCGCAGCTTCTCGGCCAGCGTGCCCTGGGGCGTGAATTCCAGCTCCAGCTCGCCCGCCAGGTACTGGCGCTCGAACTCCTTGTTCTCGCCCACGTAGCTGGCGATCATCTTCTTGATCTGCCGCGTCTCCAGCAGCTTGCCCAGGCCGAAGCCATCGACGCCTGCGTTGTTGGAGATGCAGGTCAGGTCCTTGACGCCGCTTTCCTTGAGCGCATCGATCAGCGCCTCGGGAATGCCGCACAGGCCGAAGCCGCCGACGGCCAGCGTCTGGCCGTGGGCAACGACGCCGGCCAGCGCCTCCTTGGCGGAGGCATAGATCTTGTTCGCCATGGTTCCTCGCGTGAAGAGAGTGAGGGTGGAAGGAAGGGAAAACCCCGCAACGATACTACGTATGCACATACGTAGGATTTCGTAATGGACGCACCTGAGGCCCCTGCCCTGGCCACCCCGGCCATCGATTACCGGCTGGCCTTCGAACACGCCCCTGTGGGCATGGTGCTGTCGCGCCAGCGCGTGATGGTGGACTGCAACGCGCGGCTGTGCGAGATGTTCGGTGCCAAGCGCGAGCAGCTCGTGGGCGAGTCATTCCGGCTGCTGTATCCCAGTGTGGCGGAATACGAGCGCATCGGCCGGCGCATGCTGCCCGCCCTCAATGCGAGCGGCCGCTACGCCGACAACCGGATGATGCGGCGCGTGGGCGACCTGCATGGCATGCGCGCTGGCGAGACCTTCTGGTGCCATGTCACGGGCCGCGCGCTCAACCGCGAGGCGCCGCACGAGTCCGGCATCTGGACCTTCGAGGACCTGGGCTCGCGCCGCGAGGACAAGGCCGAGCTCACGCCGCGCGAGCGCGAGGTGGCGGCTCACGTGATGCAGGGACTCACCAGCAAGGAGATCGGCCGCGTCCTCGCCATCAGCCACCGCACCGTGGAAATCCACCGCGCCCGTCTGATGCGCAAGTACGCCGCAGCGACCACAGCGGAACTCGTGCAGAAGCTGCTGGCCGGCTGAGCCCGCCCCCGCTGCGCCTCTCGCGCGTGACTTGGACTACCGGCGCCCCGAAGACGTCCCACGTCGAGGCGTGCTGGAGGACGCCAGCCTGATGGCCATCGACAACCCTCATCAAGGAGCAATACCGATGGCCACCCCACCCCAACTGAACGGCGACCGCGACAACAACCGCGCAATGCGCTGGGGCATCGTCGTCGTCATCGTGCTGGTGATCGGCGCGATCTTCGCGTTCTTCCGGACTGGCGGCGAAGCGCCGGGCCAGCCCGCCCCGTCCACGGGCCAGTCGGCGCCGCCTCCGGCCAGCGACGGCGCGACAGGCATGGCACCCGGGACGGGCGGCACGGGATCCATGGGCCCTGCAGGCACGGAAGCGCCCGGAACGACGGGCGGTGGTGCCGGCGCTGCCAATGGGAGCGCAACACCCGGTGCCGCCGATCCCGCTGCTCCAGCCTCCAACGGCCTGCCCTCCACGTCTGGCACCGGAACGACGAACACGCCGGGCGCAAGCGGCGGGACCGGCACAAGCGGCCAATCTCAGTGAAGCCCGCCGGCGCCGACCTCACCAAGCCATGCTGAAGCGCAGCTTGCGGAAGTTGGCGCCCGGATTGGGTTAATTGATGCCGCCGTTGGAGAAGTGCTGCAGTCGCAGCGACAGTTCGTACGCCTGCCGCTGTCCAAACCGGTAGCTCACCCCGACGCACGACGCGGACGGGGCCAGTACCCCGGCGTCGTCCAAAGCGACTCAGTGCGCGATCTGCTGCCAGGCCTTGTCCAGTCGCTTGATGCTCACCGGCTGCGGTGTGCGTAGCTCCTGGGCAAAGAAGCTGACGCGCAGCTCCTCCAGCAGCCAGCGGAACTCGCGCATGCGCTCGTCCGTGGCGCCCTTGCGCTCGGCCACCAGGCGCCAGTAGCGCTGCTCCTGCGGCTTGAACTCGGCCAGCTTCTGCGCATCGCGCGCCGGGTCGGCGCGCAGCTTGTCCAGGCGCAGCACGATGGCCTTGAGGTAGCGCGCGAAGTGCTGCAGCTGTGTCCACGGCGCGTCGGCGATGAAGCGCTTGCCGACCAGCCGTTGCAGCTGCTCCCCCGCATCCTTCACGGCCTCGGGCTGGATCTTGGTGTCCTTGATCTTGCGCTGGGCCGCCGCGTACTCGGTCAGGATGGTGGAGGCCAGACGCGCCACTTCGTTGGCAATCAGCGTCAACCGACCCCGGCCTTCGTCCAGCCGGCGCTTGAAGCTGGCCTCGTCGGTGGGCAGCGGCTCCTGAAGGAAAGCGCGGTCCAGCGCCACGTCCAGGATCTGGGCCCGCAGTTCCTCCAGCGTGCCCAGCGGCATGTACGCCACGGCCATCTTCTGCAGGTCGGGGATGTTCTTTTCCAGGTACTTGAGCGCGTCGCGGATCTGCAGCGCCACCAGACGGCGAAGGCCGGCGCGGTGCTTGGCGGCCGCCACCTCGGGCTCGTCGAAGACCTCGATGGTGACGGCGTCGCCCCCGTCCACCAGCGCCGGAAAGCCGATCAGCGTCTGCGCCCCGCGGCGCACCTCCATCAGTTCGGGCAGTTCACCGAAGGTCCAGGCGGTGTAGCGCTGGCCGGCCGGCGGTGCGGCAGGGCCTGGTGCCGCCTTGGGCGCCGAGACGGCCGTCTTGCCCTCGCCCGGCGTCGAAGCAGCCGGCGAAGGCGCAGTCGCCGCGCGGCCCTTGAGCCCCGCCAACGCCTGGAAGGCCCCGCGCGCCTTGCTGCCCAACTCGCCCTTGAGCGCCCCCAGGTTGCGGCCCATGCCGAGCTGGCGGCCGTGCTCGTCCACCACCTGCAGGTTCATGAACAGGTGTGGCGGCAGCATGTCCAGCTTGAAGTCGGCGCGCTTGACGTCCAGGCTAGTGATGTCGCGCACCTGCTTGAGCAGCGCATCGGTGAGCGAGCCGGTGCCGAAGGCCTCGGGCGTGCCCATCACCTCGGCCAGCCGCGTGGCCGACTCCGGCAGCGGCACGAAGCGCGAGCGCGGCTTCTGCGGCAGGCTCTTGAGCAGGGCCTGGATCTTGTCCTTGAGCATGCCCGGCACCAGCCATTCGCAGCGCTCCTCGCTCACCTGGTTGAGCACGAAAAGCGGCACGGTGACGGTGACGCCGTCGCGCGCATCGCCCGGCTGATGCAGGTAGGTGGCGGCGCAGTCCACGCCGCCCAGCTTGACGGTGGGCGGGAAGGCCTGCGTCGTGATGCCCGCCGCCTGGTGGCGCATCAGTTCCTCGCGCGTGAGGAACAACAGCTTCGGATTGGTCGCACTCGCCTGCCGGTACCACTGCTCGAAGGCATGGCCGTTGGCCACGTCGGCCGGCACCTGGGCCTCGTAGAAGGCGTAGATCAGCGCATCGTCGACCAGCACGTCCTGCCGGCGCGACTTGTGTTCCAGCGCCTCGACCTCGCGCACCAGCTTGCGGTTGGCAGCCAGGAAGGGCAGCTTGCTTTCCCATTCGCCGCCGGCCAGGGCCTCTCGGATGAAGATCTCGCGCGCGCCGGCCGGGTCGGCCTTGGCGAAGTCCACGCGCCGGCCGCTGTAGACCACCAGGCCATAGAGCGTGGCACGCTCGAAGGCTGTGACGCGGGCGTCCTTCTTCTCCCAGTGCGGATCGAGCAGCTGCTTCTTCAGAAGGTGGCCGGCGATTTCCTCGATCCACTGCGGCTCGATGTTGGCGATGCCCCGGCCGAAGAGGCGCGTGGTCTCCACCAGCTCGGCGCAGACGATCCAGCGGCCTGGCCGTTTGCGCAGGTGGGCACCCGGATGACGGTGGAACTTGATGCCACGCGCGCCCAGGTATTCGCCCGAGGAGGAGCCGGCCTCCTCGTCCATCTTCCAGCCGATGTTGCCCAGCAGGCCGGCCAGCATGGACTTGTGGATCTGCTCGTAGCCGGCGGGTGTGGGGTTGAGCTTCCACTTGTGCTCGGTGACCACGGTGAGCAGTTGCGAATGGATGTCGCGCCATTCGCGCACGCGGCGGACGCTGACGAAGTTCTGGCGCAGCAGTTGCTCGTACTGTCGGTTGCTGAGCTTGTGGGTGGCGGGGGTGCTCCCATGCCGGGGGGCGGCAGAGCCCCCATCCCTGCCTTCCCCCAGAGGGGGTAGGGGTCGAGC
>NZ_CAJYES010000198.1 GCF_913773995.1 uncultured Pseudacidovorax sp.
TTCTCAAGAAGATTCGTCACACATTCGGACTCCTCGCCGAAACATCCGACTCCGTAAAGCAAAGAAGCTGTCAGCGAGCCTGCCAGTATAGGACGTAATCCGACTGGCACGCAAGCACGGTCTTACAAGAAATCTTCACCGCTCCTTTGCCGCGTCCGGCGGCGATCTGATCACCCTTGAACCACGCACTTGCAGCGAGCGACGAGAACCGGACCGGACGGCCGAGACTCAGGAACTTCTCCCAGTTGAAGTGCCACTGTCGCGGTGGATCACCTATAGGCAACCGCGCCACGAGACAGGCCACGTGGCTTCGCCTTCTACAGATTTGGGAGGTAAAAGCAACGAGGCTCCCTCACCAACACCTTCCACTAATAAAGCACTCGACCGGGGAACCACCCCAGTGGCGGCGAGCACAGATTAGCCGGCCTTCCCGCCTCTCGCCCGTCGACGCCGGAGCGTCGACGGAATTTCACGCCTGAACTGCCCCGCGCACCAGCACCGGCCGAAGCGCAACGCCCGTGTGCGTGCCTTGCGCCACCACCTCCTCCGGTGGCGCCGACGCCACCACACGGCCGCCGCCCGAACCACCTTCGGGCCCTAGATCAACAATCCAGTCCGCCTCGGCGATGAGGTCGAGGTCGTGCTCGATGACCACCACGCTGTGACCGGCGTTGACGAGGCGATGCAGCACATGGATCAGCTTCTCCACGTCGGCCATGTGCAGGCCGACCGTCGGCTCGTCCAGCACATACAACGTGTGAGGTGCCTTGTTGCCCCGGCGCGTGACGTCGTCCCGCACCTTGCTCAGCTCGGTGACCAACTTGATCCGCTGCGCTTCGCCGCCGGACAAAGTCGGTGAAGGCTGGCCCAGCGTCAGGTAACCCAGACCCACATCCTTGAGCAGCTGCAGCGGATGGCTGATGTTCGGCATGCTGGCGAAGAACGCCACAGCCTCGTCCACTTCCATCTGCAGCACGTCGCCGATGCTCTTGCCGCGCCAGGTGACGGCCAGCGTCTCGGGATTGAAGCGGGCGCCGTGGCAGACCTCACATGGCACCTTCACGTCGGGCAGGAAGCTCATCTCGATGGTCCGCACGCCCGCGCCTTCGCAGCCCGGACAGCGGCCTTCGCCGGTGTTGAAGCTGAAGCGGCCGGGGCCGTAGCCGCGGGCCTTGGCTTCCAGCGTATCCGCGAAGAGCTTGCGGATCGTGTCCCAGAAACCGATGTAGGTGGCGGGGCAACTGCGCGGCGTCTTGCCGATGGGCGTCTGGTCGACCTCGAGCACCCGATCGATCTCCTCATAGCCGGCCACGCCGGTGCAGCCGATCCAACGGGGGCGCTTGCCCGCCGCATCGGCATCACGACCGGCCTTGGTCGAACGCTGCTGCACGATGGCCTGCACATTGGCCAGCAGCACGTCGCGCGCCAGCGTGGACTTGCCCGAGCCGCTGACACCAGTGACCACCACCAGGCGGTTGAGTGGAATGCTCACGTCGACCGACTGCAGGTTGTGCAGGTTCGCACCGGCCACGGCGAGCCAAGACACGGCGCCCTCGCCTTCCTCTGCCGTCTCGGAGACCGGGCGCCGCGCATGCAGCGGATGCCGGATCGCATCGCGCAGGTAGCGGCCGGTCAGCGACTCCGCGGACTGCTGGACCTCGTCCACCGTGCCCTGCGCAACCAGACGCCCGCCGCGCTTGCCGGCGCTGGGACCGATGTCGATCACATGGTCGGCGCGGCGGATGGTGTCCTCGTCATGCTCGACCACCACCAGCGTGTTGCCCTTGTCGCCCAGCTTGTGCAGGGCGTCGAGCAGGATCTGGTTGTCGCGTGCATGCAGACCGATGGTCGGCTCGTCCAGCACGTAGCACACGCCCTGCAGGTTGCTGCCCAGCTGCGCCGCCAGGCGGATGCGCTGCGCCTCGCCCCCGCTGAGCGTGGGCGCACCACGGTCAAGCGTCAGGTAGCCCAGGCCGACTTCCTCCAGAAACTCAAGCCGGCTGCCGATCTCGGGGATCAGGTCGCGCGCGATGTCGGCCTGCCGGCCTTCCAGCGCCAGCGATTCGACCCAGCGCCGCACGTCCGTCACCGAAAGCCGCGCGATCTCGGCGATGCCGACACCCGCGAACTTGACCGCCCGCGCCGTGGCGTTCAGGCGCGTGCCTTCGCAGGTAGGGCAAACGGTGTCGCCCACATCCTCCGCCTCGGGCTCGGCGAAGGTCTGCTCGCGACCGCGCTGATCGTCGGCCAGCACCGAGTCGTCGAAGACCTTGCGCTGCTCGCGCGTGAGCTTGACGCCGGTGCCCACGCAGTCGGGGCACCAGCCGTGCTTGCTGTTGTAGCTGAACAGGCGCGGGTCGAGCTCCGCATACGACGTGGCGCACACAGGGCAGGCGCGCAGCGTGGAGAAAACATGCGCATGGCCGATGCCGGCGGTGGACTGCCCCGCCTCCATCGCAGCCCGCAGCGCGCCGATGTCGGACAGCACATGCACCACGCCCTTGCCATGCTCCAGTGCCGAGGTCACGGCCTGGCGCAGCAGCGACTCTTCCGACGGGAGCACATCCACGCTGGCCACCGGCAACTCGATGCTGTGCTCCTTGAACCGGTCCAGGCGCGGAAAGCCGGTGGTCGGCAGGAACTGGCCATCCACCCGCAGGTGCGTGTAGCCGCGGGGGCGCGCCCAGTCCGCCAGCTCGGTGTAGACGCCCTTGCGGTTGGTCACCAGCGGCGCCAGCAGGCCGACGTGCTGGCCGCGGAACTGACGCATGACCTGGGCCACGATGCTGTCCGGCGTCTGCGGCTGCACGGCCGCCCCGTCGAACACACAGTGCTGAATGCCCAGCTTGACATACAGCAGCCGCAGGAAGTGCCAGACCTCGGTCGTGGTGCCCACCGTGCTCTTGCGGCCGCCGCGCGACAGCCGCTGCTCGATGGCCACCGTGGGCGGAATGCCGTAGACGGCGTCCACCTCCGGCCGACCGGCCGGCTGCACGATGCTGCGCGCATAGGCATTGAGCGATTCTAGGTAGCGCCGCTGCCCTTCGTTGAACAAGATGTCGAAGGCCAGCGTGGACTTGCCCGAGCCGCTCACGCCCGTCACCACGCTGAACTTGCCGCGCGGAATCTCCACGCTCAGGTTCTTGAGGTTGTGCTCGCGGGCGTTGACGATCTCGATGGCGTCGCGTCCTAGCGCCGGCACCGGCCGGTAGCGCGCCGGCGCCTCGCGCGCCACGCGGGCGGCGGGGCCCAGCGCGGTCTCGTAGGCGGCCAGGGCCGCGCCGGTGTGGGTGCCGGGCATCTCGCGCACCTGCTCGGGCGTGCCTTCGGCCACCACCAGGCCACCGCCTTCGCCGCCTTCGGGGCCCAGGTCGATCACCCAGTCGCTGGCACGGATCACGTCCAGGTTGTGCTCGATGACCACCAGCGAATGGCCCGCGTCCAGCAGCTTGCGCAGGGCGCGCATCAGGCGGGCGATGTCGTCGAAGTGCAGGCCGGTGGTCGGCTCGTCGAAGAGGAAGAGCGTGCCCTTCTTGGCCAGCGGCTGGCGCGACTTGCTGCCGCCGCCCGCCGCATCGGCCAGGAAGCCGGCGAGCTTGAGGCGCTGGGCTTCGCCACCGGACAGCGTCGGCACGGGCTGGCCCAGCTTCACATAGTCCAGGCCTACGTCCACGATGGGCTGCAGCACGCGCTGCACCTCGCGGTCGTTGGCGAACACGGCCAGGGCCTCGGCCACGGTGAGGTCGAGGATGTCGGCGACGTTGTAGACGCCCATGCCCATGCGGGCCGCGCTTGGCGTGTCCTGGGCTTGGTGCGGCGTTGAAGGGCGTGTCCCGGCTTCGACAGGCTCAGCCCGAACGGTGTGGGGGTTTTCTGCCCGAACGGTCTGGGAGTCCTCAGCCCGAACGGTGGGGGGGTTTTCAGTCCGAACGACGTGGGAATCCCCCGCCCGAACGGTGCGGGGGCGCTCGATGGTGACTTCCAGAATCTCGGGCCGGTAGCGCTTGCCATCGCAGTCGGGGCAGCGCAGGTACACGTCCGACAGGAACTGCATCTCCACATGCTCGAAGCCCGAGCCGCCGCAAGTCGGGCAGCGGCCGTCGCCGGAGTTGAAGCTGAACTTGGCCGCCGTGTAGCCGCGCTGCCGGGCCAGCGGCGCGGTGGCGAAGATCTCGCGCACCGCGTCCCAGGCGCCGACGTAGCTGGCCGGATTGGAGCGCGCCGTCTTGCCGATGGGCGACTGGTCGACGAAGACCACGTCCGACAGGTGATCGGCGCCCAGCAGCCGGTCATGTGCGCCCGCCGTCTCGGTGGGCTTGCCGAAGTGGCGCATCAGCGCCGGCGCCAGCACGTCCTGGATCAGCGTCGACTTGCCCGAGCCGCTGACGCCGGTGATGGCCACCAGGCGCTGCAGCGGGATGTCGACCGTCACGTCCTTCAGGTTGTGCTCTCGCGCACCTTCCAGGATGAGCCGTGGCGTGTTCTCGGACACGAGCCGCTTGAAGCCCATGCCGATGTGCTTGCGCCCGCCCATGTATTCGCCCGTGAGCGTGTCGGCCCCGCGCAGCTCGTCGACGGAGCCATCGAACACGATCTGCCCGCCGCGCGCGCCGGGGCCCGGGCCCATGTCGATCACGCGGTCGGCCGCGATCATCACGGCGGGGTCGTGCTCCACCACCACCAGCGTGTTGCCGGCATCGCGCAGACGCTGCATGGCCTGGGTGATGCGGTCCATGTCGCGCGGGTGCAGGCCGATGCTGGGCTCGTCCAGCACGAACAGGGTGTTGACCAGCGATGTGCCCAGCGCCGTGGTCAGGTTGATGCGCTGCACCTCGCCGCCGGAGAGCGTGCGGCTCTGCCGGTCGAGCGTGAGGTAGCCGATGCCCACGTCGTGCAGGTAGCGCAGTCGGGTGGTGATCTCCTCGAAGAGCAGCTTGAGCGCCTGTCTTTCTCCTTCCCCCTCTGGGGGAAAGTCGGGATGGGGGCTGCCGGCCGCATCGAGCGCCGCGGGCCCCCACCCCTGCCCTCCCCCAGAGGGGGAGGGAGAAGTAAGACGATCGAAAAATTGCCGCAGCCGCTCGATGGGCATCAGCATCAGGTCATGCAGGCACAGGCCCGGCAACGCCTCCAGCTGATCGCGCGACCACTTCACACCGACCGGCATGAAGCGCTTGGCCGGCGCGAGGACGGCATCGGCATCCTCCTTGCCGCCCACGCGCCAGAGCAGGCTCTCCAGCTTGAGCCGCGCGCCGCCGCAGGCCGGGCAGGGCGTGTAGCTGCGGTACTTGGACAGCAAGACGCGGATGTGCATCTTGTAGGCCTTGCTCTCCAGATAGCCGAAGAAGCGCCGGATGCCGTACCACTGCTTGTTCCAGTTGCCTTCCTTGAAGTTGGGCGAGCCTTCGATCACCCAGTGCTTCTGCTCGGGCGTGAGCTTGTTCCAGGGCGTGTCGCGCGGAATGCCGGCCGATTCGGCATGGCGCATCAGGTCGTCCTGCGCTTCCTGCCAAGCCGGCGTCTGGATCGGCTTGATGGCGCCCGCGCGCAGCGTCAGCTTGTCGTTGGGGATGACCAGGTTGAAGTCCACCCCGATCACCCGGCCGAAGCCGCGGCAGGTATCGCAAGCGCCCACCGCCGAGTTGAAGCTGAACATCGACGGGATCGGGTCCGCATAGCGGATGTCGCTCTCGGGGCAGTGCAGGCCGGTGGAGAACTTCCAGGTCTCGGCCTCGCCGCCCTCCTCCGCCGGTAGCGCATGCACCGTCACCCGGCCGGTGCCGCGCTTGAGCGCCACCTCCAGCGCCTCGATCACCCGCGCCCGCTCGGTGTTCGCGATGCGGAAGCGGTCGGCCACCACGTCCAGCACCTTGCGCGGGCCGGTGGGCGTGCCCACCTCGCGCTGCGCATGCACGCGCGTGAAGCCGCTGGCCGACAGCCATTGCTCCACCTCGGCCTCGCTGGTGCCGCCCGGCAGTTCGACCGGAAAGGTCACCACCACGCGCGGATCGCCAGCCGCCGCGGCACGCGCCTGCAGTTCGGCATAGATGGAATCGGGCGTGTCGTGGCGCACCGGCAGCGCGGTCTCGCGGTCGAACAGCCGGCTCGCCCGCGCGAACAGCATCTTGAGGTGGTCGTTCAGCTCCGTCATCGTGCCGACCGTGGAGCGCGAGCTGCGCACCGGGTTGGTCTGGTCGATGGCAATGGCGGGCGGCACGCCCTCCACCTTGTCGACGGCAGGCTTGTCCATGCGGTCCAGGAACTGGCGCGCATAGGCCGAGAAGGTCTCCACGTAACGGCGCTGGCCCTCGGCATACAGGGTGTCGAACACCAGGCTGGACTTGCCCGAGCCGCTGGGCCCGGTGACCACCGTCATCTCGCCCGTGCGGATGTCCAGATCGAGGTTGCGGAGGTTGTGCTGGCGAGCGCCGCGGATGCGGATGGAACCCTGTGTCATGCGTGCCTTGGGGATGGGGGCAGAGATTCTAGGAACGCGAACCTGCCCGCACCGGCGCAAGGCTTTGACCGGAATCCAGCCCCACGACGATCACCGGAGGCAGTTCCGCACCGTGCGGAGCGGGATCGGTGCAGGGGTGCTGCACCGGTCGCAGTCCGCACCTTGCCCCGGACGCGGGCGCCGCCGCGCGGGATAACGCCGATGACAAACGTCAGCATGGCGACTAAGATTTGATCAAACATCAAAACTCCGACCCGCATGGCTCTCGCCTCCCCGTCCGACGCGTCGGCCACCGACACCCTGGGCCTGCTCAAGCCGATCACGCGCTCGTCCGTGAACGAGTCGGTGTACCAGGCACTGCGCAACAAGCTCATGAACGGCGAATTCCGCGCCGGCCAACCGCTGGGCATCCAGTACCTGGCCGATGCGCTGGGCACCAGCACCATGCCCGTGCGGGAGGCGCTGCGACGGCTGGTGGCCCAGCAAGGGCTGGAGCCATTGCCCAACGGCACTACGCGCGTGCCCCTGATCACGCGCGACAAGCTGGCCGACATCCGCCGCGTGCGGATGCTGGTGGAAGGCCAGGCCACCGAATGGGCCACGCCGCGGCTCCTGCCCGCCCAACTGGACGAACTGGACGACATGGCCCGGCGCATCACGCGGGCACGGCACGCCCCCGAGAGCCTGCCCGCCAGCCTGGAGATGAACCTCGTCTTCCACTTCACCATCTACCAGGCGGCGCAATCGCCGGTGCTCATCGCCATGATCGAGAGCCTGTGGCTGCAATCGGGCGCCTACCTGCGCGCCACGCGCGCGTACCTGCACACCGACGAGCAGCCCTCCGACCATCTGCACGAGCAGACCGTGGCCGCCCTGCGCGCGGGCGACGCCGCCGCGGCGCGCCACTGCATGGAGCAGGACATCGCCTGGGTCTTCGACCGCCTCGACCCCGAACTGCCCGATCACCCCCCTTCCACGCCCTTGAAGATCCGCCCCACACCATGACCGACCAACCCCGCTCCCTGCACAAGCACCGTTCCCGCGCCGTCACCGAAGGCCCGGGCCGCGCCGCCCACCGCGGCTTCCTGCGCGCCACCGGCATGGACGACGAAACGCTCGCCAAGTCGATGGTCGGCATCGTCAGCACGGCCGGCGACAACACGCCCTGCTCCAAGTCGCTCGGCCCGCAGGCCGACTACGCCCGCCTGGGTGTGGCCGAGGGCGGCGGCCATCCGGTGAGCTTCACCACCATCTCGGTGTCCGATGGCACCTCGATGGGCCACGACGGCATGCGCATGAGCCTGCTGTCGCGCGAGCTGATCGCCGACAGCGTCGAACTGGCCGTGCGCGGCCATGCCTACGACGGCCTGGTCACCTTCGGCGGCTGCGACAAGACGCTGCCCGGGATGATGATGGCCATGGTGCGGCTGAACGTGCCCTCGGTCTTCGTCTATGGCGGCTCGATGCTGCCGGGCTACTCGCCAGAGGGCGAGGAGCGCACGGTGCTCACCGCCATCGAGGGCACCGGCCGGCACCAGACCGGCGCCATCACGCTTAAGCAGCTGGACCAGATCGAGCGCACCTGTGCCATGACCGTTGGCGCTTGCCCCGGCCAGTTCACGGCCAACACCATGGCGATGGTGGGCGAGGCGCTGGGCCTGTCGCTGCTGGGCACGGCCACCATCCCGGCCGTCTATAGCGAGCGCCTGGCGCTGGCCCGCCGCGCCGGCCTGCGCGTGATGCAGATCATCGAGAACGGCGGTCCGCTGCCGCGCGAACTCATCACCCGCGAAAGCTTGGAGAACGCCTGCGCCGCCGTGGCCGCCACCGGCGGCAGCACCAATGCGGCGCTGCACATCCCGGCCATTGCGCACGAGGCCGGCATCGTCTTCACCTTCGACGACGTGGCGCGCGTGTTCCAGCGCACGCCGCTGGTGGCCGACCTGTCGCCCGGCGGCCGCTACCTGGCCAAGGACCTGAACGTCATCGGCGGCGTGCCGGTGGTGCTCAATGCGCTGCTGAAGAGCGGCCACCTGCACGGCCACACCATGACCGTCACCGGTCGCACGCTGGCCGAGGAGCTGGCGGCCTTTCCGGGACCGGACGGGCGCATCGTGCGCGAGTCGTCCGCGCCCATTCACGCGTCGGGCGGGCTGGTCGTGCTCAAGGGCAACCTCTGCCCGGACGGTGCCCTGATCAAGATCGCCGGCCTCAAGTCGCTGCAGTTCGACGGCCGCGCCCGCGTGTTCGAGACCGAGGAAGACTGCATGAAGGCCGTCGCCGCCCAAACCTACGAGCCGGGCGACGTGCTGGTGATCCGCAACGAAGGCCCGCGCGGCGGCCCCGGCATGCGGGAGATGCTGGCCGTCACCGCCGCCATCTACGGCCAGGGCCGCGGCGAGCAGGTGGCCCTGCTGACCGACGGCCGCTTCTCCGGCGCCACGCGCGGCATGTGCATCGGCTACGCCAGCCCCGAGTCGGCGGCCGGCGGGCCCATTGCCCTGGTGCAGGACGGCGACCGCATCCGCATCGACGCGGCGGCCGGCAGCATCGTGCTGGACGTCGAGGAGGCTGAACTCGAGCGCCGTCGCGCCGCGGCCAAGCCCTTCCAGCGCGAGCGTCTGGCCGGTGCACTGGAGAAGTACGCCAAGCTGGTCGGCCCCACGCACCTGGGTGCCGTCACCCATTCGGGCTGCGTCGATTGGCCCTATCCCGAAGAGGATCAGGTGCCGTCGCTCGGCGAGGGCCTGGGCGGCAAGGACGCGCAGCAATGAGCAGGACGCTTCCGACGATGAACCGCGCGCCGCGAAAGGCTGATCGATGAGCGCCCCCGTAACACCACGCCCGCTGACCCTCGCTTTCTGCGGCCTGGGCCTGATGGGCGCACCCATGGTCCGCCGCCTGCTGGCCGCCGGTCACACCGTGCGCGTCTGGAACCGCTCGCCCGCCAAGGCCGCGCCGCTGGCCGCCCTGGGCGCGCAGGTGGCCGCCACACCGGCCGAGGCCGCTGAAGGCGCCGATGGCGCGCTGATGTGCCTGTTCGACGCCGACGCGGTCGAGGCCGTGGTCTTCGGCACCGACGGCCTGGCGCAGGTGCGCGGCCTGCGCTGGCTGGCCGACCATTCCAGCATCCATCCGCAGCGCACCCGCGACTTCGCCACCCGGCTGCTGGCCGCCAGCGGCGCCCACTGGCTGGACGCACCGGTCTCCGGCGGCATCGGCGGCGTGGAGGCCGGCACGCTGGCCATCATGGTCGGCGGCGAGGCCACGCATCTGGACGAAGCCTTCAGTGCCCTGCGCGCCTATGCCGGCAACATCACCCACATGGGCAGCAGTGGCGCGGGCCAGGCCACCAAGCTGTGCAACCAGACGCTGGTGGCCACCGCAGTCGTCGCGCTGGCCGAGGCCATCGGCTTTGCCGAGCGCAACGGCATCGCCATCGAGCGGCTGGCACCGGCGCTGGCGGGTGGCTGGGCCGATTCCAAGCCGCTGCAGGTCTTCGCGCCCCGCATGGCGCAGGCCCAGCCGCAGATCATCGGCGCGCTCGCCACCATGCTGAAGGACATCGACACCGTCGCTGCCGTCGCACGCGACAGCGGCGCGCCCATGCCCGTGACCGGCGCCGTGCAGCAGGTGCTGCGCATGGCGGATGCCATGGGGCTGGGCGAG
>NZ_CAJYES010000199.1 GCF_913773995.1 uncultured Pseudacidovorax sp.
CCGGTGAGATCGAAGGTGGCGACGATCTTCGTGGCGTCGATCACCTCGTAGCGGGCCGGCTCCACCTCGGAGATACCCGGCCGCACCAGCTTGACCAGCGCCCCGGGCTGGAAGCGCGCACCGGTGATGGTGGCCGTGACCCAGCGGCTGTCGCCGCCCTGGTCCTGGGCGATGTCGGTGATCTGGAAGGGCAGCGCCTTGGCCGTGAGCGTGACCGGCGCCTTGGCCAGGCTGCCCGAGCGGCCCTGGATCAGCACGTAGTACTCGCCGGCCTGGGTCGACGGCACCAGCGCCCGCGGGCTCGCCGAGAGCACGTCCTGCGCGCCGACGTCGAAGGCGAAGCCGCTGGCCACATCGCCATAGCGCACGTACAGCTCATTGGCCGACAGCGCATCGGCCGAATCGAGTGCGAACTGCAGCGTCTCGTTGGCGCCGACGACGATGCGGTAGAGCTTCTGCTCGCCGGGCGAGAGCGTGGTGGAAAGCGGCACGCCCAGCCGCAGCTCGGGCACGGTGACGGTGATGGGGTCGGCCGAGGCGCGCACGTTGTTGCGCTCGTCCACGCCCTCGTACACCTCGTCGTAGATGTCGGGCCGCACGATGATGCGGTACTGGCCGGCCTTGGCCGGCGGCACCACGGCATCGAGCAGGGCCTGGTAGCTGGCGCCCGCGGCCAGGCCGCCGTTGTGGGCCACGCGGCCCAGCAGCACGTCGCCCAGGTCCCACACGCCGTCGGCCGACAGGTAGACCGAATCGCTCCAGCTGCCCTGCGCATCCACCAGCGAGTCGTTCTTGATGGTGAAGCGGATCGCCGCCTTCTCGCCGCTGGTCAGGCCGCCGTCGACCGTGATGTCGTCCACCACCAGGTCCGAAGGCGGCGGCAGCTCGATCAGCACCGGCGTGGCCGAGGCCCGCAGGTTGTTGTTCTCCTTGGTGGACTCGAACACCTTGCCACGCGGCTCGCTGCCGCCGCGGGGGACGTCGGTCTGCACGAAGATGTAATAGCTGCCCAGCAGCTCGCGCGGCAGCCGCAGCGTGGTGCTGACGTCGTAGCTGCCGTTCGGCGGCAGCACGCCGCGGTGGCTCACGCTGCCCAGGTAGCGGTCGGCATTGGGGTCGAAGAATTCGTCGGCCGACAGGTAGATGCGGTCTTCCCACTCCACGTCGCCGGAGGGCGTGGCGGCGCCGCCGAGGTTGCCCACCGTGTAGTTCACCGTCAGCGACTGGCCGGTGCGCACCCGCTCCTGCGGGCTGCCCACGGCCGTGACCTGCAGGTCGGCGGCCGGGCTCAACTTGACGGTGATGGGCACCACCATCGCGTTGTTGCCCTCGTCGCGGAACTCCGGCACCGCGTCCTGGCCCAGGCGCACCTGACCCACCTGCACCGGCGAGGCCGTGCCCTCACCCACCACGCCGCGCACGCTCGCGTCCGAGAAGGCGATGAGGTAGAAGGGCCCGTCGGCATCGCCCGGCAGCACGAAGCTGGCGGCACGCTCGTAGCTCTGGCCCGCGGCCAGCGCGCCGTAGCGGCTGAACTCGGCCACCTGCAGGTCGTTCGGGTCCAGCGAGGCATCACGCGACAGGTACAGCCGGTCCACCCAGTACTGCTGGCGGGTGTCGCGCGTGCCCTGGTTGGCGACGGTGAAGCTCACGTTCACCGTCTGGCCCGAGCGCAGCTCGCCGCTGGGCAACTGCAGGGCCGAGATGCGCAGGTCCGGCTCGCGGTAGGTGACGGGGATGTCGCCACGGCCCAGGTTGTTGGTGCCGCCCGCGCCCTCGAAGGCGCGGATGCCGAAGTAGTTGCGGCTGTCCTCGTTACTGCCGCTGTCGCCGTCCGGCACGAGGGTGCCACGGTAGTCGGGGTCGTCCACCACCACGTAGATGAAGTAGTCGCCGCCGATGCCGGCGGGCAGCTGCACCTCGGCGCTGGCGGTGTAGCTCTGGCCCGCACCCAGCCCACCGGTCGCGCTGTGCACGGTGGCACCCAGCCGGGTGGAGGTGACGAGGCTGAAGGTCGGATAGGCCGAGATCCACACCGTGTCGGCCCACAGCCGCGTGCCGCTCCAGACGGCGGCGCCGTCGTTGCGCACCGTCCAGCTCACCGTGGTCTTCTCGCCCGAGAAGTTCTGCGCCGGCGCCGTGACGGCCACCACCTTCAGGTCGGCCGGCCGCGCCACCACCTCGGCCGCGACGGTGCGGCTGTTGTTGGTCTCGTTCGATTCGGCGAGCGAAGGGTAGGGATAGCCCACGTCGCTGACCACCGTCACGTAGCGGCCCTTGACGGCCGGCGACAGGTCGAACTGCTTGGTCTGCGTGTACTTCTCCAGTGACAGCAGCTCGCCCGGCCGCTGGAAGGTGCCCAGCGTCCAGATCTTGGCGCCGGGGTCGCCGAGGTTGGGCGTGTCGTGCACGAAGACCGTGTCGTACCAGTCGCCGGCGGCGGCGCCCTCGGCGAAGTTCTGCACCGTCCAGCTGACGGTGAAGGGCGCATCGACCGAACCCGGCTGAGTGGCCGTGGCGCTGGTCGTCACCTCGGTCACGCGCAGGTCGGGCAGCGGCGGCACGGGCGTGCCGATGATGTCGATGGCGCGGGCCTTGTAGTTGTTGCTGTCGGCCTCTTCCGGGTCGTCGTTGTTGATGTTGATGGCCAGCGTGTCCTCGATGACGGCATCGAAGGCATCGGTCCACGGCGTGATGTAGTAGGTGCCCGAGGCGATCTGCTGCGGAATGCGCACCTTCATCACCACGTCGTAGCTCTCGCCCACCGCCAGCGCGCCGGTGTGGGCCACGGTGCCCAGCAGCACGCCGCCGTTGCCGCCCGGGTTGGGCCGCGTCTTGTCGGTGGTGAGCCAGACCGAGTCGCTCCACTGCGGCTTGTTGGTCACCGCACTGCCCCGGTTGGTGACGGTGAAGCGCACCTCGATCTCGCCGCCGTACACGGCCTGGGCCGGCGCCACGACGGAGGACTGGATCTGCCCGTCCACCACCCGGCCCACCAGCAGGTCGGCCTGCGGCTTGGGCTCGACGTAGATGGCGCGCACGGCGTAGTTGTTGGCCTCGTTGGCGTTGGGGTATTCGTCCACGCTGCCGCTGGCGTCGGCGATCACCAGGATGTAGCCCTGGCCGCGGAAGCGCTCGGGAATGACGATGTTGGCCGTCGTCGTGCGGTAGCTGCCCGTCGGGTCCAGCGCCGAGCCGTTGTCCAGCGAGCCGATCAGGATGTCGTCGGCACCGGGCTTGTCGTCCACCGAGAGGTAGACGTTGTCCTTCCAGCGCGGCGTGTCGGTGGCCACCGAGCCACGGTTGACCACCACGAAGCTCACGCCCGCCGTGGCGCCGGCCGACACGCGGTCGGGCGCCTCGATGGTTTGCACCTGCAGGTCGGGCCGGGGCTTGAGCGACAGCGTGAGCGCATCCTGCGCACTGGTCGCGTTGTTGGTCTCGCGCGCGCCGCCAAAGACGCCCTCGTACACCGCCGCCGCGGCGTCGGTGCCCACCACCACCTGCCAGGCGCCTTCGATGCGGCTGGGCAGGCGGAAGCGCTCGGTGCGCTCGTACTGCTTGCCGGCGTCCAGGCCATCGGCGTAGTCGAAGCTGCCCAGGATGATGGGCGAGGCATTGGCATCGCCCAGCTTGCGCAGCAGCACCACGTCGCGCCAGCCGCCCTCGGCCCGGGCCTCGCCCTGGTTGGCCACCACCCAGCGCACGGCGATGGTGTCGCCTTCCACCGCGGCGGTGGGCGCGCCCACGGTCGTGACAACCAGATCGGGCGCGGGCGCCAGCGCTACCTGCACCGGCCCGGCGATGCGCGTGTTGTTGCCGCCGAAGATGAACTCGTAGGCGCCGCCGGTCTGCACGCCCACATAGACCGGGCCCGAATAGCCGTCGGGCACGCGCACGCTGGCGCTGCGCTGGTAGTCGCCGCCGGCCGCGAGCACGCCGAGGTGGTCGACCGCGGCGGTGGCGATGCGGTTGCGGCCCTCGGCATCGGTGCTGAGGAAGAGCAGGTCCGTCCAGTCCTCGGTGTCGGTGCGGCCGATGCCCTGGTTGGCCACCGTCCAGGTGGCCTGCAGCAGTTGGCCCGAGCGGGCATCCGCGGGCAGGTCGAGCGCCGTCACCTGCAGGTCCGCGTACGGCTTGGGCATGGCGTCCATGGGTGCGGGGGCGGCGGCGGTGTTGTTGGCCTCGGCGCCGTTCTCGAACACCTGCGCCGTCGAATCGGCCCGCACCTCCACCCGGTAGCGGCCGCTGGTGCCGGCGGGCAGGAAGATGGTCTCGCTGCGCTGATAGCTCGTGCCCACGGCCAGCGCGCCGTCGTGGTCGTAGCGGCCCAGCACGATTTCGGCGCCGGTGATCGTGTCCACCGCCACCACGCTGTCCACCCAGTGGCTGATGCGGCCGGGCCCCGTGCCCTGGTTGGTGACCGTCCAGCCCACGGTGATGCGGCCCGGGTCGCCGATGATCTGCGTGGGCGCCGTGACGCCGCTGACCACCAGGTCGGCATAGGGCGCCAGCGTGATGGCCACGGCGCTGGCGCGCGTGTTGTTGTCCTCGGCGTTGAACTCGGCCACGGCATTGCCGGCATCGGCCACCGCGATCAGGAACCAGTCGCCCGACAGCTCCAGCGGCAGGGTGAGGTCCAGCGCATCGGTGTAGGCCTCGCCCGGGGCCAGGCTGCGGCTCTGGGTCGACTCGCCCAGCAGCACGTCACCCGCGCCGAGCACGGCGTCGCGCGAGAGGTAGTAGCGGTCCACCCAGGCGCCGGAGACCGGCGCGCTGCCGGCATTGCGCACCTCGCGGGTCACGCGCACCACATCGCCGGAACGGGCGGTGGCGGGCACGTCCAGCGCGCTCACGATCAGGTCGCGGTGGGTGAGCGCGATGGGCGCGTCGGCGGAATTGTTGGCCTCGCGCCGGCCTTCGTAGACCTGGCCGGCGGCATCGCTCACGACCACGATGCGCAGCGCGCCGTCGGCACGCAGCGGCAGCGCCACATCCAGGCTGAAGTCCATCTGCGCGCCCGCGGCCAGCGCGGTGCTGTGGTTCAGCGTGCCCAGCAGCTGGGCGCCGTTCAGGCTGCCGTCGCTGCTCAGGTAGACGCGGTCGACCCACGGGCCGCTGGCCGTGGCCTCGCCGGTGTTGGCCAGCGTCCAGGTGACGGTGACGGCACTGCCCACGGGCGCGGTGTCGGCCACGCGCACGGCCGAGACGGCCAGGTCCGGCGACGGCGTGGGCGTGAGCGTGGTGGCAGCGAGCGCCGCAGTGGCGTTGTTGCCGCCGCCCTGCTCCACCACCGTGTCCTCGGCGTCGGTGACCACCAGCAGCCGGTAGTTGCCGGTCAGCTCGAAGGGCAGGCCCACCTGCTGGCGCACGCTGTAGTTCTGGCCGGCGGCCAGCGGGCCGCTGCGCACGAAGGAGCCGAGCAGCACGTCGCCGGCGTCGAGCCGGTCGTCGGACGAGAGATAGACCGCGTCCTTCCAGGTGCCGGTGGCCGGGGTCTCGCCCTGGTTGCGAACGCGCCAGGAGACTTCCACCGGCTGGCCGCTGCTGGCCGTGGCCGGGGCCGAGACCAGTTCCACCACCAGGTCGGGCGCGGGCGAGGTCAGGGCCAGGCTGCGCACGGCCTGGTTGTCGGCGCGGGTGTCGGGCTCGGCCAGCACATTGCCGCTGTCGGTGCGCACGAAGAGCGAGACATTGCCCTGCAGCAGCGGCAGCGTGATGTCGCGCGTCTCCACGTAGCTCTGGCCCACGGCCAGGCCGGTGGCGCGGCTCACGGTGGCCAGCACCCGGTCGTCGGCATTGCCGAGGATGGCGTCGGTGCTCAGCACGATCTGGTCGGCCCAGCCGCCGGTGGCATCGGCGCCGCCGCGGTTGGCCACCGTCCAGCTGACCGAGATGGTGTTGCCGCCGCGGCCGCTGTCGGGGGCGGTCCACGACTCGACCCGCAGGTCGGCGTAGTTGCGCAGCTGGGCGGTGAACTGGAGCGTGGCGCCGTTGTTGCCCTCGGCATAGTCGCCGGCCGCGTTGTACTCGCGGAAGGTCTCCGCGCCGTTGACGGCCGAGTCGGCGATCACCTGCACCTGGATGCGGCCGGCGCCGCGCACGCCCGAGGGCAGCGTGAAGCTGGACTGCCGCGCCAGCGATCCGCCCGCGGCCAGGGGCGCATTGCCCGGGAGCGTGGGGTCGTAGGTGACGGCGGTGTTCACCAGCGTCTCGCCGGTGTCGAGGTTGCGCACGATCAGCCGGTCGTTCCAGCTGCCGGCGGTGGCGGCGGCGCCGCCGTTGCGCTCGGTCCAGCGCACGGTGACGGTGTCGCCCGAGCCCGGCGCGGCGGGTGCGACGGCCAGGTCCTGCACCGAGAGGTCCACGGAGGACGTGATGGCCAGCGTGGCGCCGTTGTTGGCGCCGGCATTGCCATCGGCGTTGTTCTCGAACACCGCGTCGGAGACATCCGTCACGACGCTGAATTCGAAGCGGCCCAGGCCGGCCGCCCCGGCCGGCCAGTTGAAGGTGGCGCTGCGGTCGCGCTCCGCCCCCGCGGCCAGCGGGCCGTCGGCGGCCAGGGTATGGGCGACGTCGCGCAGCAGCAGCACGGCGCCGGTGTCCAGGTCGCGCAGTTGCAGACGGTCGGTCCAGCCGGCGGCGGCGGCGCCGTCGCCCGTGTTGGCCACCTTCCAGCGCACGGTGACGCTGGCGCCGGCCGCGAAGGCACCGGCCGGCTCCACCGCCAGGCCGCGCACCTGCAGGTCCGGATAGGCCACCAGCTGCGACACCGCCGTCTGCGTGAGCTGATTGTTGGCCTCGCCGCGGCTGGCGCCGCCGGCCTCTTCCACCGCGTTGGCGACGTCGGTGGCGAGCTCGAAGCGCAGGTTGCCGGCACCGGCATTGCCGGGCGGCAGGGTCAGCGTGACGCTGCGGCTGCGCGTCTGGCCGGGCTGCAGGGCGGCGGGGTTGGCACCCAGGTCGGCATAGTCGACCAGCACGTTGGTCACTGCCGCATTGCGGTCGAGGTTGCGCACGATCAGGCGGTCCTGCCAAAGGCCGGTCGCCGGCTGGTCGCCGTCGTTCAGCACGTCCCAGCTGACGGTGACGCGTCCACCGGACTGCAGCGTGCCGCCTTCGGGCGTGACCACCAGGTTGCGCACCACCAGGTCGGGGCCGGGCGCGGCCGGCTCGCCGCCCACGCTGATGGGCACGTCCTGCGAGCGGGGCGCCGGCTGCACGTTGACCTGGTAGCCGGCCGTGCCCGACACGTAGTAGCGGCCTTCGACCAGCAGCGTGTAGGTGCCGGCGTAGGCCAGGTCCATGGCCGCCACGTCGGACAGCCCGGAGATCCACACCTGCCGTCCCCACGGATCGAGCAGCCGCCAGCGGCTGTCGCCGCCGCTGGCGCTGATGGCGTCGAAGAAGAAGCGCTCGCCCGCCTGTGCGGTGAAGCGGTACATCTGCGTCTGGGTGGCCGGGTCGAGCGTGCCGCTGACGGCGGTGCCGGGGGTGAGCGGCCGGGCCTGCGCCAGGTCCAGCAGGCGGAAGGCGGCGGTGCCGGTGCCCTCGCCCGCGCCCTGGACGGTGAACTCGTAGTCGCCGGGCGGCAGCACGAGCAGGCTGAGGCCGTCGGCGGAGTCGGTGCTGTAGAGCCGTCGCTGGTCCACCAACAGGCCCTGCGGGCCCTTGAGCGACCAGACCAGGTTGTCCGCATAGGCCAGCAGGTCCACGTACACCGAGCGCGCCTCGGTGAGCGAGAAGGTGAAGACCTGCCGGTCGCCGGCCTGGCCGATGGTGGCGTCGAAGCGGCTGCCCAGGGCGATGGCCTGGCGGCCGATCTGTTGCGCATTGAGCCGGAAGCCGTAGGTGCTGGTGCCCGTGGTGCCGGGCCAGCTCTCGACCACCAGCGTGTAGCGGCCGGCCTGGCTCAGGGTGAAGGGACCGTAGTCGCCCAGGCCGCCGGGCCCGACCACCACGCGGCCCTGCGGGTCGAGCAGCCGCCAGTTGGTGTTGCCATCGTTGTTCGCGGTGACGTCGAAGAACCAGGTCGAGCCGGCCGCGGCGTCGAAGCGGTAGAGGTCGGCCTTCGCGCCCGGCGTGCGGCTGCCCTGCACCGGCGTGCCCGGCGTGAGCGCCTGCGCGCTCGACAGGTCGAGCAGGCGGAAGCTGTAGGCGCCCGCGGCATCGCCGTCGCCCTGCACCGTGAGGGTGTAGGCGCCAGCCGGCAGGTTGAGCACGCCCGGGCCCGAATACCAGTCGCTGCCCGAGAAGGCGACGCTGCTGGCCACCGTGCCCTGCGGGCCGGTGAGCGTCCAGCGCAGGCTGCCCTGGTTGGCCAGGCTGTCGAACAGGAAGCGGCCGGCCTCGGCCAGCTCGAAGGTGTGGCTGCGCTTCTGGCCCGGCTGCGTCAGGCTGCCGCTGACCGTGCTCCCCACGGTCATGGCCTCGGTGGCGTCGGCCACGGCGTGCACGGCGAAGCTCATGCTGGCGCTGCCGGTCACGTAGTAGCGGCCTTCGACCAGCAGGGTGTAGCGGCCGGTCTGGCTGAGCACCACCGACTGGTCGCTGCCGCGCCAGGCGGGGCCCCACACGGGCTGGCCCTGCGGATCGAGCAGTCGCCAATAGGTGTCGCCGCCGCTGCCGTCGGTGGCATCGAAGAAGTAGCGCTGGCCGGCCTGCGCATCGAAGGCCAGGACCTTGGTGCCGTTGGCCGGATCGAGCGTGACGGGGGTCGACTGTCCCAGCGTCAGGGCCGTGGCCTGGCCCAGGTCGAGCAGACGGAAGGCGTAGTCGCCGGTGATGCCGCTGACCGCCGACATGCGCAGCCGGTAGGTGCCGGCCGGCAGGTCGATGGCGGCACGGGCACCGCCGTCGTACGAATCGGCATAGAGCGGCGTGAGGGCCACCTCTTCGCCGCGCGGGCCGTCCAGGCGCCAGCGGAAGGCGGAGCCGGTGCTCAGCCCGTCCAGCAGCACCCGCGTGGGCGCCGTGAGCGTGAAGAGGTGGTCGGTGGTGCCGTTGACGGCGGTGATGCTGCCGGTGACCGTGTCGCCGAGGCCGAAGGCCGTGCCGGTGAGCGCCTCGGGCGGGGTCTGCGCCGTGCGTCGCACGGCCAGGCCCAGCGTGGTGGTGCCGCTCTGGGCGGGCTGGCCTTCGAGCAGCAGCGTGTAGCGGCCGCCGGTCGCCAGCGACAGGTTGCGGTCGTTGAAGCCCTCGGGGCCCATCACCAGCACGCCGGCCGGGCCGTACAGCCGCCAGCGCAGATCGGCGTTGTTGGGCGACAGGCTCAGGCGGTCGAGCGTGATCTGGTCACCCGCCTGGGCGTCGAAGGCCAGCAGCGCCGTGCCGTTGGCGGGGTCGAGGGTGACGGTGGTGTCGGTGTCCAGCGCCACCGTGGGAGCGCTGCTCAGGTCGAGCAGGCGGAAGGCATAGCCGCCCGCCGCATCGCCATCGCCGTCGACCACCAGCCGGTAGTCGCCGGGCGCCAGTGCCAGCCGCGTGCTGCCGCCGATGTTGCCTGCGTCGCTGCTCAGGAAGGTGCGCTGGGACACGGGCGTGGGCCCTTCGAGCGACCAGCGGATGTCGCCGCGCGACGTCAGCGAGTCGAAGACGAAGGCACCGGCAGCCGACAGGCTGAAGCTGTGGACCTGCCGCTGTCCCGGCTGGGTCAGGTTGCCGCTGACGGTGGCGCCGACCGTCATGGCCTGGCTGCCGTCCTGAACCGCATGCACGGCGAAGCGCTGCGTGGTGGCGGCGCTGGCATCGGCGCGCTCCTCCAGCACCAGCGTGTAGCGACCGGTTGCGCTCAGGCGGGTCGTGTCGACGTCGGAGAAGCCGGTGGGCCCCCAGACGCGCCGGCCGTCGGGCCCATAGAGCCGCCAGGCCACGTTGCCGCTGCTGCTGGCGAGCGCATCGAAGAAGTAGGACTGGCCGGCGACCCCGTCGAAGGCGTACATGGCCGCCTGGTTGGGCGCGGTGCGCACGGCCTCCACGGTGCTGCCCAGGGTGAGCGCCTGCGCGCTGGCCAGGTCGAGCAGCCGGAAGGCGAAGTCGCCCACCGCGTCGCCATTGCCGAAGACGCGCAGGGTGTAGCGGCCGGCTGCCAGGTTGAGGGCGTCGACGCCGCTGTACCAGTCGCTGTCGCTGAAGGCGCGCGAATCGACCAGCAGGCCGCCGGGGCCGTCCAGGCTCCAGCGCAGGTTGGAGGCCTGGGTCAGGCTGTCCATCAGCAGACGCGCATCCGCTGCCAGGTCGAAGGTGTAGGCCTGGGTCTGGCCCTGCTGGGCGACCCTTCCGCTGACCGTTTCGCCGAGCGCCAGGGACTGGCGGCCGTTGACCACCTGCTGGATGGTGAAGCCGTAGGTGGAGGTGCCCGAGGTGCCGCTCCAGCCTTCGACGAGCAGGGTGTAGCGACCCACCACGTCCAGGGCCAGGGCGCGGTCGCTGAAGCCATCGGAGCCCCACACCGCACGGCCATACGGATCGATCAGCCGCCAGCGGGTGTTGCCGTCGTCGTTGGCGGTGGTGTCGAAGAAATAGCGGCCCGGTGTGGCCACGTCGAAGGCATAGGCGTCGGCGCTGCTGCCGGGCGCGCGGCTGCCGCTGACGGCCGCGCCGGTCGCGATGACCGTGGCCTGCGCCAGGTCCAGCAGGCGGAAGGAGAAGTCGCCGAGCGTCGCGCCGTCGCCCACGATGGTGAGGGTGTAGTCGCCGGCCACCAGATCCAGTGCGCCCGGGCCGTAGGCCCAGTCGCTGTATTCGAAGGCCAGGTCGCTGGCGACCACGCCCTTGGGGCCCGTCAGGCTCCAGCGGATGCTGCCGTTGCGCGTCAGGCTGTCGAAGAACAGCCGCTGGTCCTGCGCCAGGCTGAAGGTGTAGCGCTGCTTCTGGCCCGGCGAGACGATGCTTCCGGTGACCGTCTGGCCGATGCCCGTGAGCGCCTGCGTGGCGTCCTGCACCCGGTAGGGAATGAAGCGGTAGGTGGCATCGGCGCTGCTGCCGGGCCAGCTGTCGACGATCAGGGTGTAGCGGCCGCTGGCGGTGAGCGCGGTGGGGCCCATGTCGCCGATGCCCTGCGGGCCCCAGACGGTGTTGCCATAGGGGTC
>NZ_CAJYES010000200.1 GCF_913773995.1 uncultured Pseudacidovorax sp.
GCATCTCGTCGGAGATGTAGGTGCCGCTGTAGCGCGCGCCGCCGTCCACCAGGTGGTAGCCGGTGGTGAGCCAGTGGCTGTCGAAGATCATGACCACGTCCGGCTTCGCCGCCGCGATGCGCTCGCGCAGCCGGGCATAGCCGGCGATCAGGTCCGAGTCCTCGCCCGCGCCCTGCAGGCGGCGGAACTCCTCGCACTGCATCAGGCCGGGGTGATGCGACACGATGGCCGATCCAACGATCTGTCCCATGGGAATGTCTCCTTGGTTGCGTTCAGCGGTGGCTGAAGCTCGCCTTGAACGGCTTCTTCGGGACCACGACATCCTTGATGTCGCAGAAGAACTCGAAGCTCCAGTCGCCGCCCTCGCGGCCCACGCCGGAGCGCTTGATGCCGCCGAAGGGTGCGGCCAGGTCGCGGATGCCGAAGCTGTTGACCCAGATGAAGCCGGTGCGCACCTGCTTGGCCACATCGGTGGCGTGGCCGGTTTCGCCGTAGCAGACGCCGCCCAGGCCGTAGTCGGTGCCGTTGGCCAGGGCGATGGCCTCGTCGTCGCTGGCGAAGGTCTGCAGCGTGAGCACGGGGCCGAAGACCTCGTTCTGCACGATCTCGCTGTCCTGCGCCACCTTCGTGAGCATGGTGGGCTGGAAGTACTGCGCGCCGAAGCCGTGGCGCGCGCCGCCCCACAACAGCTCGGCACCGGCGGCCACCGCGCGCTGCACGAAGCCTTCCACGCGGGCCACTTGGCGCGGATGGATGATGGGGCCGACCTCGGTCGCCTCGTCGCGCGGATCGCCCACCGTGAGCTTCTCGACGTGGCTGCGCATGGTGCCGATGAAGCGCTCCGCCACCTTCTCGTGCACCAGGAAGCGTGTGCCCGCCAGGCAGACCTGGCCGGCGTTGCGGTACATCAGCGCGCCGGTGGCTGCGGCGCCGTCAAGGTCGGCGTCCTCGAGAACGATGAACGGGCTCTTGCCGCCCAGTTCCAGGCTGCAGGGAACCAGGTTGGCGCCGGCCGCTTGTGCGATGAATTTGGCCGTGGGCACGCTCCCGGTGAAGGAGACGCGCGCGATGCGCGCATCGCCCACCAGCCGTGCGCCGGTGCTGGCGCCCGGGCCCTGCACCACGTTGAAGACGCCCGGCGGCAGGCCGGCCGCATCGGCGCAGTCGGCCAGCAGCGAGCAGGTGAGCGGCGCCCACTCCGGCGGCTTCAGCACGCAGGTGTTGCCCGCGGCCAGGGCCGGGCCCAGCTTCCAGGTGGAGAGCATCAGCGGCGCGTTCCACGGCGTGATGATCACCACCACGCCGGCCGGGTCGTGGCGCACGATGTGGTGGGCCTGCTCGGTGTCTATGGGGCGGTTCTGCAGTTCCAGCGCATGCTGCGCGAACCAGCGGATGTTGAGCATGGCGCGCGGCACCACGCCGTGGCGCATGCGCGAGAGCAGCACGCCGGCATCGGTGCTTTCCAGCCGGCAGAAGTCGTCGGCGCGCTTGCCGATCTCCTCGGCGAAGCGCTCCAGGTAGGGCAGGCGCTCGGCGGCGCTCATCGCGCTCCACTCCGGGAAGGCACGCTGCGCGGCCTGGATGGCGGCTTCGGTGTGGTCCTCCAGGCCTTCGGCGATGCGGCCCAGCGGCTGCTGGTCGATGGGGCTGAAGAGCTCGAAGGTGGTGGCCGAGGGCACGCGGCGGCCGTCGATGTAATGGTCGGGCGAGACCTTGACGCCCGCCACGTCCAGCAGGGAAGTGGTCATTCGGAATGCTCCAGTGGTGTCTGCTCATTAGCCTGGGCCGCGGCCTGCGGAGTGCACGGCCGGGTCCTTGAAGCGGCGAGCCAGGGCGCGGCTGGCCTGGGCCAGCAGCGTCGCTTCCACGCCCACGGCCACGAAGCGCGCGCCCTTGCCGATCCAGTGGCGTGCGAGCGTCTCGTCCACGGCCAGGATGCCCGGCGCCTTGCCGGCGGCCTGGATGCGGGTGAAGGCATGCTCGATGGCGGCGCGCACCTCGGGATGGCCGGGCTGGCCCAGCAGGCCCATCGAGGCGGACAGGTCCGCTGGCCCGATGAACACTCCGTCCACGCCGTCCACGGCCGCGATCTCGTCGATGCGCGACAGGGCGGACGCCGTTTCCACCTGCACCAGAAGGCACATGCGGTCGTTGGCGGTCTGCAGGTACTGCGCGTCGGCCCCCCAGCGCGAGGAGCGCGCCAGGCCGCTGCCCACGCCGCGGATGCCCTGCGGCGGATAGCGCACGGCCTGCACAAGGCCGCGGGCCTGCTCGGCGTCTTCCACCATCGGCACCAGCAGCGTGGTGGCGCCGATCTCCAGCACCTGCTTGATCAGCGTCGCGTCGCCCTGAGGGATGCGCACCACGGGATGGGCAGGGTAGGGCGCCACGGCCTGCAGGGTGCCCAGCATGGAGCGCAGGTCGTTGGGGCCGTGCTCGCCGTCGACCAGCAGCCAGTCGAAGCCGGCGGTGGCGCACAGCTCGGCGGTGTAGGGCTCGGCCAGGCCCAGCCAGAGCCCGATCTGCGCGCCGGGTGCGGCCAGCGCGGCCTTGAAAGTGTTCACGGTGGAGGTCATCAGACGAACTTCAGGGAGATGGAACCGAGCGGGCCGTAGTCCGCATGAAAGGTGTCGCCGGCGGCGCAATGCACCGGCCGGGTGAAGGAGCCGCCCAGCACGATCTGGCCGGCCTCCAGCCCTTCGCCGTGCGGGGCCAGCTTGTTGGCCAGCCAGGCCACGCCGTTGCCCGGGTGGTTGAGCACCGCAGCGCCCAGGCCCGATTCCTCGATCACGCCGTTCTTGAACAGCAGCGCGCCGGCCCAGCGCCAGTCCACCTGGTCCGGCCGCATGGGCCGGCCGCCCATCACGATGCCGGCGCTGGCGGCGTTGTCGGCGATGGTGTCCAGCACCTTGCGCGGCGCCTTGCTCACGCGGTCGAACTGCTCGATGCGGGCGTCGATCAGCTCCAGGGCGGGGATTACGTAGTCGGTGGCGTTGAGCACGTCGAACAGCGTGACGTTGGGCCCACGCAGCGGCCTGGCGAGGATGAAGGCGAACTCGACTTCGAGCCGCGGCACCAGGAAGCGGGCGGCTTCCACCTCGGTGCCGTTGTCGATCACCATGCTCTGCAGCAGCACGCCGTAGTCGGGCTCGGTGATCTGCGAGGCGATCTGCATCGCCCGCGAGGTCAGGCCGATCTTGCGGCCGACGATGGTGTCGCCGCCGGCCAGCTTGAGCGCCGTCCATTCGCGCTGGATGGCGTAGCTGTCGGCGATGGTCATGCCGGACAGGCGCTTGCTGAAGTGCTCGACGGGCTGGCGGCTGCGCTCGGCCTCGATGAGTTCGTGGGCGAGCGCGCGGTTGCGCGCCTGGGTGTCTGTCATGGATGTGTCTCCTGGATCGCCCTGCCATGGGTGGCAAGGCGCCGTCTTGATGAAGGCGAAGTCTCGGCAGCATGGCCGTCCGCCACAAGCAATGGATTTGGAACAGTGATCAAGCTGCGCTTGATAATCGACCGATGGCCCTGACCCGCTACACCCTTCGCCAGCTCGAGGCGTTCGTCGCCGTGGCGGAGCAGCGCAGCTTCACCGGCGCGGCGCAGCGCATGGGCCTGACGGCGCAGGCCGTGAGCCAGTTGATCGCCGAGCTGGAGGCCATCGTCGACTTCCGGCTCTTCGAGCGCACCACGCGGCGGGTGATGCTTTCCAGCGCCGGCCAGCACTTTCTAGGCCCCGCCGAGACGGTCTTGCGGCATGTGCAGGCGGCCGACATCGCGGCCTCCGACGTGCGCAACCAGGCGGCCGGCATCGTGCGCGTCGGGGCGCCGCAGGTGCTGGCCGGGACCGCCATCCCCGCGGCCATCGGCGCCTTCCAGGCCCTGCGGCCCCGCGTGGTGGTGCGCGTGAAGGACCTGCCGGTCGATCAGCTGGTCGATGCCGTGCAGGCCGGCGATGTCGACCTGGCGGTGGGGCCGGACCGTCCGACGGGCGAGGGCGTCCAGCGGCTGCCGGTGTTCGACAGCCGCTGGGTGCTGTGGTGCGCCGCGGGTCATCCGCTGGCACGCCGCAGGCAGCTGCGATGGACCGACCTGCACGGGCACGCCCTCGTGGCGGCGGGCCGCGACCATGAGCGCAGCGTCTCGCAGATGCACGTCAATGCCCCCGCAGATGCACGGGTGGAGCCGGTCGACGTGGTGGACAACGTCTCCACCGCCCTGGGCATTGCTGCCCAGGGACTGGCCGCCACGCTGGCACCCGCCTACGTGGGCGTGGTGGCGCAGCCCCTGGGCCTGGTGATGCGCCGCGTGGTCGAGCCCGAGACGGTGCGCACGGTCTGCCTCTACCGCTCGACGGTACGCACCCTGCCGCCAGCGGCGGAGGGCTTTGCGGACCACCTCCTCCAGTGGTTGCCCGGCTGGCAGAAGCGGGACGGCTGACGCCTCAGCCGCGCGCGGCGGTCAGCAGGCGGATCTCCGCCAGCAGGTCGGCCAGGGCGGCCTGCAGCATCTCCAGCGTGGTGGCGTCGCTCAGCATGCCGTCCTGGAAGCGCGAGGCGACCCGCGGAATGGCCACTTGGGGCCGCGACCGCGGCCGGGCCAGCGTGGCGGCCAGGGCATCGCGGATCTGGGCCTGGGCCCGCACCCCGCCCAGGGCGCCCGGCGACGCCGTGATCACCAGGGCCGGCTTGCCCCTGAGCGGCGAGGCGAAGGCCGGCCGCGATGCCCAGTCGATGGCGTTCTTCAGCACACCGGGCATGCCGTAGTTGTATTCCGGCGAGCAGATGACCAGGCCGTCGGCCTGGGCGATGGCATCCTTCAGCTCGGCGACGGCCGCGGGCGGCTGGGGGCCGTCCAGGTCGCCGTCGTAGGGCGGAATCTCCACCAGCGTGAAGAGCTGTTGATGCACACCGGCCGGCAGCATCGTCGCCATGTGGCGCAGCACCGCGGTGCTGTGCGAGGCGCGGCGCAGACTGCCGGAGATGGCGAGCAGGCGCACCGCCGCGGCGGGCCTGGCGTCGGAAGAAACATTCATCGATTGATCCATTGAACTATGCACGGAGGAAAAGTTTATGCATAAAATCGCGTCCATGCAAAAAACGGATGCCGTCTTGCGCGAACCCACGCTGGTGGACCAAGCCTTCGCCCGGCTGCGGCAGGACGTGCTCAGCGGCACCTACGCGGGCGGCGTCAAGCTCAAGGT
>NZ_CAJYES010000201.1 GCF_913773995.1 uncultured Pseudacidovorax sp.
CCGCCGCCGGGCCGCCCCAAGGCGGCCGCGCCTCCCCCTCGGGGGGTGGCGTTACACGTCGCGCAGCGGCGTGAAAAGCCGGGGGGCTCAATGAATCGCTGCCGCCACGATGATCGAGATGCCCAGGCACATCGCCGCCACCACCAGCGCCAGTGCCAGGTTCTGCTTCTCGACGATCTCAGCCCACAGGTCGTAGGGCGTGATCTTGTCGATGATGACGAAGGCCACCCAGAAGACGACGATGCCGATCAGCGCATACAGCAGGGTGCCCGCGATGGACACGGGATGGAGCCATTCGAATTTCGCCATGTGTCTCTCCGCAAGAGGATGAAGAAGGGAAACGCGCCACCTACTTGTGGCCGCCGCCGCTGGAATAGCCGCCGTAGGAACCGCCGGTGCTGCGCCAGCCGCTGCCCGAGGAGCCTGAGCCGCTGCTGCAGGTCGACAGGATCAGGAGCAGGATGATCACGACCACCACGATCAGGATGATGGTGCCGCAGCCGAGGCCCGAGGCCGCGCTCAGCGGAGCCGCATCGGCGCGCTTGAACTGGTCCTTGCGCGCATCGAGCTTGAAGGCCTGGGCCACGGCCGCGCCGTCCAGCCGGTTGCCGAGCGACCAGGTCAGCTCCTTGTCGGCCCGCTCCAGCGACAGCACCGCGCCCTTGGGGCCGGCGTAGTCGCGGTTGCTGGTGCGCTGTCCGCGTTCGACGCGCCAGTAGAACTCGCCGGCCACGTAGGTGGTCTCGGCGTCGTAGCTGTACTGCTGGCGGTAGGTCGTGCCCAGGTAGCGCGCGCTGGCGCCGCCGCCCGATACCACCGGCGCGCCCGTGGTCGGCCGCACCAGACTCCAGCCGTCCTCGGCGTCGACCAGGAAGCAGAAACCCTTCTGCCGGTTGTAGAGCAGGTACTCGTTCCAGCCGAACTGCTCGTCCTCGCCCGGCGAGCGGCCCATGCGGTGCTGGAAACCCACCACCTGCCAGTCGCTGCCCTCCAGCCGGCCCGTACTGCCCAGCGCGATCAGCGGCCTCACCGGCTCGTCCTGCACCGCGTACTTCAGCTCGGCGCCGATGCCGGCGCTCAGGTCGATCAGGCTCTTGCAACTGCCGCAGGTGATGCTCTTGCTGCCCTCGAGCTGCACCGTCACCGGCGCGCCGCAGTTCGGGCAGCTGAAGCTGCGGCCGCGCTCCTCCTTGCCGGATTCGCTGCGCAGGCCGGTGAGCTGCAGGTCGGCCAATGCCACCTGTCGGCCCAGCCAGGCCGTGGGCGGCTGGCTGCCGTACTCCAGACTGAGCACCAGGCCCTTGTCATTGCGCAACTCGACCACGCGGAAGGGTCGGCCCAGCTCCGGCAGCCGCGGCAGCTCGCCCTGCGCGGAGAGCAGCGCCGCCTCTTCGTTGGACGCCACGGTGTACAACTGGCCGTTGATCGCCGTCGTCATGCCCACCCGCAGGGCATCGGGCGGCGGCGCCGGCTGCGTCAGCGCATAGGGCAGCGAGAAGACATAGCCGCCGTTGTCCTCGCTCAGGGTTGCCTGGCGCTCGCCGTCGAGCTGGGCGATCCACTCGGTCCAGCGCCCGCCGGCGTAGGCGTACTGCAGCCGGCCGACCAGGGTGAAGGGCCTGTCCTGCAGGCGGCCGGCGGCAAAGAGCTGCAGCGGGCTGAAGTCCTCGAACAGCTCGGCCATCTTGCCCACGCGCGCCAGCTGCTCGCCCTGGCGCACGACGGTGCTCTGGCAGTAGGGGCAGACGGCGTAGACGGACTGCGCCGAGCGGAACTCGACCGGGGCGCCGCAGCCCGGGCAGGGGGCGCGATAGTGGCGCTGGGTGCCGCCGGGCTCATCCATGGCGGGAGCGTGCGGCGCCGATCACGTCAGCTTTTTCAGCAGCTCGGTCTTCTTGGCGTCGAACTCTTCCTGGGTCAGGATGCCCTTGGTCTTGAGTTCGGCCAGCTTCTCGAGGGTGGACATCACTTCGGCCGGACTGACGGTCGGCGCCGCAGCCGCCGCAGCCGGCGCGGCGGACTGGGCCGGCTGCTGCAGTCCTTGCGCCAGTGTGTTGGCCATCACCTGCCCCAGCGCCACGCCCGCGCCCAGGCCCATCGCATCGCCGGCCACGCCACCGCCGTGGCCGCTGTTCTCGGCGAAGACCGGGATCGCCTGGCCGGTCTGGTATTGCATGAACTTGCCCATGTCGTTGCCGACCATGCCCATGCCGATCTTCTGGTCGAGGATCTTCTGCAGCTCCTCGGGCAGGGACAGGTTCTGCACCGTCATCACGTCCAGTCGCAGACCGATCTTTGCGAACTCGGGCGCCAGCTGCGCGGCCAGCGCCTGCGCAAACTGGTTCTGGCTGGCCGCCAGGTCCAGGAAGGGCACGCCGCTCGCGGCGATGGCGTTGCTGATGTTCTGCAGCACCAGCCCGCGCAACTGGCCGTCGAGATCGGCCACTGTGTAGCGCTCGCGCGTGCCGGAGATCTCGGTGTGGAAGAGCTTGGGGTCGGTCACCCGGTAGCTGTAGTTGCCGAAGGCCCGCAGCCGCACCGCGCCGAAGTCCTTGTCGCGGATGGTGATGGGCTGGGGCGTGCCCCACTTCTGGTCCACCTGCTGGCGGGTGCTGAAGAAGTAGACGTCGCTCTTGAACGGCGACTCGAAGAGCTTGTCCCAGTTCTTCAGATAGGTCAGCACCGGCAGCGTCTGGGTGGTGAGCTTGTACATCCCCGGACCGAAGACGTCCGCCACCGTCCCCTCGTTGACGAAGACCGCCATCTGCGATTCGCGCACCGTGAGCGAGGCGCCGTTCTGGATCTCCATGCCCGCCATGGGGAAGCGCCAGGCGAGCGTGCCATCGCCCTCTTCCGTCCACTGGATGACGTCGATGAACTGTTTCTTGATGAAATCCATCAGGGCCATGTGCTGCTCCGTGCGTGCGAAGTGAGGAGCCGCAAATGTTGCCACACCCCGTTGGCACGGCCTCTTGCGGACGGACTGGCCAGGCAGCCTATGACCAGAAAGACCGGCGTAAGGCCGAGCCTACAATCGGCGCCCTTTTCCCAGTGAGCCAGGCAGCGGCGGCGCCACCAAAGCCCACCGCCTGCGTCGAGGAGCAGTGTCCCCATGTCCGAGTCCAAACCCCTGAGCGCCGAAGACAAGCGCGCGGAACTTCGCCGCGCCGCACTCGAATACCACGAGCTTCCGGTGCCGGGCAAGCTGGCGATCAGCGCCACCAAGCAGATGACGAACCAGCGCGACCTGTCGCTGGCCTACTCGCCCGGCGTGGCCGCGCCCTGTGAGGAGATCGTCAAGGACCCGGCCGCCGCCTTCCGCTACACCTCGCGCGGCAATCTGGTGGCCGTGATCTCCAACGGCACCGCCGTGCTCGGCCTGGGCGACATCGGCCCGCTGGCCTCCAAGCCGGTGATGGAAGGCAAGGCCGTCCTGTTCAAGAAGTTCGCCGGCGTCGACGTCTTCGACATCGAGATCGACGAGAAGGACCCGGCCAAGCTGGTCGAGGTGATCGCGGCGTTGGAGCCCACCTTCGGTGCCATCAACCTCGAGGACATCAAGGCGCCGGACTGCTTCTACGTCGAGCGCGAGCTGCGCAAGCGCATGAAGATCCCGGTCTTCCACGACGACCAGCACGGCACAGCCATCACCGTGGCGGCGGCCATGCTCAACGGCCTGAAGGTGGCCAACAAGGACATCGGCCAGGTGAAGCTGGTGGCCTCGGGCGCCGGCGCCGCGGCGCTCGCCTGCCTGAATCTGCTGCTCAAGGTGGGCCTGAAGCGCGAGAACGTGTTCGTCACCGACCTGGCCGGCGTGGTCTACGAAGGCCGCACCGAGCTGATGGACGAGGACAAGGCGCAGTTCGCCCAGAAGACCGACGCCCGCACGCTGGGTGAGGTCATGGAAGGCGCAGACGTCTTCCTGGGCCTGTCGGCCGGCAACGTGCTCAAGCCCGAGATGGTGGCCAAGATGGCCGCCCGGCCGGTGATCTTCGCGCTGGCCAATCCCAATCCGGAGATCCTGCCGGAGCTGGCCCACTCGGTGCGCGGCGACGTCATCATGGCCACCGGCCGCACCGACTATCCGAACCAGGTCAACAACGTCCTGTGCTTCCCGTACATCTTCCGCGGGGCCCTGGACTGCGGCGCGACCACCATCACCGACGAGATGGAGATCGCCGCGGTGCACGCCATCGCCGACCTGGCGCAGGCGGAGCAGAGCGAGCGCGTGGCGGCTGCCTACGCTGGCGAAAAGCTCAGCTTTGGCCCCGAGTATCTGATCCCCAAGCCCTTCGACCCGCGCCTGATGATGAAGATCGCGCCGGCCGTGGCCAAGGCGGCGGAGGAGAGCGGCGTGGCGGCCCGTCCCATCAAGGACATGGACGCCTACCGCGACAAGCTGGAAGGCTTCGTCTATGCCTCGGGCACGACCATGAAGCCGATCTTCGATGCCGCCAAGCGCGCGGCCAAGAAGCGCGTGGCCTATGCCGAAGGCGAAGAGGAGCGCGTGCTGCGCGCCGCGCAGATCGTGGTCGACGAAGGCGTGGCCCGCCCCACGCTCATCGGCCGCCCGGCCATCATCGCCCAGCGCATCGAGAAGTTCGGGCTGCGCCTCAAGGAAGGCCAGGACTACGACGTCGTCAACGTCGAATGGGACGAGCGCTACCGTGACTTCTGGCAGACCTACCACCGCATGACCGAGCGCAAGGGCGTGACGGTGCAGGTCGCCAAAATCGAGATGCGCCGCCGTCTCGCCCTCATCGGCGCCATGCTGCTGAACAAGGGCCATGTGGACGGGATGATCTGCGGCACCTGGGGCACCACCCACTCGCATCTGCCCTACATCGACCAGGTGATCGGCAAGCGCCCCGGCGCTTCCATCTACGCCTGCATGAACGCGCTGCTGCTGCCCGAGCGCCAGGTGTTCCTGGTGGACACGCACGTCAATTACGACCCCAGCGCCGAGGAGCTGGCCGAGATCACCATCATGGCCGCCGAGGAGATGATGCGCTTCGGCCTCAAGCCGAAGGCCGCGTTGCTGTCGCATTCCAACTTTGGCACGAGCGCCCATCCGAGCGCCCTCAAGATGCGCCAGACCCTGGCGCTCCTGCGCGAGCAGGCGCCCTGGCTCGAGGTGGACGGCGAGATGCACGGCGACGTGGCGCTGGACGGCCGCCAGCGGATGAGCGTGATGCCGCACAGTGCACTGGCGGGCGACGCCAATCTCCTGGTGTTCCCGAGCATCGACGCCGCCAACATCTCCTACAACCTGCTCAAGACGGCGGCTGGCGGCAACATCGCCATCGGCCCGGTGCTGCTCGGCGCCGCCAAGCCGGTGCACATCCTCACCGCCAGCACCACGGTGCGCCGCATCGTCAACATGACGGCCTTGACGGTGGCCGACGCCAACGCAGACCGCTGAACGGCCCACAGGCAGGCGCTCTGCGCGCCCGCCTCGCACCACCCCGGTGCCAACCCAGCGAAGCGTCAGCTTTTGGCACTTCGCTGGTATTCCCACTGCCCAATCCTTGGGCATTCGCTTGCTATTTAGGCAGCTCTGCGGCACACTGGCGGGCTTGAATTTACGGGTTAACCCGTAAATCGCAGTCCCGTTCTTTAGCCTTCCGGTGCCTCATGGCGGTCTTCGCCTCGATCTCTTCCCCGGTTTCCAAGTTCACGCGCTTCGGCGTTCTTGCGGCAGCCATCTGGGGAGGACTGGCGGGAATCCCCGCCGCATGCGCACGGGAGACGACGGATCGGGGCACCTCGATTGCACTGGCGGAACTGCCTCCCCAGGGCCAGCAAACCTACCGAACCATCCTGCAAGGCGGTCCCTTCCCTCACGAGAAGGACGGCACGGTCTTCGGCAACCGCGAGCGCCTGCTGCCTCGTGAGACGCGCGGCTACTACCGCGAGTACACGGTCAGAACGCCTGGCGCGAGCAACCGCGGTGCGCGCCGGATCGTGTGCGGAGGCCAGCAGCCCAGCCGACCCGATGGTTGTTGGTACACGGCCGACCACTACGCCAGTTTCAGAAGGATCGTGCCCTGATACGCACGGCATGGATTGACGCACCGACGCGTCCGGAACAAGTCTTGACCATCATGGAAAGAACAGCGGAGATGAATCAGCAGCCTCTCAAGGGCGTGCGGCCGAACATCGTGCAATCGATTCGCGCCTTTCGCGTGGCCGATCTGCAGCAGGCGGCGCAAGAAGCGGGCCACCACTTCCTTTACGCCAACCTGGCCGTGGCCCAGAGCAAACAGGACGTGCTCGACCTGATCGCGCAGCAGTTCACCTTCCCGGCGCACTTCGGCAAGAACTTCGACGCCCTGTACGACTGCATGACCGACCCGCTGTACAAGTCGGGCCCGCAGCCGGGCTTCGTCGTGGTGCTGGAGCAGATCCCCGCGCATGCCAAGTTCGACAAGGAGGCACGCGAGCAACTGCTTGACATCTTCCGTGACGCCGCCGACTACTGGGGCGACCGGAAAGTGCCTTTCCGGTGCTTCTATTCTTTTCTGTAGCCCGTTCTGCACAACCCGGCCAAGCAGAACGGGCCAGCGAGGCCCCGGTGACCACCACCGCTCCCGTCGATGGCATCGACCTGAGCGCAGAAGAGAAGATGCCCACCGACAAGCTGGTGGATGTCTCTCCCCAGGCGCTGCGCATGAGCAGCCCTTTCAACAGCAGCTACTGGCTGTCGGCCGCCTGAGCCCTCCGGCCCAGTGCTGACGAACGAAGCCCGCCGAACGGCGGGCTTTTTCTTGGGCGCGACGCAAGCCTCGAGTACGACTGTGCCATGGCGCGCCGAGGCGCCGGCCTTCTTTCAGGACACCGAAGCAAGTGCTTGCGCAAGCAACACGTACTCGTCCACCGGCACCTCCTCGGCGCGGCGCTGCACGTCGAAGTGGCCAGCGAACGCCTGTTCCTCCAGCCATCGGCCCAGCGTGTGGCGCAGCAGCTTTCGGCGTTGGCTGAAGGCCAGTTGCACGATGCGTTCGAGCAGCGCGGAATCCAGCACCGCCGGCGCGGCGCGGGGCACCATCCGAACCACGGCGCTGTCGACGCGGGGCGGTGGATCGAAGCTCTCCGGTGGCACGAACAGCACGTTCTCCATGGCATAGCGCCACTGGAGCATCACCGAGAGGCGGCCGTAGTCGGACGTGGCGGGCTCGGCCACCATGCGGTCGATCACTTCCTTCTGCAGCATGAAGTGCTGGTCGACGATCCGGTCGGCAAAGCGCAGCAGATGGAAGAGGATCGGCGTGGAGATGTTGTAGGGCAGGTTGCCGGCCACGCGCAGCTTCTGACCTGTGGTGTCCGCGAGCGCCCGGAAGTCGACCGTCAGCACATCCGCCTCGACCACGGTGAGCTGCGGATGACTGCGCAGCCGTGCGGCCAGATCCCGATCCAGCTCGACCACGGTGAGCCGGCCAAGCCGCTCGACCAGGGGCTGCGTGAGTGCAGCCAAGCCCGGCCCGATCTCGACCATGGCGTCTCCGGACCGCGGCGCGATTTCGCGGACGATGCCGTCAATGATGGCGTCGTCGGTCAGGAAATGCTGTCCAAACCGCTTTCGCGGGGCGTGGGGCTTCATGCGGGCAAGGGCGCAGACGTGGCCGGCGATCGTGCTCAAGACGTGGGCGTCTCGCGCATCTCCACATAGGCGCGCTGGCGCACTTCCTGGGCCCACGCCTCGTAGGCGTCTTCCATCTTGCGGTCGCGCAGCACGTTGCGCGCTGCTTCGCGCAGCTCGGCCGGATTGAGCTTGGCCTCGCGCCGGCCCTCGACCTGGATCAGGTGGATGCCGAAGCGGGTGACGATCGGGTCGCTGATCTGGCCGGGTTGCAGGCGGCTCATGACCTCCTCGAACTCGGGCACGAACTGGCCGGGCGTGGACCAGCCCAGCTCACCGCCCGCCCGGGCGCTGACCGTGTCCTGCGAGTTCTCGCGGGCCAGCGTCGCGAAGTCGGCCGTCCCGGCCTGGATGCGCCGCTTGAAGTCGGCCATGAGCGAAACGATCTGCTCGGGCGTGCGACGCGCATCGGGCCGCATCAGGATATGGCGCACCTGCGTCTGCGTGACCACGGAATCCGGCGACGCGGCATTCTGCTTGGCCAGCACCTTCAGCACATGGAAGCCCGCGCCCGAGCGCACCGGGCCGACGATGCCGCCCACGGGCGTGGACTGCGTCGCTTCGACGAACAGCGGCGGATAGCGATCGGCCGCGCGCAGGCCCAATACGCCGCCGGTGCCCTTGGCATCCGGCGCGTCGGACAGCTGGGTGGCCAACTGGGAGAAGTCTTCGCCAGCGCGGGCGCGGCGGGCGATGTCCTCCGCCCGCTTCTGCGCCTCGGCGACCTGCGCGGCCGTCGCCTTTTCGGGCACCGTGACCAACACCTGGGCAAGGTTGATGTCGGGCGCGGCGCTGCTCGCAGCCGCACGCTGCTCGCGCAGGAACTGGTCGATCTCGTCGTCGCTGACCTTCACGCGGCCTTCCAGTTCGCGTTCGCGCAGGCGTGTGAGCAGCAGCTGGTCGCGCAGGTTGTTGCGGAACTCGTCGCGTGAGATGCCGGCCTCGCCCACGCGGCGGCGCAGCTCGCTCAGGCTGACCTGGTTCTGCCGCGCCACCACTTCCTCGGCCTGGTCGATGGCCATGGCGTCGACGCGCACACCCAGCTCCTTGGCCAGCTGCAGTTGCGCCCGCTCGGAAATGATCTGCTCCAGCACCTGTCGGGTGATCTGCTCGGGCGGGATGCGCTGGGCCTCGGGGCCAGCCTCGCGCAGGACGCGCTCGACCCGCTTCTGCACCTGGGTGTTGGTGATCGGCTCGGAATTGACCAGCGCCACGATGTATTCGGCGGCGCGCTGCCCTTGTGGCTGGGTGCCGGCGGAAACAGGCGGCGGCAGCGTGGATGCGGCCGGCCCTTCGCGCATGATGTCGGTGATGCCGCGGCGCGGCGCGGCGCCCGGGGCACTGCTGCGGCCCTGCTGCGTCGACATGCTCTGCCGCGGGGTGGCGCCACCTTGCTGGGCCTGCGCGGCCGGCGTCGCGGCCAGCAGGGCCGCGCACGACAGGGCGAAGACGGAAAGCTCGAATTTCATGGCGTAGGCCTCCTGGATCAAGCGCCGCGCCGGGAGCGGCGGGCGGGGTGGAGCAAGCCGCGGCCGCAGAAGCGGCGGGCGGGGTCTTGCTCACTCATAGTTGGTGAAGCGGCTGGGCGCCAAGGTCGGCTCGCGCAGCGAACGATAGCGCGGCACATTGGTTTGAAGCGTGCGCATCGGACTGGTTCCGATACTGGTGAAGCCCAGGAATTCGATCTGGAACATGATCCGCTTGGTGGCCGTGGCCACGCCAGTGCTGATCTTCTCGAGCACCACGCGGCCGATGTAGCAGCAGCCGTCGTATTCCAGTCCCATCACCGCGTCCGTCACCACCTTGTCGCGCAGGCTGTAGTTGACGCGGCCGACCGCATACCAGCGCGGGCCACCCAGCCCGCCGCCGGCCTTGGGCGAACCTTTGTCGCCCCACAGATCGTTCAGCGGCCACTGCCAGCCCAGATCGATGGATTCGTAGCCCGAGTTGTTGACGGATATCCGATCGTCCTGGTAACGGTACGAGGCACTGAGCGAACGATAGGGGCCCGGCGTGTAGCGCGCGGTGATGGCACGACGCTCCGACTTGTCGATCTGCGGGTTGTACTGGACCGCGCCTTCCACGCTCCACTGCGGGTTGATGTTGACCTGCGCAGCCGTCACCACGTCGGACGCGCGGTCGGTAGAAGCCGTGCCGCCCGGCAGCGTGACCAGTTGGTCCGACAGACGGCGCCGTTGCGCAATGCCGAAGCGCGCCCGCTCGAAGCCGGTGTCCGGATCGATCAGTCGAGAGGTCACGCCCAGCGTGACGGCCTTGGTGGCGGAAATGCGGTCGTTGCCCGTGAACTCGTTCTCGGTGAAGAGAGAGGCCAGGCTCAGGTCGCTCTTGGCCGTGTCGTAGACGGGCAGCGTGCTCTGGTCGCGATAGGGCGTATTGACGAAGAAGGCCCGCGGCTCGAGCGTCTGCGTGTAGGCCTTGCCGAAGAGGCTGGTCTCGCGCTCGAACGTCATGCCGGTATCGAGACTGAAGGTCGGCACCGTGCGGTTGGCCGATGTCGCACCGTTGGACAGCGGACCGTCGAAGCTGTAGCTGGTGCCGGACAGCATGAGCTTGGGCGTGACGTAGTAGCCGGGCCGCACGAAGGGCCGCGACAGCTGTACCTGCGAGAACAGCCGGTCGGCATTCGGCTGGCCCTGCTGGATCGAATTGGCGCTGAAGCGCGTCAGCTCGTTGTTGAAGCTGAAGTCGAAGCCGTTCCAGTCATACAGCGCATAGTTGGCCGTGAGCTGGGGCAGGCGGTCGTAGGCTGGCGTGATCGGCGCCTCGGTGTAGGTCAGCGTCTGCCATTTCTGGGCGAACAGGCGACCGCTCCAGTCGCCTTTGCTCCAGTTGATCGACCCGTCGGCCGACAGCTGCCGTGAGGTCAGCGTGGGCGTGCGGGTGAAGTCGCGCCAGTAGTCGTCATCGCTGACCCGGTCCACCGACAGATTGGCACTGAGGGTGTCCGCGCCGAGCGTGCCGGCATTGAAGTTGTGCCGATGTCGCAGCCACAGGCCCCAGCGGTCGCGGTTGCGCAGTTGGTCGTCGGGCATGAGGTCGAAGCGCACCTCGCCGCTGTAGTCCTTTTCGAGGTAGCGGAACTCGTTGGCGACGTTGATGCCGCGCTTGCTCATGACCGCGGGGGTGAACGTCGCGTCGCGGTTGGGCGCGATGTTCCAGTAGTAGGGCAGCGTCAGCTCCAGGCCATTGACGCTGTCCATGCCCACGACCGGCGGCAGGATGCCGCTCTTGCGCTGGTCGTCCAGTGGAAAGCTCACGCTGGGCAGGGCCGGCGAGCTCAGGCCCATGAAATGCAGTTGCACGTTCTCGGCGACGCCGACCCCTTCGGCGCTGTCGGTGCGCAGTTTCTCGGCGCTGAGGAACCACGCTGGCTTCCATCCCGGCTGGTCATCCTCTCGGCGACAGGTCGTGTAGGTCGCCCGGCGCGCGATGGTGCGGTCAGAATCGATGAAGTCGACCCGATCCGCGGTGCCGTGGGCGCCGTTGGCCAGCAGTTGATAGCGCACGCTGTCGAAGAAGCCTTCGAAGGTCTCCAGCTTGAGCTGCAGGCGCGGGCCCTCGTAGACATTGCCCGCCTGATTGACGCGCACCTCCCCTTCGGCGGTGGCCAAGTCCTGGGGCTGGTCGTACCTGAGCCGATCGGCCCGGATGACCGTGTCACCGCGGCGCAGCGAGGCACTGCCTTCGATCGTGGTCTCGAGATCGGGCCGCCCCGAGATGCGGTCGCCCTGGACGATGCTGGGACGCTGGCTGCGTTCTGCAGTGGGAATGTTCTCGGTCAGCTGCGGGGTACGGCGCAGCACCAGGGGCGGCTCGCCGGGCAGGGGAGGCAGCGACTGTGCCCACGCGCCCTGGACGCCCGCGAGCGCCAGCGTCAGCAGCGCGAGGGGCAGCGGCGGCAGGCGTCGGTGCCCGGGGGCGCGGCTCTGGTCTGGCATGGATGCGTGTGGCAAGCGTCTCGGCGCTGGACGCGGCCGGTCCTGCGGCCGGCGCGCGCCCATTTGGGAGAGGGCGGATTTGTAGAATGTCGATTATCCATGACCGCTTCAGCGCCCCCTTCCGGCCCGGCTTCCATCGCCTGGGCCGACGCTGCCAGGGGCCGGGTTTTCGAGGCTTGGCTGAAGCGCATCGCGCCGGCCCACGCATTGCAACCCGACACCCTGCGCCCCGCCTCCGCCGACGCCAGCTTCCGCCGCTATTTCCGCATCGACGGCGCCGCGCCCGCCCTCTCCCGCATCGTGATGGATGCACCGCCCGCCCAGGAAGATGCCCGGCCCTTCGTGCAGGTCGCCGCACTGATGCGCGGCGCTGGCCTGCGGGTGCCGCAGATCCTGGACTGGGATGAGACCAACGGCTTCCTGCTGCTGGACGATCTCGGCACCCACACACTGTTGGATGTGATCGACCGCGAGGACCCGGTCGCCAACCTGCCGCGCTACCAGCAGGCGGTGGACGCACTGGTGCGCTGGCAGCAGGCCTCCCGCCCCGGCGTGCTGCCCGACTATGACGACGCCCTGTTGCGGCGCGAACTGGCGCTCTTCCCCGACTGGTACCTGGGCCGTCACCGCGGCGTGACGCTCGACGATGCCCAGGCGGCCACGCTGCAGCAGGCCTTCGACCTGATCGTGCGCACCAACCTGGCGTCGCCCGCGGTCTTTGTGCACCGGGACTTCATGCCCCGCAACCTGATGGTCGGCGAAGACCCCGATGCGCTGGGCGTGCTCGATTTCCAGGATGCGGTGCGCGGCCCCATCACCTACGACATCGCCAGCCTGATGCGCGATGCCTTCCTGAGCTGGGACGAGGACTTCGTGATCGACGTGACGGTGCGCTACTGGCAGGCCGCGCGCAAGGCCGGGCTGCCGGTGGACGACGATTTCGGCGAGTTCTACCGTGCGGTCGAATGGATGGGCCTGCAGCGCCACCTGAAAGTCGCGGGCATCTTCGCCCGCCTCACCCTGCGCGACGGCAAGCCCAAGTACCTGGCCGATGCGCCTCGCTTCATCGGCTACATCCGGGCTACCGCCAGCCGCTATCGCGAGCTGACGCCGCTGCTGCGCCTCGTCGACCGGATCGAGGGAACGGAAGCCCCGACCGGTTTCATGTACGGGCGGCCCTGACAGCCGCCTCCTTCCGGCGGCGTGCGCATCCACGCCCCGGACAGGGACGGACCTCAGGCTGGCCCGGGCGTGTGCACCGAGCTGTCGGTGTGGATCAGGTCCAGCGGATGCCGCTGGCCTGCCAGGTAGTCCTCCACGCACTGAAGCAGCAGCGGGCTGCGATGGCGGTCGACGCTGGCACGGATCTCCTCCGGGGTCATCCACAGCGTGCGCACGATGCCCTCGTCCAGCGACCGCGCAGGATCGAGCGCGCCGACCTCTCCGGCAAAGGCGAAGCGCAGATAGGTGATGTCGGTGTCGCCCTCGTCGCCCGGCGACCGGCGCTCGAAACGGGCCATGTAGATGCCCACGATGGCCGTGGGCGTGAAGGCGTGGGCGGTTTCTTCCAATGCTTCGCGCGCGCAGCCTTCGGCCGGCGTCTCGCCGGCTTCAAGGTGGCCGGCGGGGGTGTTCAGGCGTAGGCCCCGGTCCGTGTGCTCTTCCACCAGCAGGAAGCGGCCATCTTTCTCGATGACCGCGGCCACGGTCACATTGGGTCTCCATCGCATGAAGCAGTCTCCGGACAGGTTGCGCACCGGCAGGCCTGGGCGTAGCGGCCTTGGGCGCCAGGGGCGGCGCCACGGCGACCCTGCTCGAAGGCGACGCGGCATATGAAAAGTCGCGCACTGTAGCGCGGCGCTGGCCGGCGTGCAGCCCATCGCGGCGCACGGCGACCGGCAGCCGTGCCCCCGCCCCGGTAAACGGCAGGCGTCAGCTGAACATGTGCAGCGGCGGGGGCATCTCCGACGGGTCCACGGGTTCAAGCCGATAGCCCATGCCGTAGATGGCGGTCAGCATGAATCCGTGCTCCGGACGCAGCGCCAGCTTGCTGCGGACTCGGGAGATGTGGGTATCCAGCGAGCGCGAGCCGTCTTCATGGGTGCTGCCCCAGATGGTGGCGCGCAGGTAGTCCCGGCTCAACAGACGCCCCAGATTCTGGAAAAGCAGCAGGGCGAGCTCGTATTCACGGTTCTTGAGTTCGACGGGCTGGCCGTCCATGAGCAGTTGACGCGCCGCGGGCAGGAAGCGATAGCGTCCGAACTCCTGCGGCCGATCGCTCCCGATCGAGAAGCGCACCCGCCGCAGCAGGGCCTCGGCCCGCGCTTGAAGTTCAGGGACACGCAACGGTTTGCTGATGCATCCGCCTGCACCGGCACCCAGGGCTTCGACGAGATCGGCCTCGTCGCACCGATGGGTGAGCAGGATGACGGGGATGGAGGTCCCGAAGCTCTCCCGCACGAGCCGCAAAAGGGCATCGATGTCGAGGTTGGGCAGGTCCCAGTCAAGGATCAGCAGATCGAACTCCTTGGCGCGCAGCCCAGGCTGCAGATCGACGCTGCGATCGAAGCAGTGGCACTCGTGCCCTGATTCGGTCAGCGCCGCGCTGATCAGCGCCTGTTGATCCAGTTCGTCGTCCAGCACCGCAATGCGCATTCCCTTCCCCTTTAGCCGCGGGTCTGTCGATCGTCCATGTCTTCACCCGGGCGGCGGGGCATGCTACCCAGCCCGCTACCGTGCACGAAGGAAGTTCCGCACGGAAATCGCCGAAAGCCCCCCGGTCCGGGCTGTGACGCGCTCCTGAATGTTGTCGTCCAGGCGCGCCCGGAGGCGTCAAGTTACTGTAAGCTTTGGCGAAGTTGGGGCGGCCAAGCCGCTGTGGTGACGAGGAGATTCCAAGATGTTGATCGGAGTGCCCGCCGAGTGCGTGGCCGGTGAATCGCGCGTGGCCGTCACGCCCGAGACCGCCAAGAAGCTGGTGGCCCAAGGCCATCAGGTGCTCATCCAGTCCGGCGCCGGCCTTGCGGCCAGCGTCCCCGATGCCGCCTACGAAGCTGCCGGAGCGCAGACCACGGACGCCGCGAGTGCGCTGGGCGCCCAGCTGGTGCTCAAGGTCCGCGCGCCCACCGACGCCGAGTGCGCCGCCATGAAGCCCGGCACGGTCGTGGTCGGCATGCTCAATCCCCACGACGTGCCAGGCCTGCAGCGGCTCGCTTCGGCCGGGCTGACCGCATTCGCGCTCGAGGCCGCGCCGCGCACCACGCGCGCGCAGAGCATGGACGTGCTGTCCAGCCAGGCCAACATCGCCGGCTACAAGGCGGTGATGATGGCCGCCAACGCCTACCAGCGCTTCTTCCCGATGTTGATGACGGCCGCGGGCACCGTGAAGGCCGCCCGCGTCGTCGTGCTCGGCGTGGGCGTCGCGGGACTGCAGGCCATTGCCACGGCGAAGCGCCTGGGCGCGGTGATCGAGGCCAGCGACGTGCGCCCCAGCGTCAAGGAACAGGTCGAGTCGCTGGGCGCCAAGTTCATCGACGTGCCCTACGAGACGCAGGAGGAGCGCGAGGCCGCCGAGGGCGTCGGCGGCTATGCGCGGCCGATGCCGGCGAGCTGGCTGACCCGCCAGCAGGCCGAGGTGGCCAAGCGGGTGGCCCAGGCCGACGTGGTGATCTCGACGGCGCTCATCCCCGGCAGGCCGGCGCCCACCCTGATCACCGAGGCCATGGTGCAGGCCATGAAGCCCGGCGCTGTGATCGTGGACATCGCGGCCGGCCGCGGGCCCGACGTCCATGGCGGCATGACCGGCGGCAACTGCCCCTTGACCGAGGCCGACCGCACGGTGGTGCGCCACGGCGTGACCCTCATCGGCGAGACCAACCTGCCCGCCCTGGTGGCGGCCGACGCCTCGGCGCTCTACGCCCGCAACGTGCTGGACTTCCTCAAGCTGATCCTGCCCAAGGAAGGCGGGCTCAAGATCGACCTCGAGGACGACATCGTCGCCGCCTGCCGCGTGGCGCAGGACGGCCAGGTCACCCGCAAGGCTTGATTGAAGGAACGCGCACCATGGACATCGTCAACCCGACCCTCATCAACCTCACCATCTTCGTGCTGGCCATCTACGTCGGCTACCACGTGGTGTGGACCGTCACACCCGCGCTGCACACACCGCTGATGGCGGTGACCAACGCCATCTCGGCCATCGTCATCGTCGGCGCCATGCTGGCGGCGGCGCTCACCACCACGCCGCTGGGCAAGGTGATGGGCGTGGCAGCCGTGGCGCTGGCTGCGGTCAACGTCTTCGGCGGCTTCCTGGTCACGCGCCGGATGCTGGAGATGTTCAAGAAGAAGGAGCGCAAGGCCCCTTCCACCGCAGCCAACGCCGAGGGGAAGTGACGCCATGTCGATGAACCTCGTCACGCTGCTCTACTTGGTGGCCAGCGTCTGCTTCATCCAGGCGCTCAAGGGCCTGTCGCACCCGACCACCTCGATCCGCGGCAACGTCTTCGGCATGGTCGGCATGGCCATCGCCGTGCTGACCACGGCGGCGCTGATCGTGCGCCTGGCCGGCTCGCCGCTGGGGCTCGGCTGGGTGCTGGTGGGCCTGGTGATCGGCGGCGGCGCCGGCGCCTTCATGGCCCAGCGCGTGGAGATGACCAAGATGCCCGAGTTGGTCGCCTTCATGCACAGCATGATCGGCCTTGCGGCGGTGTTCATCGCCGTGGCAGCGGTGGTGGAGCCCTGGGCCTTCGGCATCGTGCCGCCGCCTGTGTCGGCAAGAGCGACCTACACGACGCCCGCGGGCACCTTGTTCGTCGACGGCTTTGCGCGTTCGCCCATTCCCTTCGGAAACCGGCTGGAGCTGTTCCTGGGCGCGGCCATCGGCGCCATCACCTTCAGCGGTTCTGTGATCGCCTTCGGCAAGCTGTCGGGCAAGTACAAGTTCCGCCTGTTCCAGGGCGCGCCGGTGCAGTTCAAGGGACAGCATGCGCTGAACCTGGTGCTGGGTCTGGCGACGATTGGCCTGGGCCTGGTGTACATGGCCACCGAGAGCTGGAGTGCTTTCCTGCTGATGCTGGCGCTGGCCTTCGTGATGGGCGTGCTGATCATCATCCCCATCGGCGGCGCCGACATGCCGGTGGTGGTGTCGATGCTCAACAGTTATTCGGGCTGGGCGGCGGCGGGCATCGGCTTCTCGCTCAACAACAGCATGCTGATCATTGCCGGCTCGCTGGTGGGCAGCTCGGGCGCGATCCTGAGCTACATCATGTGCAAGGCCATGAACCGCTCCTTCTTCAGCGTGATCCTGGGCGGCTTCGGCGGCGAGGCCACGGCGGCCGCCGCTGGCAGTGCCGTGCAGCGCCCGGTCAAGAGCGGCAGTGCCGACGATGCCGCCTTCGTGCTGGGCAACGCAGAGACCGTGATCATCGTGCCCGGCTACGGCCTGGCCGTGGCACGGGCCCAGCATGCCGTCAAGGAACTGGCGCAGAAGCTCACCGACAAGGGCGTCACCGTCAAGTACGCCATCCATCCGGTAGCCGGCCGCATGCCCGGCCACATGAACGTGCTGCTGGCCGAGGCCGAGGTGCCCTACGACCAGGTCTTCGAGATGGAGGACATCAACAGCGAATTCGGCCAGGCCGACGTGGCCATCATCCTGGGCGCCAACGACGTCGTGAATCCGGCCGCGCACACCAAGGGCAGCCCGATCTACGGCATGCCGATCCTGGAGGCCTACAAGGCCAAAACGGTGATCGTGAACAAGCGCTCGATGGCGGCCGGCTACGCGGGCCTGGACAACGAGCTCTTCTACATGGACAAGACCATGATGGTCTTCGGCGATGCCAAGAAGGTGGTCGAGGACATGATGAAGGCCGTGGAATAAGGCATTGCCTCACCGGGCGCGGCGCCTGATGGCGCTGCCGCTTTGCTACGATTTCAAGAGCCTGGCCGCCGCCGCTGCAGCGGCCACTTTTCATTCCGGACATTGGAGACATTGCACATGACCGACCGCCCCTGGCTCAGCAGCTACCCGCCGGGCGTGCCAGCCGACATCGACCCCGCGCAGTACGCCTCGCTGGTGGCGCTGATGGACGAGAGCTTCCGCAAGTACGCGGACCGCTCCGCTTACAGCTTCATGGGCAAGCTGGTGAGCTACGGCGACGTCGACCGCGCCAGCCAGTCCTTCGCCGGCTACCTGCAGGGGCTGGGCCTAACCAAGGGCGACCGCGTGGCGGTCATGATGCCCAACTGCCCGCAGTACCCCATCGCGGTGGCGGCCATCCTGCGCGCGGGCCTGATCCTGGTGAACGTGAATCCGCTCTACACCGCCCGTGAGCTGGAGCACCAACTCAAGGACAGCGGTGCCAAGGCCATCGTGATCATGGAGAACTTCGCCAGCACACTGCAGAAGTGCATCGCGAATTCGATGGTCAAGCATGTGGTGCTCGCTTCCATGGGCGACCGGCTGGGCCTGCTCAAGGGCGCCATCGTCAACTACGTGGTGCGCAACGTGAAGAAGCTGGTGCCGGCCTTCAGCCTGCCGGGCGCGGTGCGCTTCAACGACGCGCTGTCGCAGGGCCGCCGCCGCGGCCTGCAGGCACCGGCCATCGGCGGCGACGACGTGGCGGTGTTGCAGTACACCGGCGGCACCACCGGCGTGAGCAAGGGCGCCGTGCTCCTTCATCGCAACGTGATCGCCAACGTGCTGCAGTCCGAGGCGTGGAACAGCCCGGTGATGCAGCGTGTGCCGCAGGGCGAGCAGCCCACCACCGTGTGTGCGCTGCCGCTGTATCACATCTTCGCCTTCACGGTCGGCATGATGCTGTCGATGCGCACGGGTGGGCTGCTGATCCTCATCCCCAATCCGCGCGACCTGGCCGCCACGCTCAAGGATCTCTCCAAGCACCGCATCCACAGCTTCCCGGCCGTCAACACGCTGTTCAACGGCCTGGCCAACCACCCGGACTTCAACACGGTGGACTGGAGCCATCTCAAGATCTCGGTGGGTGGCGGCATGGCGGTGCAAAGTGCCGTCGCCAAGCTGTGGCTCGACAAGACCGGCTGCCCGATCTGCGAGGGCTACGGCCTGTCCGAGACTTCGCCTTCGGCGACCTGCAACCCGACGACCAGCCAGGAATACAGCGGCACCATCGGCGTGCCGCTGCCCAGCACCGAGATCATCCTGCTGGACGATGCCGGCCAACCGGTGCCGCTGGGCCAGGTGGGCGAGATCGCGCTGCGCGGCCCGCAGGTCATGGCGGGCTACTGGCAACGCCCGGACGAAACCGCCAAGGTGATGACCCCGGAAGGCTGGTTCAAGACCGGCGACCTGGGCGTGATGGACGAGCGCGGCTACACCAGGATCGTGGACCGCAAGAAGGACATGGTGCTGGTCAGCGGCTTCAACGTGTACCCCAACGAGGTCGAAGACGTCGTCGCCACCCTGCCCGGCGTGCTCGAGTGCGCGGTGGTCGGCGTGCCCGACGACAAGACCGGCGAGGCCGTCAAGCTGGTGATCGTCAAGAAGGATCCCGCGCTCACCGAGGAGCAGGTGCGCAGCTTCTGCCACGACAACCTGACCGGCTACAAGCGGCCCAAGATCATCGAGTTCCGCACCGATTTGCCCAAGACGCCTGTGGGCAAGATCCTGCGGCGCGAGTTGCGCGACGCGCGCAAATAGGCCGACCTACAGCAAAGGGCGGCGCGGCGCTTGCATGGCGTCCGCACCGTCCGGCCGCCCGACGGCCATGCCCCGCGTTCCAAGCGGGGCGGCAGGCAACCGGGTAAAACGGGCGGCGGTACGTGCAACACCTTTTCCCTTTACGGAGACGCCCATGCTGGACAACGCGCATTCCGCCGCTTCGACCCCCGCCCCTTCAGCCGGCCGCTTCGGCAGCGGCCAGGCCGTGCGCCGCCTGGAAGATGAGGCCCTGCTTGCCGGCCGTGGCCGCTACACCGACGACATCCGGCTCCAGGGTTGCGCCACGCTGGCCTTCCAGCGCTCGCCGCACCCGCATGCGCGCATCCGAAGCATCGACGCCGAAGCCGCGCGCGCCTTGCCGGGCGTGCTGGCCGTCTACACCGGCGCCGACCTGGTGGCCCAGGGCGTCCAGCCCATCCCCGGCGTGGCCGGCTTCGTGCGCGCCGATGGCTCACCCGGCGTGACCGCCGCCCGTCTGCCGCTGGCTCACGACGTGGTGCGCTTCGTCGGCGAGCCGGTGGTGGCCGTGGTCGCCACCTCGCTGCAGGCCGCCAAGGACGCGGCCGAGGCCGTGTGGGTGGATTACGAAGACCTGCCGGCGATTCCCACCCTCGACGCTGCGCTGGCCGAGGGCGCGCCCACTCTGTGCGAGGCAGCGCCCGACAACATCAGCGCCGAGATGCGCCACGGCGATGCCGAGGCCGCAGCCCGCGCCTTCGCCGGGGCGGCGCATGTCGTCGAACTCACCGTCGACAACCAGCGCGTCGCCGCCGTCACGCTGGAGCCGCGCGCCGTGCTGGCCGAGATCGATGACCAGGATGGCCGCCTCAGCCTGCAGATGAGCACCCAGATGCCCACCGGCGTGCGTGGCACCCTGGCCACGGTGCTGGGGCTGCCGGCGGAGCAGATCCGCGTGCGCGTGAGCGACGTCGGCGGCGGCTTCGGCATGAAGACCGGCCTGTACCCTGAGGACGCGGTGGTGGCCTTCGCTGCCAAGGCACTCGGCCGCGGCGTCAAGTGGACCGGCGAGCGCTCCGAGGAATTCCTCACCACCACCCATGGCCGCGACGTGCGAGCCCGCGCCGCCATGGCGCTGGACAGCGACGGCCGCGTGCTCGCCCTGCGCGTGCACAGCGACGCCAACGTGGGCGCCTACCCGACCGGAACCGGCGTGGCCATCCAGCTGCTGATCGGCCCCTGGGTGCAGACCAGCGTCTACGACATCCCGGTCATCGACTTCCACTTCCGCGCGGTGATGACCAACCAGTCGCCCACGGGCGCCTACCGCGGCGCCGGCCGACCCGAGGCCATCTTCCTCATCGAGCGGCTGATGGACGAGGCCGCACGGCAGACGGGCATCGACCGCGTGACCCTGCGCCGGCGCAACTTCATCCGCCCGGAGCAGATGCCCTACACCAACCCGATGCGCCAGACCTACGACACCGGCGCCTTCGAGCACATGATGGACCGGGGCCTGGCCTTCGCCGACTGGAACGGCTTCGACGCCCGCGCCGCCGAGTCGGCCGCGCGCGGCCTGTGGCGCGGCCTCGGACTCGCCACCTTCCTCGAATGGACGGGCGGCAACGTGTTCGAGGAGCGCGTGACGGTGGACGTGAAGGCCGACGGCGTGATCGAGGTCTATTCGGCCGTCAACGCCATGGGCCAGGGCATCGCCACCACGCTGGCACAACTGGTGGTGGACGCCTTCGGTGTGCCCATCGAGCAGGTGCGCGTGGTGCTTGGCGATACCGACCGCGGCAATGGCTTCGGCAGCGCGGGCTCGCGCTCACTGTTCACCGGCGGCTCGGCCATGCGCACCGGCGCCGACCGCACCCTGGCGCGCGGCCGCGAACTGGCGGCCGAGGCGCTGGAGGCTGCGGCCGCCGACATCGACTACGGCCAGGGCCGCTTCACCGTACGCGGCACCGACCTGGGCATCGGCCTGTTCGAGCTGGCGGGCCGCCAGGCCGAGGGCCGCATCTTCGTGGACTCGACCAGCAAGGTGGACGGGCCCACCTGGCCCAACGGCTGCCATGTCTGCGAGGTCGAGGTCGATCCGCAGACCGGCGACGTGGCCGTGGTGGCCTATGCCTCGATGAACGACGTCGGCCGCGTGGTCAACCCGATGATCGTGCGCGGCCAGCTCGACGGCGGCGCGGTGCAGGGCATCGGCCAGGCGCTGCTGGAGCAGGTGGTCTACGACGAAGCCACCGGCCAGCTGGTGACGGGCAGCCTGATGGACTACGCACTGCCGGTGGCCGGCACGGCACCCGACTTCCGCACCGAGATGGACGAGTCCGTGCCCTGCAAGAACAACCCGCTGGGCGTGAAAGGCGTCGGCGAGCTGGGCACCATCGGCGCCACGCCGGCGGTGGTGAACGCGGTAGCCGATGCGCTCGCGCGCAACGGGCGCGGCGCGCTGGCGCCCCGGCTGCAGATGCCGCTGACGCCGGTCCGGGTCTGGTCGCTGCTGCAGCAGGCGGATTGAGAGGCTGGGCGTTCGGGCCGGGCTTCGACAGGCTCAGCCTGAACGGTTTGGGGGTGTGCCTGGTACAGCCAAACTCTGCCAGGCGCTTGGTGGGGCACCCGGCTTCAGCAGGCTCCGCCCGAACGGTGCGAGGGCGGTTGGCCTCCACGAACTTTGGCCGAAGGGGCAGCGATCCCCCCACCCCGCCCCGGGCACGAGCCCGGTGAGAAAATCGCGCCCATGAACGCGATCTCCACCCTCGAACTGATGAACACGCTGGGCGCCCAGGCGCGCGCGGCGTCGACGCAGATGGCCAAGGCCAGCGCCGCGGCCAAGGCCCGCGCGCTGCGCAGCCTGGCCGAACGACTGCGGGCGAGCGTGGAACCGCTGGGCGAGCACAACGCCCGCGACCTGGAGCGTGCCCGCGCCGCCGGCCTGGCCGAGCCGATGGTGGACCGTCTCAAGCTCACGCCCAAGGTCATCGCCACCTGCGCAGAGGGCTGCGAGCAGCTGGCCGCCATGCCCGACGTGATCGGCGAAATTATCGGCATGAAGCAGCAGCCCAGCGGCATCCGCGTGGGCCAGATGCGGGTGCCCATCGGCGTGTTCGGCATGATCTACGAGAGCCGGCCCAACGTGACCATCGAGGCCGCCAGCCTGGCGATCAAGAGCGGCAACGCCGCCATCCTGCGCGGCGGCTCCGAGGCCATCGACTCCAACAAGGCCCTGGCGGCTCTGGTGCGCGCCGCGCTGCTGGACGCTGGCCTTCCTGAGGACGCCGTCCAGCTGGTGCCCACCACCGACCGCGACGCCGTCGGCCGCTTGGTCGCCATGCCCGAGTATGTGGACGTGATCATCCCGCGCGGTGGCAAGGGCCTGATCGAGCGCATCAGCCGCGAGGCCAAGGTGCCGGTCATCAAGCACCTGGACGGCAACTGCCACACCTTCGTCGATGCCAGCGCCGATCTGGACATGGCCGTCACCCTGGTCGACAACGCCAAGACGCAGAAGTACAGCCCCTGCAACGCGACCGAAGGTTTGCTGGTCGCCCGCGCCATCGCGCCGGCCTTCCTGCCACGCATCGGCGCCGTCTTCGCCGCCAAGGGCGTGGAGATGCGCTGCGATCCCGAGGCTGCAGCCCTGCTGGCCGGCCAGCCCCGGGTGGTGGCCGCCACCGAGCAGGACTGGTTCGAGGAATACCTGGCGCCGATCATCAGCATCAAGCTGGTGGACGGCGTGGACGAGGCCATCGATCACATCAACCGCTACTCCAGCCACCACACCGACGCCATCGTCACCAACGACCACAGCCATGCGCAGCGTTTCCTGCGCGAGGTCGATTCGGCCAGCGTGATGGTGAATGCGAGCACGCGCTTCGCGGACGGCTTCGAGTACGGGCTGGGCGCCGAGATCGGCATCAGCACCGACAAGTTCCACGCCCGCGGCCCGGTGGGCATCGAGGGCCTGACCTCGCTGAAGTACATCGTTCTGGGACAGGGCGAGATCCGCCGCTGACCCGGCTGCGTACCAGAGAGCGGCCGCCGCACTGTCATGGGAGCGGCCAGGCCGGCTGCCTACAATCGCCGGTCCGCCTCTGGCCGCAAACCCGCATAACAAGGCAGCCGCATGGTTCCGCATCTCGTCACCGCCCTGACCGGCCCGATCAACGAACTGGAGCAGCGCATCCTCGACGGCATGCCCGCCATCGAGCGCTGGTTCCGGCTCGAGTGGATGGAGCACACCCCGCCCTTCTACACGGCCGTGGACGTGCGCAACGCCGGCTTCAAGCTGGCGCCGGTGGACACCAACTTCTTCCCCGGTGGCTGGAACTACCTGACCACCGAGATGCTGCCGCTGGCGGTGCAGGCTGCCCAGGCCGCGATCGAGAAGATCTGCCCCGAGGCCCGCAATCTGCTGGTCATTCCCGAGAACCGCGGCCGCAACACCTCGTACATGGCCAACGTGGCGCAGCTGGTGCGCATCTTCCAGATGGCGGGGCTGAATGTCCGGGTAGGCTCCATCGACCCGGCCATCAAGTCGCCCAAGAAGGTGGAATTGCCTGACGGCAGCACGGTCTGCCTGGAACCCGTGGTGCGCAGCAAGCGCCGCCTGGGGCTGAAGAACTTCGACCCGTGCACCATCCTGCTCAATACCGACCTGGCCGCCGGCACGCCCGGCATCCTGGAAGACCTGCACGAGCAATACCTGCTGCCGCCGCTGCATGCCGGCTGGTCGGTGCGGCGCAAGAGCAACCACCTCCACAGCTACGAGGAAGTCTCCAAGCGCTTCGGCAAGCTGCTGGGCATCGATCCCTGGCTGATCCAGTCGATCTATGGCCGCGCCGAGGGCGTGGACCTCGCCCGCAACAAGGGCGTCGACGGCCTGACGGCCGCGGTCGATCAGGTGCTGACCAAGGTGCGCCGCAAGTACAAGGAATACGGCATCAACGAGAAGCCCTTCGTCATCGTCAAGAGCGAGAACGGGGCCAGCAGCCTGCCGATTTCCACCATCCGCGACGTCAAGGAGCTCGAGGCCCTGACGAAGAAGCCCCGCCAGAAAGCCATGGCCGGCGCCACCACCGACGATGCCGGCCCGACGGATGTGATCGTGCAGGAAGGCGTGCTGACCCGCGAGCGTGTCCACGACGGCATGGCCGAGCCGGTGGTCTACATGATGGACCGCTATGTGGTGGGCGGCTTCTACCGCGTACACCCCGACCGCGGCGCGGACGAGAGCCTGGCCCTGCCGGGCGCGAGCTTCGTGCCGCTGGCCTTTTCCCAGAGCGGCCACCTGCCCCAGCCCGGCGCCAAGCCGGGCGCCAGCGCGCCCAACCGCTTCTACATGTACGGCGTGATTGGCCGCCTGGCCATGGTCGCCGCCTCCTACGAACTCGAAGCCACCAACCCCGAGGCCGAGGTCTACGAGTGATCCGGCGCCGTCCCGCAGGGGCCCGCGCGGGCTTGCGGCCAGACGGGCGGCGCGCACAATCCACACTTCCACAGCAACGGAAAATCGAGGGCGGAGCTTGGCTCCCCGGCGCCACGAGGCGGCCGGCGGGGTAAGGCGCGGCCCGGCCCTTTCCTCGCCACTTCGTGTCTGCCTCCAAGTCTTCCATGCCGGCGCTCGTGCTCGGCGCCATCGGCATCGTCTATGGCGACATCGGCACCAGCGTGCTGTACGCCATCAAGGAAATCTTCGGCCACGGCCACGTTCCCTTCACGGTCGAGAACGTGTACGGCATGCTCTCGATGATCTTCTGGACGATGACCATCATCGTCTCGCTGAAGTACGTGGTGCTGGTCCTCAGGGCCGACAACGAGGGTGAAGGTGGCCTGGTGGCCATGCTGGCGCTGGCCTCGCGCGCAGTGGCCGACAAGCCGCGCCTGCGCAACGGCATGCTGGCGCTGGGCATCTTCGGCACCGCCCTGTTCTATGGCGACGGTGTGATCACACCGGCCATCTCGGTGCTTTCGGCGGTCGAGGGCCTGGAGGTGGTGTCGCCGCACTTCACCGGCTATGTCATTCCGATCACGCTGGTGGTGCTGTTCTGCCTGTTCGCGGTGCAGAAGCGCGGCACGGCGGGCATCGGCCGCTTCTTCGGGCCGATCACGCTGACCTGGTTCGGTGTGCTGGCGCTGCTGGGCGTGGCGCAGATCCTGACGCACCCCGAGATCCTCAAGGCGATCAGCCCGCACTACATGCTGCGCTTCATCTGGGACAACCCGGGCACCAGCTTCATCATCCTGGGGGCCACGGTGCTCTGCGTGACCGGGGCCGAGGCGCTGTATGCCGACATGGGCCATTTCGGCAAAGGCCCGATCCGCATCGCGTGGTTCTCGGTGGTGATGCCGGCGCTGGTGCTCAATTACTTCGGTCAGGGCGCCCTCCTGCTGGGCAATCCGGCGGCGGTGAAGAACCCCTTCTTCCTGATGGCGCCTGAATGGGCGGTGGTGCCTGTGGTGCTGCTGGCCACGGCCGCCACGGTGATTGCCTCGCAGGCCATGCTGACGGGCGCCTTCAGCGTCACGCGACAGGTGATCCAGCTGGGCTACCTGCCCCGACTGCGCATCGAGCACACCAGCGCGCGTTCGGCGGGGCAGATCTACATCCCCTTCATCAACTGGTCGCTGTTCGTGGCCATCGTGCTGGCCGTGGTGATGTTCCGCAGTTCCAGCAACCTGGCGGCGGCCTACGGCATCGCGGTGACCACCGACATGCTGATCACGACGATGCTCACCTTCTTCGTGATCCGCTATGCGTGGAAGCTGCCGCTCCTTCTGTGCATCGGCGCGACGGTGACCTTCTTCATCATCGACTTCGCCTTCTTCGCCTCCAACCTGCTCAAGCTGCCGCAGGGCGGCTGGTTCACGGTCATGATCGGCATGGGCATGTTCACGCTGATGATCACTTGGAAGCAGGGCCGCAGCCTGATGTCAGAGGCCCAGCGCGCCGATGCCATCGACCTGCGCAGCTTCCTGGAGGCCGTGTTCGTCAGCCCGCCGGCGCGGGTCGAGGGCACGGCGGTCTTCCTCACGTCCGAGACCGGTGTGGTGCCGACGGCGCTGCTGCACAACCTCAAGCACAACAAGGTGCTGCACGAGCAGAACCTCTTCGTCACGGTGCGCAACCATGAGGTGCCCTGGATTTCCATGGAACGCCGGGTGGAGATGGAGCCGCTGGGCCACCATTGCTGGCAGATCACCATCCACTACGGTTTCAAGAACGACATCGATTTGCCCCGCGCGCTGGAGCAGGCCAAGCTGCGCGGCTGCCAGCTGGAGCGGATGATGACCAGCTATTTCATCTCGCGCGACACCGTGATCCCGACGCTGGGCAGCGGCATGGCCCCCTGGCGCGAGAAGCTCTTTGCGCAGATGCACCACAACGCCAGCGGCGTGGCGGACTTCATGAGCCTGCCGAACAACGCCGTGGTGGAGTTGGGCTCCAAGATCGAAATCTAGCCGCGCATCCACGGATGCGCGCTGCCCGAATCCGGGCCACGGGTTAGTCCCAATGCACTACCGCGGTGCAGGACCTAAAGTCTCGCCACTCGCAGCAGGCACCGCCCTGCTGATGCGCGAGGGTCTGAGGAGACAAATCCAGAAAAATCAAAATTCATGAGATTCCCAAAGGCCTCCGTCCGACGAGAAGCCAAACAACTTTCAAAGCGCCGCGCAGTCGGCGCTTTTTTTTGCGCCGCTTATGGTCAGGCCTGCTCCACGCGGTAAAGAAATGGCTCAGCCCAGCTTGGTGTAGCGCTCCCAAAAGAGGAGCGACTCACGCTGCGACAATGCCGCCCCTATGGAATGGGCATGGATGGCATTGGCCTCGCTGACGGCGGGATTCATGGACGCGATCGTCGGCGGCGGCGGGCTGGTTCTGGTGCCGGCGTTGTTCGCTGCGTTTCCCGACACCGCCGGCGCCACGCTGCTGGGCACCAACAAGAGCGCCTCGGTCTGGGGCACGGCCGCCTCGGCCGGGCAGTACCTCCGGCGTGTGCGTCTGCCCTGGCGTTCGCTGTCGGTGGCGGCCGTGCTGGCCTTCGGCGGCTCGCTCATGGGAGCCTGGGTGGTGACCTGGGTACCGACGGACGCGTTGCGGAAGGCCCTGCCCATCGTCCTGGGGGCGCTGTTGCTCTACACCCTGGCCCGCAAGGACCTGGGACTCACGCACCAGCCGCGCTTCACGGGCAAGGCCGAACTGGCCGCCACCGGCACCGTGGGCCTGATGCTGGGTTTCTACGACGGCATCTTCGGGCCGGGCACCGGCAGCTTCCTGATCTTCCTGTTCGTGCGATGGCTGGGGCACGACTTCCTGCATGCGTCGGCCAGCGCCAAGGTCATCAACATCATGACCAACCTGGGTGCATTGCTGCTCTTCGGCTTGAAGGGCCATGTGATCTGGACGCTGGGCCTGGCCATGGCCGTGGCCAACATCGGCGGCAGCCTGATCGGCACGCGACTCGCGCTGCGGCATGGGGCCGGCTTCGTGCGCGGCGCGTTCATCGTCGTGGTGAGCGCACTGATCTGCAAGACGGCCTACGACGCGTTCCTGCGGTGAGTGCTGGATGGCGCAACGCCCCCGTTGCGGCCGGGCTCAGCAATCCCAGGACACGCAGGCGTCGCCCTCCTCAGGGCGCCGTCGCAGCCGACGCGGCCGAAGATGGCAGCGCCACCTCCGTCGCCGGCAGCGGCTGCCCGATGGGTGCAGCCGCCTTGCCGGCGCGCACCGCGGCCATGTCCTGCTCGTTGGGATACTGGCCCAGCAGCCAGTAGTCGAACACCCGCCGCACGATGGGCGCGGCCGCGGCGGCGCCGAAGCCGGCGTTCTCCACGATCACCGCCAGCGCAATGCGCGGGTTCTCGGCCGGCGCGAAGGCGGCGAACAGTGAATGGTCGCGCTGGTGCTCCTCCAGCGCCTTGGCGTTGTACTTGACGTTCTGGCCCAGGCTCACCGCCTGGGCGGTGCCGGTCTTGCCGGCCGAGGTGTAGGGCGCGCCGGCGAAGATGCGCGTGCCCGTGCCGGCCTTGTTCACCGCCACCAGGCCCGTACGCACGATCTCGATGTTCTTCGCCTTGAAGCCGAGGTTCTCGCCCGGTGGCTGGATCTCTTCCTGCACCTGACCGGTCACGGTGTTCTTGATGGCCTTGACCAGGTGCGGCCGGTATTTGGTGCCGCCGTTGGCGAGCGTCGCCTCGGCGGAGGCCAGTTGCAGCATGGTGAAGTTGTTGTAGCCCTGGCCGATGCCCAGCGACACCGTCTCGCCGGAGTACCAGCGACGGGCCTCCGGCCGCTTGTTGACGCTGCGCTTCCATTCGGTGCTCGGCAACACGCCGCGCACCTCACCGGGCAGGTCGATGCCGGTGATCTGGCCGAAGCCGAGCGGCTTCATGAAGTCGTGGATGGTGTCCACGCCCATGTCGACCGCCAGCGAATAGAAGTACGTGTTGCTGGAGAACTGGATGGCCCGCACCATGTCCACGCCGCCCAGGCCACCCTCGTGGCTGCGGAAGGTGTGGCCACCATAGGTGTAGTAGCCGGGATCGTTCATCACCATGGTCGGCGAGCGCTTGCCGAGTTCGAGCGCGCCCAGCGCCATGAAGGGCTTGTAGGTCGAGCCGGGCGGATAGGTGCCGCGCAGCGCCCGGTTGAGCAGCGGCTTGTCGATCGATTCATTGAGCGCCGCCCAGCTCTCGCTGTCGATGCCTTCAACGAAAAGGTTGGGATTGAAGGTGGGCTTGCTGACGAAGGCCAGCACCTCGCCGTTGCGCGGATCGAGCGCCACCAGCGCACCACGGCGGTCACCGAACATGTCCTCCACCAGCTTCTGCAGCTTGATGTCCAGCGACAGCATGACGGTGTTGCCGGGCGTGGCCGGATGGCTGGCCAGGCGCCGCACCGCGCGGCCGCCCGCGGAGGTCTCCATCTGCTCGACGCCGGTCTGGCCGTGCAGCACCTTCTCGTAGCTCTGCTCGATGCCCAGCTTGCCGATGTAGTCGGTGCCCTTGTAGTTGGCCTGGTCCTCTTCAGGCCAGTCTTCCATGGCAGCCTTCTCGCGCTGGTTGATGCGGCCGATGTAGCCCAGCACATGGCTGGCCAGATCGCCCATCGGGTAGCTGCGGAAGAGCCGCGCCTTGATCTCCACGCCCGGAAAGCGGTAGCGCTGGGCCGCGAAACGGGCCACCTCCTCGTCGGTCAGGCGGGTGCGGATCGGAATGGAGTCGAAGCTGCGCGAGTCCTCGCGCAGGCGCTTGAAGCGGCGGCGGTCGCGCGGCTGGATCTCGACGATCTGGCCCAGCGCGTCGATGGTCTGCTCCAGGTCGCCGGCCTTGGAGGGCGTGATCTCCAGCGTGTAGGCCGAGTAGTTGGAGGCCAGGATCACACCGTTGCGGTCCAGGATCAGCCCGCGGTTGGGCACCACCGGCACCACGGCCGTGCGGTTGCTCTCGGCACGCTCGGCCAGTTCCTCGTGGCGCGTGACCTGCAGATGGAACAGGCGCAGGCCCAGCAGGACGAACGCCGTCAGCACCACCAGACCGATCACCAGCACCCGGCGCTTGAAGCGCGCGAGGTCGGCGGCGACGTTTCGGATCTCGGTCATGGCAGGGTCGGGTCGGACGGGCGCGCGAAGCTTAGGACGACAGCGAGGGCATGCATAGCAAGACCCGCACTCACAGAGGGCGGTTCTCGTCCTGCTCCGGCGGCCGGCGCTGCGGAATCAGCAGCAGCCAGGTGGCCAGCGGCCACAGCATCGACTCGATGGCCGCACCCAGCAGGGTGATCCAGCCCGGGAAGATGCCGCCGCCGACCAGCCGGATGCCCAGCTCGATCAGCCGCGACAGCGCGAAGAGCGGCACCAGCTGCAACGCCTGGGCCGAAAGCCGATACCAGAGCAGGCGCCGATGGATGGTGATGGCGAAGAAGCTGAGCGTGGCATAGGACAGCGCATGCTGGCCGAGCAGGGAGGACTCGTGCACATCCATGGCCAGGCCGAAGACGAAGGCCGCCCCCAGTCCAATGCGGGCGGGCTGGTGCACGCCCCAGAACACGAGGACCACCGCCAGCAGGTCGGGCATCCACGGCAGCCGTCCCAGCGGCAGCATGTTCAGCAGCAGCGCGACGAACAGGCTGCCCCAGATGAAGAGGGGTCGCACGGGCAGCAGCAGCTGCTCCTGGCCGGGGCGCATGATCATGGCGCCGCCCCTCCGGTTGCCGGCGCGCGGTTGGTGGACGCTTGCGGCGCCTGGGCAGGCGCGGGCGACGCGACGCGGGGCGCCGCAGACGCCGTCGGCGCCACAGATGCGGCGGGCGTACCGGGCCGATTGGCCGGCGCGGGCATGGCCGAGGCCGGCGTGTCGTTCTTGCGACCCGGCCGCTCGGGCTTGCGCGCATCGGCCGGCCCGGCGGCAGGGCTGGGCCGGACCACGGGCGGCGCCTCGCCCACCGGCGTGAGCACCATCACGTAGCGCGCCGCGCCGACGCGGGCCAGCGGCACGCAGTGGATGCGCGCGAAGGCGGTGTCTGCCCGGCGGTCGATGCGGTCCACGCGCGCCACCGGCAGGCCCGCGGGGTAGACGCCGTCCACGCCACTGGTGGAGAGCAGGTCGCCTTCGCGCACATCGGCATTGGCGGCGGTGAAGCGCAGCTCCATGCCGGCGCTGTGCGGGCCGGCATCGCCGAAGGCCACGCTGCGCGCACCGGTGCGCGTGTTCTGCACGGGGATGGACAGGTCCCGGTCGATCACCAGGGTCACCTCGCTGGAAAAGGCCATCACCCGCGTCACCTGGCCCAGCACGCCCTGCTCGTCGATCACCGGCGAACCCGCGGCGATCCCATGCACCTGGCCCTGGTCGATGACGACCTTGCGGGTGTACGGGTCGGCAGCGTCGTACAGCACCTCGGCAGCGCGGCCGGGCGTGGGTGCGTTCTGCCGCAACTCCAGCAGCGTGCGCAGGCGGGCGTTCTCGCGCGCGAGCGCGTCGGCCTGGCTGGCGCGCTCGGACTGCAGCACCAGCCGGCGCCGCGCATCGGCCTCGTTGCGCTGGGCGGTGGCCAGGTCCTCGAACTGCCGGTTGGTGGCCGACACCCACTGCACCGGCTTGAGCACCGCCCACTGCAGCGGAAACAGCAGCGTGCCCACCGCCGTTCGCACCGGCGCCACCACGTCGAAGCGCGCATCGGCCACCATCAGGAACACGGCCAGCGCGCTGCAGAAGACGAAGCGCGACAACGCCGACGGCCCCTGGTTGAACAGGGGCGGGGCGGAGCGGTCGAGCGTGCCGAGCGGCATGGGGTCGGACCTGGCGGGAAGAGGCGGCGTCTATATGGCAAAAAGGCCGGCCCGTGGAACGGGGCCGGCCTGCGGACAGCGGCGGCGGCTTACTCGCTGGTGAAGATGCTGCCCAGGCGGTCCATGCGCTCCAGGGCGATGCCGCAGCCGCGCACCACGCAGGTCAGCGGGTCTTCGGCCACCAGCACGGGCAGGCCGGTCTCTTCGGCCAGCAGGCGGTCCAGGTCGCGCAGCAGCGCGCCGCCGCCGGTGAGCATCATGCCGCGCTCGGCGATGTCGGCGCCCAGTTCAGGCGGCGTCTGCTCCAGCGCGTTCTTGACGGCCGAGACGATGTTGTTGAGCGGATCGGTCAGCGCCTCCAGCACCTCGTTGGAGCTGATGGTGAAGCTGCGCGGCACGCCTTCGGAGAGGTTGCGGCCCTTGACCTCCATCTCCTTGACCTCGGAGCCGGGGAAGGCCGAGCCGATGGTCTTCTTGATGACCTCGGCCGTGGGCTCGCCGATCAGCATGCCGTAGTTGCGGCGGATGTAGTTGATGATGGCCTCGTCGAAGCGGTCGCCGCCCACGCGCACGGAGCCCTTGTAGACCATGCCGCCCAGCGAGATCACGCCCACCTCGGTGGTGCCGCCGCCGATGTCGACCACCATGGAGCCGCTGGCCTCGGACACCGGCAGGCCGGCGCCGATGGCCGCCGCCATGGGTTCCTCGATCAGGTAGACCGAGGTGGCGCCTGCGGCCTCGGCGGCGTCCTTGATGGCGCGGCGCTCGACCTGGGTGGAGCCGCAGGGCACGCAGATGATGATGCGCGGGCTGGGCGTGAGCAGCGTGCGCGGGTGCACCATCTTGATGAACTGCTTGATCATCTGCTCGGTGATCACGAAGTCGGCGATCACGCCGTCCTTCATCGGGCGGATGGCCTCGATGTTGCCGGGCACCTTGCCCAGCATGGCCTTGGCCTCGGCGCCCACCGCCTGGATGACCTTCTTGCCGTGCGGACCACCCTCGTGGCGGATGGCGACGACCGAGGGCTCGTCCAGCACGATGCCCTTGTTGCGGGCGAAGATCAGGGTGTTGGCGGTGCCGAGGTCGATCGCGAGGTCGGTCGAGAAATACCGACGGAATGCTCCAAACATGGGCGATGTCCTTGCGGAGGGGCACGGCGGGCGCTTCGGACCGGCGTCGCCCCTGAGGTGAAGAGAGAAAAGGGAGAAGTTGGGTGGCTTTGCCGCTCGCCGTGGCGGCCGTGCCGGCACATTGGCGGCAGTTGCGGCAAAGGCGGGATAATACCCGATTCCCCCTGGCGCTTTCCCTACTTGCAGGCCCTTCTGCACGCAAACGGGGCGCCTGCTCTCTGGGTTTTTCCGATGTCTCTCTCCACCACCGATACCGCGCGCATCGCGTCGCTGGCGCGGCTGGCGCTGGCGCCCGACGAAAGCGAACGCCTGCGCGGCCAGATCAACGGTTTCTTCGACCTCGTCGAGCGCATGCGCGCCGTGGACACCACCGGGGTCGAGCCGCTGTCGCACCCGGTCTCCGCCATCGAGGACATCGTCCTTCGCCTGCGCGAGGACGCCGCCACCGAGCCCAACCAGCGCGAGGCCAACCAGAAGAGCGCCCCCGCCGTCGAGAACGGCCTGTTCCTCGTGCCGAAGGTGATCGAATGAGCGCGACCGATCTGCACCACCGTGGTGTGGCCCAACTGGCCCGCGCCCTGGCTGGGCGTGAAGTCTCGGCCGTGGAGACCGCCCAGCACTTCCTGGGCCGCATGGCCGCCCGCCAGGACCTGGGCGCCTTCGTGGCGGTCGACGAAGCCGCCACGCTCGCCCAGGCTCGCGCCACCGACGCTGCCCTGGCCGCCGGCAGCGTCGGCCCGCTGGCCGGCGTTCCCGTCGCGCACAAGGACATCTTCGTGACCACCGGCTGGCCCAGCACCGCCGGCTCGCGCATGCTGGCCGGCTACCAGTCGCCCTTCGACGCCACCGTGGTGCGCAAGCTGCGCGAGGCCGGCATGGTCACGCTGGGCAAGCTCAGCTGCGACGAATTCGCCATGGGCTCTTCGAACCAGAACGTGGCGGTGCCAGCGGTCGGCGCCGACCAGCCCGTGCCCGTGCGCAACCCCTGGGACACCTCGCGCGTACCCGGCGGCTCCTCCGGCGGCAGCGCCGTGGCCGTGGCCGCGGGCCTGGCGCCCGCCGCCACCGGCACCGACACCGGCGGCTCGATCCGCCAGCCGGCCAGCTTCTGCGGCATCACCGGCATCAAGCCCACCTACGGCCGCGCCAGCCGCTACGGCATGATCGCCTTCGCCTCCAGCCTGGACCAGGCCGGCCCCATGGCCCGCTCGGCCGAGGACTGCGCCCTGCTGCTGTCGGCCATGTGCGGGCCCGACCCCGACCGCGACTCCACTTCGCTCGACCGGCCCGCCGAAGACTTCGCGCAGGGCCTGACCGGCTCACTCGACGGCCTGCGCATCGGAGTGCCGAAAGAGTTCCTGGGCGAGGGCGTGGCGCCAGGCGTGCGCGCCGCCATCGAGGCCGCACTGGCCGAGTACGAAAAGCTCGGTGCGAAGCGCGTCGAAGTGAGCCTGCCGCGCACCGAACTGGCCATTCCCGTCTACTACATCATTGCCGCGGCCGAGGCCAGCTCCAACTTGAGCCGCTTCGATGGCGTGAAGTTCGGCCACCGGGCCAGCCAGTACAAGGACCTGGCCGAGATGTACATGAAGACCCGTGCCGAAGGCTTCGGCGACGAGGTCAAGCGCCGCATCATGATTGGCACCTACGTGCTCTCCCACGGCTACTACGACGCCTACTACCTGCAGGCGCAGAAGGTGCGCCGCATGATCGCGGACGACTTCCAGGCCGCCTTCCGCGACTGCGACCTGATCGCCGGCCCCGCCGCGCCCACCGTGGCCTGGGCCCTCGGCGCGCACAGCGACGACCCCGTCGCCGACTACCTGGCCGACATCTTCACCCTGCCCGGCTCGCTGGCCGGCCTGCCGGGCCTCTCCCTGCCCTGCGGATTCGACGGCGGCATGCCCGTGGGCCTGCAGCTGATCGGCAACTACTTCGCCGAAGGCCGGCTGCTGAACGCCGCCCACCGCTTCCAGCAGGCCACCGACTGGCACCAGCGCACGCCGGAGGGCTTTTGAGCATGAGCACCGAGACCAACACCTTCGCCGCCGCCCAGGAGGGCCGCCCCACCGGCCCGCTGGTGCAGGGCTATGAAGTCGTCATCGGCTTCGAGACGCATGCCCAGCTCTCCACGCAAAGCAAGATCTTCAGCCGCGCGCCCACGGCCTTCGGCGCCGAGCCCAACACGCAGGCCTGCGCGGTGGACCTGGCGCTGCCCGGCACGTTGCCGGTGATGAACCGCGGCGCCGTCGAGCGCGCCATCCGCCTGGGCCTGGCCCTGGGCAGCACCATCGCGCCGCGCAGCATCTTCGCGCGCAAGAACTACTTCTATCCCGACCTGCCCAAGGGCTACCAGATCAGCCAGTACGAGATTCCGGTCGTGCAGGGCGGCTCGGTCAGCTTCTGGCTGGGCGAGGAACTCAAGACCGTGCGCCTGGTGCGCGCCCACCTGGAGGAAGACGCCGGCAAGTCGCTGCACGAGGACTTCGTCGGCCAGTCGGGCATCGACCTCAACCGCGCCGGCACGCCGCTGCTGGAAATCGTGACCGAGCCCGACATCCGCTCCAGCGCCGAGGCCGTGGCCTATGCGCGCGAGCTGCACAAGATCGTCACCTGGATCGGCATCTGCGACGGCAACATGCAGGAAGGGTCCTTCCGCTGCGACGCCAACGTGTCGGTGCGTCGGCCGGGCCAGCCGCTGGGCACGCGCCGCGAGATCAAGAACCTCAACAGCTTCCGCTTCATGCAGCAGGCGATCGACTTCGAGATCCGCTGGCAGATCGAGCAGATCGAGGACGGTCACGCCATCCAGCAGGCCACGGTGCTGTTCGACCCCGACACGGGCGAGACGCGCGCCATGCGCACCAAGGAAGACGCGGCCGACTACCGCTACTTCCCCGACCCCGACCTGCCGCCGCTGGTGATCGGCCGCGACTGGGTCGATGCGGTGAACGCGCAGATGCCCGAGCTGCCGCGCGCCATGGCCGAGCGGTATGTGCGCGACTTCGGCCTGACCGATTACGACGCGACGCAGCTCACGCAGAGCCCGGCGCATGCCGCCTATTTCGACGCCGCGGTGGCCGCAGGCGCCGCGCCCAAGCTGGCCAGCAACTGGCTGTCGGGCGAGATCGCCAAGCGCCTGAACACGCAGGAGATCGCCATCGATGCCGCGCCGGTCACGCCATTGCAACTGGCCCAGCTGATCGGCCGCATCGGCGACGGCACCATCTCCAACAACGCCGCCCGTCAGGTCTTCGACGCGCTGTGGAGTGGTGAAGGCGAGTCGGTCGACGCCCTCATCGAGGCCAAGGGCCTCAAGCAGATGAACGACACCGGCGCGCTGGAGAAGATCGTCGACGACGTGCTCGCCAAGAACGAAAAGAACATCGCCGAATACCGCGCCGGCAAGGAAAAGGCCTTCAATGCCCTGGTCGGCCAGGTCATGAAGGAGAGCAAGGGCAAGGCCAATCCGGCCCAGGTCAACGCGCTGCTGAAGGCGCGGCTGGGCGGCTAGGCGCCCAGAGCCGGTCCAGGCGCTGGCGCTCCTCGTCGAAGCGGGCGTCGATGCGCTGCTTCTCGTCCTGCTGCTCGCGCAGCAGGCGCTCCTGCAGCGTCACGGCCGCACCGTTCTCGCTGATCCGTGTCTTCAGCGCAGCGGGAACGCGGGCCGGGTCCTTGCTGTAGAACTCGAGCTCGCCGTCCAGCTTGCGGCGCGCCTCGGCCAGTTCGGCCAAGCGCTTGCGCGCCGTCACGATCTCGGCTTCGGCCTGCGCGAGCGCCTCGGCGCGGCGGCGATCGTGGGCCGCGGCATCGGGATAGCGCGCCAAGAGGGCCAGATCACGCCGCCGCTCGTCGCGGCGCTGGGCCTCGGCCCGCTCCTCCTCCCGGCGACGCTGCTCGCGCTCGGCCTGCTGCTGCGGCGAAAGCGCCGGCTCGATGCGCCGCCGCACGGTGCCGTTGGGCGACAGCTCCAGCTGCAGGCGGTCGGCACATTCGGCGATGTAGCGGTCGGAGGTCAAGTGCCGCCCCCGCGCATCGGTGCAGGTGTAGATGCTGCCCTGGGTCGTGGCGCTGCCCGGTTGCTGCGCCAGGGCGGTGGCCGGTCCGCCCAGCGCGGCGGCAAACACGGCCGGCATCGCGCACAGCGATGCCAGGGCACGCGGGTGCGGAACCTGGAAGATGACCGCGCGACGGGCCTCAGGCACCGTAGCGCTCGCGGTAGGCCTGTACGCTGGCGCGGTGGGCGCGCAGCTCGGCACCGGCGCGCTGGTCCAGATAGGCCAGCAGGTCGTCGAGCGTGGCGATGGCCACCACGGCCATGCCCAGCTGATCGCGCACGTACTGCACGGCGCTGTGGGGCACGTCCTGGCCGTTCTCGGTGGCCTGCTCCTGGCGGTCCAGCGCGATGGCCACGGCATGCGGCGTGGCACCGGCGGCGCGGATGGTGGCGATGGACTCACGCACCGCAGTACCGGCGGACATGACGTCGTCCACGATCAGCACGCGGCCGGCCAACGGTGCGCCCACCAGGGAGCCGCCCTCGCCGTGGTCCTTGGCTTCCTTGCGGTTGTAGGCGAAGGGCACGTTGCGTCCGCGGCGCGCCAGCTCGGCCGCCACCGTCGCACCCAGCGGGATGCCCTTGTAGGCGGGGCCGAAGATCATGTCGAACTCCAGGCCGGAGTCGATCAGGCGCGCTGCATAGAATTCCGCGAGCCGCGCGATGCGGGCGCCGTCGTTGAACAGGCCCGCGTTGAAGAAGTAGGGACTCAGCCGCCCGGCCTTGGTCTTGAACTCGCCGAAGCGCAGCACGCCAGCCTCGATCGCGAACGCCACGAAGTCCTGCGCCAAGCGCGCGTTCTGGTGCTGCTGCTTCTCGTCCACTGCCATCCGGATTCCTCGAAGAAACGTGTTCAAACTCACCAGCCTCAACCTCAACGGCCTGCGTTCCGCCTCGACAAAAGGGGTCGCCGACTGGGTGGCCGAAGCGGCGCCGGATTGTATTTGCATGCAGGAGATCCGCGTCCAGGCCAGCGACGTGCAGGGCCGCTTCGAAAAAATGGCGGGCCTGAACGGCCACTTCCACTTCGCCGAGAAGAAGGGCTACGCCGGCACCGCCATCTACACGAAGCACGAGCCCACCGACATCGTGATCGGCTGGGGCAACACCGAGTTCGACGCCGAGGGCCGCTACCTGGAGCTGCGCTTCGACACGCCGGCGCGCAAGCTGTCGATCATCAGCTGCTACTTCCCGAGCGGCAGCTCGGGCGAGGAGCGGCAGGCGGCCAAGTTCCGCTTCCTCGAAGGCTTCATGCCCTATCTCGTGGAACTGAAGCGCACCCGCGAATTCATCCTCTGCGGCGACATCAACATCGCCCACAAGGAAGCCGACCTGAAGAACTGGAAGGGCAACCTCAAGAACAGCGGCTTCCTGCCCGAGGAGCGCGCCTGGATGACCCGCCTGCTCGACGCCGGCGCCGAGGGCGCGGGCCTGGTGGACGTGTACCGCCACCTGCAGCCCGACACCACCGACGCCTGCTACACCTGGTGGAGCAACCGCGGCCAGGCCTATGCCAAGAACGTGGGCTGGCGGCTGGACTACCACCTGGCCACGCCGGCCATGGCGCAGCTCGCGCGCAGCGAGCACATCTTCAAGACCATCAAGTTCAGCGACCACGCGCCGATCACCATCGATTACGACTTCACGCTTTAGCGCTGGCACGCGACGGGCCGGTCCTGTGCCCGCGCTTCGAGGAGACCCCCATGCGACTGGAACTGACGAGCCGCCATGCGATGCAGGAGTCGCTGTTCAGCGGCCTCGAGAACGAGCCCCTGACTTTCCTCACCTCCTCCACGGGGCTGATTCAGCTGATCGATCGCGCCAGCCGCGAAGACAGCACCCTGGACGACCTGGTGAAACTGGTGCGAAGCGAACCGCTGGTTTCGGCCAAGCTGGTGGCGATGGCCAACAGCGCCGCATATGGGCGCTCGGGGCGCACGGTGACCAATGCGCACGAGGCGCTCAACCTGCTGGGTCTGAAGATGCTGAGAGCGGTGGCCTCGTCGCTGGTCACCGCCCAGTTGGCCGACCAGGCCGCCGCCATCAATGCGCCGCTGGTGGACCGCCTGTGGGCGCACAGCACCGAGGTGGCGGCATTGGCCGCGGTGCTGGCCCGGCGCTTCACCACGGTGAGCCCCGAGACCGCGCTCTTCGCCGGCATGCTGCACGACATCGCCGGCTTTTATGTCCTGGCCAAGGCGCGTTCGCGGGTACAGGCCATCGGCATCGACCTGGCGGCTCATCTGTGGACCGGCACCGAGGCCGCGCCCCAGCGCAGCGACGCCGTGCTCGCCGTCGGCACGCGGCGCCTGCTGGCCGCACTGCGCGTGCCCAACGAGTTGGGCGAGGCCGTGGAAACGCTCTGGCGCGGCTATGTGATGGCACCGCCCGAGACGCTGGGCGACGTGCTGCAACTGGCCAACCTGATGGCGCAGACGCAGTCGCCCTTCGAGGAGTTCTCGCGCGACCCGGCGGACTGCGGCATCGACCTGGACGAGGTCCTGGAGCGCGGCGAGGCCGCCCAGGTGGTGCGCGCCGCGCACGCGCAGGTGCAGGCCATGCAGCAGGCGCTGGGCCGGCGGCGCTGACGCGGCGGCGGGCGCCGCCTCGTTCCAGGACTCGGCGGGCGGGGAGGCGCTCAGGCCAGGCTGAACACCACGTCCTGCGCGCCTTCCCACAGCACGCGGCGGCCCAGCTCGGGCAGGTGCTCGCGGCCTTCGACGATCGTCAGGAAGTGGTTGCCGGCCAGCGTGCCCATGCGGCTGGCGAAGCTGCAGGCGCCATAGGCCAGGATGATCTCGGTCTCGCTGTAGCCGCCGGGGTAGAACAGCACGTCGCCGCGCGACGGATGGCTGGTGTGGTTCTCGAAGCCCACCGGCGCGCCGTCATGGGTCAGCCGGAACTCGCCCAGGGGCACCCAGCAGCCTTCGCCGCTCCAGCGCACGTGGATGAGCTTCTGCCGGTAGGGCAGCAGCTGAAGGAAGGCGGCCACGGTCTGCGGTGCGTCGGGATGGGTCTCGGCGACGAAGTCGAAGCCGGCGGCCTGCATTCGGATACGGGTCATGAAGAAGGATTCTGGAAAAGGAGGAAGGGTCAGCAGCAGCCGCCCAGGAAGCGGCCGTCGCGGCAGAAGGGTGCCATGTCTTCGGCGAAGGCCTGGACCGTCCGCCGCCAGCCGGCATGGCGAGTGTCGGCGACCAGGGCCGAGCGCATGCGCTCGCGCAGCTCGACGTGCAGGGCCACCTCGTCCACGCCCAGGACGCGCCCCGCCGCCACCACCGTGCGGCCCCCGGCGATGACGGTGTGCACATGCCGGCCCGTGCCGCGCGCGAGCAGCAGGTCCAGCGGGTCGACGTCGTCGAACAGGGCATCGTCGTCCAGCGCGTCCCAGTCGAGCAGCACGAGGTCCGCGCGCTCGCCCGGCGCGATGCGCCCGCGCGAGGCGAAGCGCCACAGCTGCGCCGGCGTCATCGTGGTGTCGTAGCCCCAGCCGCGGTGCAGCGCATAGGCCAGGCGCGCCTCGCGCAGGGCGTCGTCGTCCTCGTCGAAGGCCATGCCGTCCAGCCCCATGGCCACGCGGCAGCCCTGCGCCAGCATCTGCGCGAGCGGGGCGATGCCCGACTTCAGGCCCAGGTTGGAGCTGGTGTTGACCGCGATGGTCGCGCCGCGCTCGGCGATCAGGGCCAGCTCCTCCGGCCGCGCCCAGGTGCAATGCGCCAGCGTGAGCCGCGGGCCGAGCAGGCCGATGTCGTCCAGGAAGCGCACGATGCCGCCCGGATGCGCGGCATCGGCCCAGGCACGCTGGTACTGCGTCTCCAGCAAGTGCATGTGCACGCGCCGGCCGGTCTCTGCCGAGGCCTGGGCGATGGCTTCGAGCAGCGGCGTGCTGCACCACTGCACGCCGGTGGGGCCGTACTGCAGGTCCGTGTGCGCGTTTAGGCCCTCGGCCGCGAAGCGCTGCGCCACTTCTTCCACCAGCGCGAGCTGCTGCGCGGGTGCCACCGAAGGCGCGGACAGCCGGCGGGCGATGTCGGCACGGATCGCCGGGCGCAGCGCGGCCAGCACCGTCGCGTCATCCGCATAACCCAACCCGTGGCGGTCGCGCAGGGCCACGGCGAAGCCGATGCGCACGCCCACGTCGCGCGCGGCACGTCCCACGGCCGCGGCCTCGTCGACGTAGGGCAGGCCGCCCTGCACGCGGGTGTAGTGCACCATCAGGTCGACCACGCCGTTGCGCAGCGAACGGGCGAAGGAAGTCGCGGCGCACAGGTACGGGTCCATGCCCGGCACCATGCCGAGGAAGGGCAGCCAGCTTTCGAGCGGCTGGCCGAAGGCACCTAGGGTGGCGCTGCGCACGGTGCGCGCATGGTCGTGCGCATTGGCCAGCGCCGGCAGCGCCATGCGGCGGCGGCCGGTCACCGGGGCAGGCAGGGTCTCGATGGCGGACACGACACCGCCATCGAGCCGGATGCGCATGTCGCGCTGCGCGGGCGCGGCACCGGGCTCGCCCAGCAGCCAGGCGCAGTCGATGGCGGTGGGGGAGGCGTCGCTCATCGCTTGGCGACCGTGCGCTCGGCCAGGGGCGGCAGGAAGCGCCGGTCGAACACCTCGGCGGCGGTGGGCACGCGCGGCAGGTCGAAGGCCTCCTTGAGCTGCAGGAACGCGCGGGCGAAGCGGGCATCGCTGATATCGCCCAGGCCCTGCGTGGCCACCTCGGGCGTGAGCATGACGGTCTTCAGCGTATAGAGCAGCCGGCGCTTCTCCAGCTCCTTGTTGAGCAGCGGCTCGCGCTTGACCAGCGCCGCGATGGCGGCATCGGGGTCGGCGATGGTGTCGCGCACCGCATGGTTGATCGCCCGCACCAGACCGGCCACGGCCTCGGGCCGCTCGCGCAGCAGCTGCTGCGACACCATCACGCCGTTGCCATACAGCTCCACGCCGTAGTCGCCGTAGTGGAACCACCGGATGTCCTTGTCGGGGTCGATGCCCTGGGCCACCAGGTTCATGTAGCTGGTGACCGAGAACACGGCCGCGGCATCCACATGGCCCTTGAGCAACAGCTGCTCCTGCAGGTTGGGCGCGACGTTGGTCCAGGCGACCTTGGCGGCATCGATGCGGGCGCGCGTCGCGATCACCGGGAACATGCGGGCCGCGGCACCGCCGGCCGGCGTGCCGACCGTGCGGCCCTGCAGGTCCTGGGGCGTGCGGATGGGTCCGTCGGCCTTGGCAATGAGCGCGAAGGGTGCGCGGTTGTAGAGCATGTAGACCATCACCGGCGCCTGGCCCGGCTTGGCCGTAGCGTTCTGCACGATGGCGTTCACGTCGCCGAAGCCGGCCTGGTAGGCACCCGCCATGATCTTGGTGACGGTGGCGGCCGAGCCGTCGCCCTGGTCGATGATCACGGCCAGCTTCTCGCGGGCGAAGTAGCCGCGGTCCTGAGCCAGGTAGTACCAGGCGTGCACGCCCTGCAGCTTCCAGTCGAGCACGAACTTGATCGGGGTCTCGGCCTGCGCGGCGGCCGGTGCTGGCGCCAGCCCGGCGCCCATGGCCATCAGGATGGACAGGGCCGACAGTGCCAAGCCGGCGGCACGACGGGAAAAGGGGCGGGACATGGAAGCTCCTTGGAAAAGAGAAAAGAAAACGGCATCCGTGTGCCGGTCCGCACCGGCTTACCCGTTCGCCCTGAGGTGCCGAAAGGCTGGCGCACCTGCGTGCCCCGGCTTCGACAGGCTCAGCCCGAACGGCTGTGGGTTGACCCGAACCGTCTTGGGTGCACCGACCCGAGCCTCAGGCGCCGGTCGCCGCCAGGTCGGTCTTGCGCTGCGACCAGCCGGTCACGCGCCGCTCCACCAGGGCCGACAGCGCATAGAGCAGCACGCCCATGGCCGCCAGCAGGAAGAGCCCGGCGAACACCATCGGCACGTCGAAGTTGCCGCTGGCGATCATCATCACGGTGCCGATGCCGCGGTTGGAGGCCACGGTCTCGGACAGCACCGTGCCCACGAAGGACAGCGTGATGGCGATCTTGAGCGAGGCGAACAGATAGGGCATGGCGCGCGGCAGGCCCACGTTCCAGAGGATGTCGCGCTTGCGCGCGCCCAGCACGCGCAGCACGTCCTCCAGCTCGGGCTCGGTGCTCGCCAGCCCGGTGGCCACGTTGACCACCACCGGAAAGATGCTGATGACCATCGAGGTCAGCACCGCCGGCACGGTGCCGGCCCCGAACCACACGACGAACAGCGGCACCACCGCCACCTTCGGGATGCTGGAGAAGCCCACCAGCAGCGGATAGGTGACGTCGTAGGCCAGCCGCGACGAGCCGATGCCCACGCCGATGACGATGCCCGCGGCCACGCCCAGCGCGAAGCCGAGCAGCGTGGTGTAGAGCGTCTGCACCGTGTGCGGCCACAGGAGCGGCATGCGCTCGATCAGCACCCGGGCGATCTGGCTGGGCCGCGGCAGCACCAGGTCCGAAATGCCGCTGGCCAGGCAGATGAGCTCCCAGGCCAGGAAGAAGCCGACCAGCGCCAGCGCGGAGAGCAGGCGCTGGCGCGCCAGGGGAGACAGCCGCGGCGTGGCGAGGGCTGTGGGTTCGACTGCGGATGCGGACATGGGTTCGGCCGCGTTCGCGATGTTCACGCGCGCGTTCATGCCGCCACCCCCTGCAGTGCGGGCACCGACACGGGTGGAGACGTGGCATCGCCGTCGCAGCGCGCCTCGGCGATGCGCATGCGCAGCTGCTGCACCAGCGCGCCGAAGGCCGGGTCGTAGCTGGACTGCAGCGTGCGCGGCCGGGCGAAGTCCACGTCGCGCGTCTCGAGGATGCGGCCGGGCCGTGCGCTCATCACGCAGATGCGGTTGGCCAGGTAGGCCGACTCGCGCAGGTCGTGCGTCACCAGCAGCACCGTGGGCCGCTGGGTCATCCACAGCGTCTGCATGATGTCCCACAGCTCCTCGCGGGTGAACTGGTCGAGGGCGCCGAAGGGCTCGTCCAGCAGCAGCAGCTCGGGCTGGTGCACCAGCGCGCGGCACAGCGAGGCGCGCTGCAGCATGCCGCCCGACAGCTGCCAGGGCCGCTTGTCGCCGAAACCACGCAGGCCCACCTGGGCCAGCAGCGCGTCGGCACGCTCGGCGTATTCGCCACGCTTCTTGCGCGCGTAGTCCTGGCGGAAGGGCTCGACGATCTTCAGCGGGATCATCACGTTCTCGCGGATCGTCAGCCACGGCAGCATGGTCGGGTTCTGGAAGGCCAGCCCGATGCGCAGCGCCGGTCGCCCGGCGGCCACGGGCCGTGCACCGGCCGACCCCACTTCGCGGCCGCCGGCGATCACCGCGCCCGAGGTGGGACGCAGCAGGCCGGCCAGCAGCTTGAGGATGGTCGACTTGCCGCAGCCGCTGGGGCCCACCAGTGCGACGAAGTCGCCGCGGTCGATCCCCAGCGTGGTGTGGTCCAGGGCGATGGTGCCGCCGCCGTAGCGCAGCATCACGTCGGAAAGTTGGATGAAGCTCTGGCTCATGAGGTGTTCCTGCAGAAAAGAGGACGTTCAGGCCACGCGCACCAGCGCCGCCACCGGGCCGCCGCCGGGCGGCCCCTGGTGCTCGGCACCACCGGAGACGTAGAGCGCCGTGCGCCCGACCACCGAGGCCAGCACGGCCCCCACGGCGGCACGCGCATGGCGGGTCGAATGGATGTCCGAGTCGTTCAGCATGGTGTGGCGCGCCTCGCGCACCCGGCCGTCGGGACTGGCCTCGGCCTTGGCCAGCAGGTTGACCAGGCGCTGCGCGATCAGGGCGGCGTCGGCTTCCGGGTCCAGGCCGAAGTGCTCGCGCAGCAGCATGCGCAGGCCGGCCGTGTCGACCGCGTCGCGCATCAGCGCATGGCCGATGCGCAGCGGCGAGGCGCTGCCCACCGCCTCGCCCAGCACGATGACCACGTTGCCCTCCAGCTCGATGCCGGCCGACACCGAGGCACGCGCCGAATGAAGGGTGAGGTCGTGCAGCACGGCGGCGTCGGTGGCGCGCGCCGGATCGACCTCGCCCAGGGCCACGCCCACGCCCAGCGCCGAGGCGGCGCGGGAATAGCCCATCGATTCGTAGGTGTCGCGGGTGACGGTGTCCTGCCCCCGGCGCAGCGCGTCGTCCACCTTGGCGGCCGTCAGCAGCGGGCACTTCACCTGCACGAAGTGAACGTCGGCGGCGCTGTCGATGCCGGCGTCGCGCATGGCCGCCTGCACCGCCTCGGCCGTGGCGGCGATCTGCGCCTGGCGTCCCATCTCCTCCGGCGCGAAGTCGCGCGTGTGGGCGATGCCGACCACCAGTCGCTTCTCACCTTCGACCACCTCGTGCGGCAATGCCGCGCGGCGGGTGAAGACGGTGAAGTGCGGCGACAGCACGCCCTCGGTGCCGCCGGACATCACCAGCGCCACCTGCGCATGCACCGCCTGCGGCGTGCAGCCGCGGTGCGGCGCGAGGTAGTGGCACCAGGCCATGGCGGCGAAGTCGCGGGTGTGGTCGTTGACGCAGCCGTTGCCCTCGGTCTTGCCCATCACGGCCACGATGTGGCGCGGGTCGAGCGTGCCGCCCTCGACCAGGGCCTGCACGCCGCTCAGGTCGCCGGGGCCGCGGCAGGGCACCACGTGCGCGTCCACATGCTGGGGAACGGCGCCGCTCACGTCGCGCTCCAGTCCACCTCGCCCGCCGGCACTGCGGTGGGCGGCACGCCGGGGGGTGTCTCCAGGATGGCGCGGCTGTAGTGCTCGGTGTTGCGCGGCCGCGGCGTGGGCATCTTCTGCACCGCCTTGACCGAGCGGCCCCAGCCCACCGCGTCTTCCACCAGCCGGCCTTCGCGCATGACGAAGCGGCCGCGCAGCAGCGTGTGCAGCGGATAGCCCTGCACCGGCCGGCCGTTCCAGGGCGAGATGCGGCTGATGCTCTGCAGCTTGTTCTGCGACAGCACGCCCTGGCGCGCCATGTCGACGATGGCGATGTCTGCATGGGCGCCGGGCGCGATCACGCCCTTGGTGCCGTACAGGCCCCAGGCCCTGGCGGGCGCCACGGCGCTCCAGCGCACATAGTCCATCAGCGTGGCGCGGCCACGATTGACCTCGGTGAGCATCAGCGGCATCTGCGTCTCCACGCCCGGAAAGCCGCAGTCGCAGTCCCAGATGCTCTCGCGCGTCTTCTCCTCCGGCGCATGCGGCGCATGGTCGGTGGCGATCATGTCCAGCGTGCCGTCCATCAGTGCGTCCCACAGCGGCTGGTTGTGGCGCGGCTCGCGGATGGGCGGGTTCAGCCGCATCACGCCACCGAGCTTGCGCATGTGTTCGGTGTTGAGCAGCAGGTACTGCGGGCAGGTCTCGGCCGTCACGTCCACGCCGCGGCGCTTGGCCTCGCGCAGCAGGAAGAGCGAATCCGCCGCGCTGTGGTGCGCGATGTGCACCCGCGCGCCGGTCCATTCGGCCAGCGTGAGCACGCGGCCGATGGCCTCGATCTCGGCCACGGCGGGCCGCGCCGCCAGGTGCGCCAGGGCGTCGATACGGCCGGCGTCCTGCATCTTCTTCTGGCGGCGGAAGAGGATCGACGAGTTCTCGGCATGCACCACGGTGCGGATGCCCAGTGGCGCCAGCGTCTCGAAGCCCTCCAGCAGCGCACCGTCGGTGGGCGCGGGCAGGTTGCCGAAGGTGTTGCCGACGAAGGCCTTGAAGCTGGTGACGCCGGCGTCGAGCAGTTCTTCCAGCCGCTCGATGGTGTCGTCGCCCAGCAGGCCGTGGATGCCGAAGTCACAGTACGACGCCTCGGCCGCCATCTGCTTGAGCCGCAGCGCCTCCACCGTGCCTGTGGCCGGCGAGGTGTTGGGCATGTCGAACACGGTGGTCACGCCGCCCAGGGCCGCGGCGGCCGAGCCGGTGCGCCAGGTCTCCTTGTGCGGATAGCCCGGGTCGCGGAAGTGCACATGGCTGTCGATGGCCCCGGGCAGCAGGAACAGGCCGTCGGCCCGCAGTTCTTCGCGTGCCGGCGGCATGGTGTCGTCGTGGCCCACGGCCACGATCTGCTCGCCGGCGATGGCCACGCTGGCGGGCACGATGGCGTCGGGCGAGACCACGCTCGCGCCGCGGATGACGAGGTCGACTTCAGGTCGCATGCTGCTCACTCCCCGGCTCACAGCGCGGCCCAGCCGCCGTCCACCGGCAGGTCGGCGCCGGTGATCTGCCGCGACACCTCGCTGGCCATGAACAGGCAGGCGTTGGCAATGTCGGTGTCGGTGGAGACACGCCGCAATGCGTAGTCGGCGGCATGGCGCTGCATGGCTTCCTCCAGCGTGATGCCCAGACGCTGGGCCATGTTGGCGCACACCTTCTCGCGGAAACGCGGGCCGTCCACCATGCCCGGCGCGACGTTGTTGACGTTGATGTTGTGCGGCCCGGCCTCCAGCGCAAAGCTCTTGGTGATGCCGCGCAGGCCCCACTTGGAGGCCGAGTAGGCCATGCGCCCGGCGCGCCCGCGCAGGCCGAAGGTGCCGCCCACATTGACGATCTTGCCGCTGCGCTGCTCCACCATCGCCGGCATGACGGCGCGGATGGTGTTGAAGCAGCCGGTCATGTTCAGGCGCACGATCTCGTCGAACTCTTCCGTCGTCGTTTCCCAGCCGGTCTTGCCGATGGGGCCCGAGCCGCCGGCCACGTTGACCAGGATGTCGATGCGGCCGAAGGCGGCCAGCGCCGCCGTAGCCAGGGCCTCGGTCTGGCTGGAGACGGTGAGGTCGCAGGCCACCACCTGCGCCGCCACGCCAAGGGCGCGGGCCTCCGCGGCCACGGGTTCGATGGCGGCGGTGTCGCGGCCGGCCAGCACCAGCCTGGCGCCTTCTCGGGCGAAGGCCAGGGTAATGGCGGCGCCCATGCCCTTGGCCGGGCCGGTGATGATGGCGACCTTGTCGCGCAGTTGCAGATCCATGGCGGTCTCGTCTTTCTTCAGAGGGTTTTGTCGGTGGTGTTCAGGGCGCGACGGTGCTGGACGGGCGCTCGGCGCGCGCCGGCAGGAAGCGGCGGTCGAAGACCTCGCCCACCTCGGGCTGGCGTGGCAGCTGGTTGGCCTCGGCCACGATGCCGATGGCCTTCTTCAGTCGCTCGTCGTCCACGTCACCCAGGCCGATGCGGGCGATCTCGGGATGGCTCATGTCGTTCCTGAGCGTGGCCAGCAGCTTCTCTTTCTCGACCTCACGCTTGAGCAGCGGCTCGCGCTTCATCACCGCGTCGATGCCGGCCTCGGGATTGGCGAGCACCTCCTTGATGGCGCGATTAAGGGCCTTGACGAAGCCGGCCACGGCCTGGGGCTTCTCCTGCACGAAGCTGCGCGAGAAGAACACGGTGTTGGCATAGAGGTCCATGCCGTGGTCGCCGTAGCGGATGAAGCGCAGGTCCTTGGCCGGGTCCAGCCCCATGCCGCGGGCGCTGAAGCTCACGGTGGTGACATAGCCGAAGGCGCCGTCGATCTGGCCGCGCACCAGCATCTGCTCGCGCAGGTTGGGTGCCATGTTCGAGATCGTGACCTTGGCGGCATCGACCTTGGCCAGCTTGGCGAAGGCCGGGAAGAGCTTGAGCGCGCCGTCGTTGGCCGGGCCGCCGATGGTCTTGCCTTCGAGGTCCTTGGGGCTTTTGATCGGGCTGTCGCTGCGCACCACCACCGCGAAGGGCGGCGTGTTGTAGAGCATGTAAACGCCCACCGGCGCATCGGCCGGCCGCTTGGCCGCCAGGTCGATCAGCGCATTCATGTCGCCGAAGCCGGCCTGGTAGGTGCCGGCGGCCACCTTCGGGATCGAGGCGGCCGAGCCCTCGCCCTGGTCGATGCTGACGTCCAGGCCCTCCTGCTTGAAGTAGCCGCGGTCCTGCGCCAGGAAGAACCAGGCCTGCGGGCCTTCGTATTTCCAGTTGAGCACCAGCTTGATCGGCGTCTGCGCGGCGGCGGGCAGCGCGGCCAGCGCCAGGGCGGCGGCGCCGATGAGCGGCCGTGTCCAGCGTGCGAGAAGGGAGAGGGTCGAGGTCATGGTGAAGCTCCTCAGTCAGGTTGGGAAGGAAGGTCGGCAAGCGCTGCACCAAGGTCGGCGGCGCGCGCGGTGAAGCCGTGCAGCAGGCGCACGAGGTAGAGCACGCCGTCGGTCACGTAGTCGGGCGACGAGGTGCTGCAGGCGTCCTCCAGCAGCACGCAGTCGTAGCCCAGGAAGGCCGCGTCCTGCAGCGTGGAGAACACGCAGCGGTCGGTGTTGATGCCGGCGAACAGGAGGGTGGTGATGCCGGCGTTGCGCAGCACGCTGTCGAGCTCGCTGTCCCAGAAGCCCGACAGCCGGTGCTTGTGCACCAGGATGTCGCCGGGCTCGGCCGTGAGCTCGTCGACCAGTGCCGCGCCCCAGCTGCCCTGGACCAGCGAGGGCCCGTGGTCGATAGGCGAGCACTCGCCATAGCCCACGCCTTCGGCCGTGCGCTTGCCCTTGAACTGCACTGTGGGGCCGAGGTTGCGTCGATCGGCACGGATGCCCCAGTTGCACCAGACGAGCGGACTGCCCGCGCGGCGCCAGGCGGGCAGCAGCGCCTGCAGCACCGGGATGGGCCGCCGCGCGGCCTGCACGTCCAGGCCCTTTTGGCCGAACCAGCCTTCGGGGTGGCAGAAGTCGTTCTGCATGTCGACCACCACCAGGGCGGTGCGAGCCAGGTCGATCACCAGCGATTCCGGCTGTGCCGGAAGCGCCAGCGGGCGCGGCACTGGCGGCGTGCGGACCAGGCTCAGGTGCCCGTCCTGCAACTGCCAGCGGTTGGCGGCCGCGGGGCCGAAGCCGGGGGCGTCGCCGGTGGCCGTGTCCAACTTGGTGCCGGGAGTGCTTTCATCACTGTGCATGCGCCGGGAGCACGCATCGCCCGTGCCACCAGCGCTCACCTTCCGGCGCTTTATCGCGCCAGCGCCGTTGCCGTTTCGGCAACGGTCTGCCGGCGCCTCAGAGATTGGCCGGCAGCGGCTGCTTGAGCCAGCGCGTGGCCATGGCGGCGAGCCGGCCGTTGGCCTTGATTTCCGCGATGGCCGCGTTGATCCGCTCGAGCAGCCGCTGCTCGCCCTTGGTGACGGCGGCGCACACGGGCGAGTTCATCAGCAGGAACTTCTGCTCCGGCTTGCGCGGCGGGTTCTTCTCCATGATGGCCGCGGCCACGATGTTGCCGACCGACATGAGGTCACTCTGTCCGCTGAGGAAGGAGCTGATGGTGTTGCTGTGGTCCTCGTAGCGCTGGATCGCCGCCTCGGGCGGGGCCATCTTCGTGAGAAGCTGGTCCTCGAGCGTGCCGCGCGTCACCGCGATCTTCTTGCCGGCCAGGTCGGCCACGCCCGTGGCAGTCTGGTCGACCGGACCGAACACGCCGATGTAGTAGGGCGCGTACGGCTGTGTGAAGTCCACCACCTTGGCGCGCTCTTCATTGCGGCCGATGTTGAGCAGCAGGTCGGCCTTGCGCGTGGCCATGGTCGGGATCTTGGACTGCGCCGTCACCCGCACCAGCTCGGCCTTCACCCCCAGCGCCGCCGCCACCAGGTTGGCGAACTCCACGTCGTAGCCCTGTGGGCTCATATTGGCATCGACCGAGCCGAAGGGCGGGTAGTCGAGCGTGATGGCGACGCGCAGCACGCCCGCCTTCTGCACGTCGTCGAGCGTGTCGGCCAGCGCGGCGGGCAGTGTGAGCAAGGAGCCGCCGGCCGCCACGGCCAGGGCGAGGATGGAACGTCGGAACATGGTGGAGGTCCTCATTGGGTTTCGAGCAGGAAGGCGTGCAGCGCGGCGTCGAAGGCCTCGGGCGTCTCGACCATCGGCGTGTGCCCGCTCTCGGGCATGTGCGCGAGGCGGCTGTTGGGAATGCCGGCCAGCAGGGTGTTCGCGTGGTCGATGGTGCGGCCCGCGTCGTGCGCGCCGAACACCACCAGCGTGGGCGCGGTGATCTTCGGCAGCAGGGGCCGGCAGTCGGTGTCGAGCAGGCTCTGCTGCACGTCGATCATGGCGGCCAGGGGCGCCGCCTGGGCGCGCGCCACATAGCCCTCGAAGAAGCCTTCGGGGAGTTCGCGGAACCAGTGCGCACTGATCTCGCGCAGGTTGGCATGGCCGTTGTCGCGCAGGTCCTGCAGCAGCACCCGGCCCAGCGTGTGGTTGGTCATGACGGCGCCGGTGCACACCAGCACCACGCCGCCGTAGCGCCCGGGGTCGTTCGAGGCGGCGATCTGGCTGACCACGCCGCCCATCGAATGGCCGCCGATCACGGGCTTTTCGAGATCCAGCGCGTCGACGAAGCCGCGCACGCGGCGCGCCAGCGACTGCACGCTGTAGCCGTCGGGTGGCGCGCCCGAGCGCAGGAAGTTGTCGATGGCGTAGCCGCGCCAGCCGGCGGGCAGCGCCTGCAGGGTGCGCTCCCACAGTTCCGAGGAGCTGCCGAAGCCGCCGTGCAGGAAGACGATGGCGCGCTCGCCGCGGCCGGCTTCGATGTAGTGGACGGGTACCCCGTCGACGGAAATGGTGGGCATGTTCGTTGCGTGATGTATTGCGATGGCCGGGCCAGCGTAGGCCGACCCGCCCGGCGTCACAACGTGCAATTTCGCGAACTGACTCATTAACGAGACGGCGACAGCCATGACCACCACGCACCACTACGCCCACATCGGCGAGCGCCTGCGCAGCCGGCGCCAGGACGCACGCCTGAGCACCGAGCAGGTGGCGCGCGCGGCCGGCATCTCGCGCGCGCTGCTCTACCGCTACGAGTCGGGCGATGTGGTCAAGCTCGAGGTGCTCGAAAGGCTGGCCCGGCTGTACGAGACCTCGACCAGTGCCCTGCTCGGCCTGGGCAACGAGTACATCACCCACGGCATGCTGTTCTTCGACCGCCAGCAGCGGCTGGAGGCCGAGGCCACGCAGATGACCGTGGTGTTCGGGCCGCAGGCGTACATGCTGAGTTCGGACGACTACGACGCCGCACTGGCCGAACGCCTGGTCGACCGGCGCGACGACCAGACCGCCCTGAGTCCGGCCGAGGCCGAGCGCCTGATGCACCTGCTGGCCAAGCGCAAGGCCGCCTTCGCACGCAACCGGCCGGCGCTCGTCAACATCGTGCCGGTGAGCGACATCGAGCGCTATCTCACACACGGGCTCGGTGGCCACCCGCGGCTGCCCGCGGCAGAACGCGCTGCCCGGCGCGTGGCCGCGCGGCGCGAGATGGAACGGCTGGCCGGCCTGATCGCCTCGCCGCCGATGGGCGTGCAGGTCGTGCTGACCACCCAGCCGCTGCCGACCAGCGGTTTCCAGCTGGTCCAGCTGCCGCACGGGCGCCGCGTGCTGGTGACCAGCCCCTTCCGCATCGTGGAGCCGACCAACCTGCACTATGGCGTGGCGATGATCAGCGAGGACGAGGAAGCACTGCGCCTGCACGAGACGCTGGCGGCGCGCCTGTGGGACTCGGCCCTGAAGGGTGCAGCGGCCAGCGCCGAGATGGCGCGCCTGCTGCACGCGCACGCAGACACCACAATGGGCGCATGAACCATCTGCGCCTGCTGCGCTACGTCGATGAAGTGGCGCGCATCGGCTCCATCCGCCAGGCGGCCGAGCGGCTGCACGTCGCGCCTTCGGCCGTCAACCGCCGCATCCAGGACATCGAGGAGGAGCTGGGCACGCCCATCTTCGAGCGGCTGCCGCGCGGCATGCGGCTCACCGCCGCGGGCGAGCTGTTCGTGCGCTACATCCGCGACCGCGGCGCCGAGCTGGAGCGGGTGCGCTCCGAGATCGAGGAACTGCAGGGCCTGCGCCGCGGCCGGGTGCGGCTGGTGGCCAGCCAGGCGCTGGCGCCGCGCTTCCTGCCGGCGGCCATCGCAGCCTTCCGCGAGACGCATCCGCTGGTGGCCTTCGACGCGCGCATCGGCGACCACGTGCATGCCGCCGAAGCCCTGCGCAGCCTGGACACCGATCTGGCCCTGGTGTTCAACCTGCCGGCCGAGTCCGACATCCAGCGGCTGGACGTGGCCGGCCAGCGGCTGATGGCCATGATGCACGTCGAGCATCCGCTGGCCGGTCACACCGCATTGCGGCTGCGCGATTGCGCCGACTATCCCCTCGTGCTGCCCAACCGGGACATCGGTGGCCGCCAGCTGCTGGAGCGCTTCCTCGCGCGCAGCTCCACCCGCTTCCAGCCCATGGTGGAGAGCAACAGCTTCGAGTTCCTGCGCGGCTGCCTGGCCGACCGCCGGTCCATCACCTTCCAGATGGCGGTGGGCACCGAGCTGGGCGATGCCGAGCTGGTCGCCCGCGCCATCGAGGACCGGGCCTTTCCGCAGGGCGAACTGGTGCTGGGCTGCCTGCGCGGCCGGCAGCTGCCGGTGATCGCCTACGCGTTCGCCGAATTCCTGCGCGAGCGCCTCGCGGCGCTGGGCGCCGAGGGCATCAGCTGAGAGGCCGGTGGCGGTGCAGGCACAGCGCCGTCAGTGCCGCCGCGACAGCCGCCGTGGCGGCGAGCGTGGCCAGCGACATCGACCGCGCCATGGCCGAGGCCAGTTCGCCGGTGCGGGGCACCAGCAGTTCCATGCGCCGTTTGGTCATGGCCAGGCCGAGTTCGCCCAGCCGGTCGTGCAGCCGCCGTTCGGCCAGCGGCAGGAGGAGGGTCTCTTCGTCGGCCACATGGTGCAGCACGTCGCGCAGCAGTTCCATGAAGGTGTCGTCGAAGGCCGGGTCTTCCGGGGCCATGCCGCGCAGGCGGCCGATCAGGCGCTTCATCTCGGCGTGCTCCGGCACGCTCTTCTGCATGGCCTCCTCGTCGCCGGCGACGGCGCGCAGCGCGGGATAGAAGATCTCTTCCTCCAGCTGCGCATGCACCTCCAGCGCCAGGCAGACCTGATCGACCAGCCCGCGCTTGACGCGCGGGTGGTCGGTGGTGCGGTAGTGATGGAAGGTGGCGACCACATGCGTGTGGTCGAGCCGGATCATGTTGGTGGCGTAAGGCGCCAGGCACTCGGTGGCGGTTCGCATCATGGCGCGCTTTCCTTCTCGGGGTTCGTCGTCGGGGCCGCTTCGCCGGCGCGGCGAGGCACGGCTCGCCGTTCAGCGCAGGCGCCGACCGCTGCCGCGCCGCCGTCTCAGCAGCAGGCCCAGCAGCACGGCGCTGCCGGCCGTCCAGGCCAGCTTGCGGATGAGGCGCGGCCGGTCGTGCTTCCAGGCGGCGCCCAGGCCCATCTCGGCCACCAGGTTGGGCACATGGCCACGGCGCAAGTCGTCGATCACGCCCTCGACCATCTCGGTGCGGTCGGCCAGCAGCAGGATCAGCCAGTGCCGCAGGTCGTTCTCGCTGAAGCGGAAGGCGGCGCGGCGCAGGCCGCCGCTGACGCCTTGCGGCGGCAGCGTGCTGCCGAAGATGGGCGTGAGGGTGCTGTCGCGCTCGGTGGAGCACAGCACCTCCACCGTCTGGGGTTGCTGCGCCGGCTGCGTCCAGTGCACGCCCTCCAGGCGGGGCGGCGTGCGCTCCATGGGCACGGCGGGGCGACTGTTGCGGTCACGGTCCACGCCCCAGCCGGGGATGTGGGCATGGCGCGTGGATGCGTCCGCGGAAGAAGAGGTGGAGTCGGTGTTCGAGCTGTCTGCCATGGGGCCTCCGTGTGCGTTCGTCAGGCGCGCGCCGAGGGCGGCAGCAGCACGACCTTGATGCAGTCGTCCAGCTTGCTGCTGAACAGGTGGTAGCCCTCGGCCACCTCCTCCAGCGGCAGGCGGTGGGTGATGATGTCGCGGGGGCGTATGCGGCCGGCCTGCACATGCTCGATGAGCTTGGGCAGGTGGCGCTTGACCGAGGCCTGGTTCATGCGCAGCGTCAGGCCCTTGTTGACCGCATTGCCGATGGGCAGTGCGTTGAAGGTGGGTCCGTACACGCCCACGATGGACACATGCCCGCCCTTGCGCACCGAGTTGATGGCCCAGTGCAGCACCGTGGCAGCGCCGCCCTGCAGCTTGAGCTTCACGCCGGTCAGCGTCTGGGCGAAGCTGCCGGCGGCCTCGGCGCCCACGCAGTCGATGCACACGTCGGCACCCAGGCCGTCGGTCATCTTCTTGATGTGGATGGCCATGTCGCCCACCGACTTGAAGTCCACCGTCTCGCAGTGGGCGAACTCGCGCGCGAAGGCCAGGCGGTATTCCACGTGGTCCACCACGATCACCCGGCCCGCGCCCATGAACCAGGCCGAGCGGGCGGCGAACAGCCCCACGGGCCCGGCACCGAACACGACCACCGTGTCGCCCTCGCGGATGCTGCCCATCTCGGCGGCCTGGTAGCCCGTGGGGAAGACGTCGGTCAGCAGCACGGCGTCGTCCTCGTCCAGGCCCTCCGGCAGTACCGTGGGGCCGATGTCGGCCATGGGCACGCGCACGTATTCCGCCTGGCCGCCGGCATAGCCGCCGGTGGTGTGCGAGTAGCCGTAGATGCCGCCCACCGCCGTGGCCTCGGGGTTGACGTTGTGGCAGTTGCTGAACAGCTCGCGGCTGCAGAAGAAGCAGGTGCCGCAGAAGATGTTGAAGGGCACCAGCACCCGGTCGCCGGGCTTCAGGCGCTGCACGTCGGGGCCCACGCGCTCGACCACACCGGTGAACTCGTGGCCGAAGGTGGTGCCGACGCGGGTGTCGGGCACCAGGCCGTGGTAGAGGTGCAGGTCCGAGCCGCAGATGCAACTGCGGGTGACGCGCACGATGGCATCTCCCGGGTGCTCGATCTCGGGCTCGGCGCGTTCGTCGATGCGCACCCGGTAGGGGCCGCGGTAGTTCATGGCAAGCATGGAGTCGGGGTCCTTCGCGTGGGGAAGAGGTCGACACCCATGGTTGCGGGGCCCTGCGCGGGCCTTGTAGGAAGCCGGCGAGGCGCCGGTAGGCGGTCGCACGCGGCGCACGCCGGGCACGAGGCCGTGCCTGTGCGGCCGTTCAGTCGGTGCCGCGCGCCGCCCGGCGCACCACCTGCGGCGGCACGCCGAAGCCGCGCATGAACA
>NZ_CAJYES010000202.1 GCF_913773995.1 uncultured Pseudacidovorax sp.
GCGGCATTCGCCGGATGGAAGGCGAAGGCCACGTTGGCCCGGATCACCGCCTCGGCACGGCCGGCGGCGAATTCCTCGATGGCGGCGGTGCGCAGTGCGTGCATCTCTGGCGTCTCCGGCAGCGGCGAGGTGCCGAGCAGGGCCAGGCCGGCGACTCGCTCCGGTGCCTGGCGGGCGGCTTCCATGGCCACCATGCCGCCCATGGAGGCGCCGGCCAGCAGCAGCGGCCCCTCTTCTTCGTCCAGCAGTGCACGCGCCATCGCCTCGATGCTGCCGTGGCGTCGGCTGACATCCGCCACGCGGGGGCGCAACGCGTCGGGCATGGCGGGCAGCTGCGCCGCCCACAGGCGTTCGTCGCAGGCGAGACCGGGAAGGAAGACGAGGCGGGCAGGGGTGTCGGCAGGCATCTGTCCATTGTTGCAGCGGCGTGGCGGCCATGCGCCATCGGCATAGGCTGCACGGCCAGCAGCCAGGCTGTCGGGCGCTGCCTAGACTTTCCGTTGTTGCCAACGGAGGAGTCGTTTTCCATGAAACTGGTCCAACGCGTGCAGGACATTCTGCTGCGCCCCAAGCGCACCTGGCCCGAGATCGCGGCCGAGTCCACCGACACCGCGACGCTCTACCGCGACTACCTGTTGATCCTGGCGGCGATCCCGGCCGTGGCGGGCTTCATCGGCCTATCGATCATCGGGGCCGGCGCGTTTGGTGTCAGCTTCCGGCTGCCGATCGTGACCGGGCTGGTGCAGGCCGTCGTGAGCTATGTGCTGTCGCTGGTGATGGTCTATGTGCTGGCGCTGATCGTGGACGCGCTGGCGCCCAGCTTCGGCGGGCAGCGCAGCCCGATCCAGGCCCTCAAGCTGGTGGCCTATGCCAGCACCGCCGGCTTCGTGGGCGGCATCTTCAGTCTGCTGCCCTCGCTGGCGGTGCTGGGGGCTCTGGTTGGCCTTTATTCGGTCTATCTTTTCTACATCGGCGTGCCGGTGCTCATGGAGTGCCCTGCCGAGAAGGCGCTGGTCTATACGGTGGTGTTCGCGCTATGTGCCATCGTGGCGTCGGTGGTGCTGGGCGCACTGCTGTCGGTGTTCACGCCGGCGCCCCGGCTGCCGGTGGGTGCCTTGTTCCCCATCTTGACCGTGGCCTGACGTTGGCCGCAGGCGGCCATGGACAATGGCCGGAGCATGCCCACCGACTTGATCCTCATCCGCCATGGCGAAACCGACTGGAACCGCGAGTTGCGCTTCCAGGGCCACATCGACGTTCCCCTCAACGACACCGGCCATGAGCAGGCGCGGCGCCTGGGCCTGGCGCTGGCCCGTGAGCCGGTGCAGCACATCGTCTGCAGCGACCTGCTGCGCACCCAGCAGACCGCGGCGCCCGCGGCGCAGCAGCTGGGCCTGCCGGTGCGCACCACGGTCACGTTGCGTGAGCAGGCCTTCGGCGTGGGCGAGGGCCTGCGGGCCGAGGAGATCCGCGAGAAGCATCCCGAAGCCTGGGACGGCTGGCTGCGCTTCGAGGCCGACCGGTCGCTGCCCGGCGGCGAGAGCACGCGGCAGTTCCATGCCCGGGTGATGCGGGCCCTGGCCGACATCGCCGCGCAGCACACGGGCGGGCCAGTGCTGGTGGTCACGCACGGCGGCGTGCTCGACATGGTCTGGCGCACGGTGCACGGCCTGGGCCTGGACGGGCCGCGGCAGAGCGACATTCCCAACGCGGGCATCAATCGCATCCGCATCGACGACCCGGCCCGGCCCGAGGCGCTGGCCATCGTCGGTTGGGCCGAGACGGCCCATCTGGAGGGCCTGGGTCCACAGCCCAGCTACGACCAGCGGCGGCATCTGAAGCTCTGAAGCCGCCCATGAACCACGTCTGGATCGACACCGACCTCGGCTTCGACGACCTGGCCGCCGTGATCGCGGTGGCGCAGCAGCCGGGCTGGACCATCGACGGACTCTCCCTGGTGGCCGGCAATGCGCCGCTGCCGGTGGTGACGGACAACGCCCTGCGCGCGGCGCTCTGCTTCGGCTGGCGCATGCCGATCCATGCGGGCTGTTCTGCGCCGCTGGTGGGCGCGCTGGTCACGGCGCAGAACATCCTGGGCGAGGACGCGATGGCCTCGGCTGGCGAGCAACTGCCGCCTGCGCGTGCGGTGCTCGATGCGCTGCCTGCCGTCGACGCCCTGGCCGCCTGGCTGCGGCAGGCCGACGCGCCGGCCACGGTGCTGGCCCTGGGCCCGCTCACCAACATCGCCACGCTGCTGCAGCGCGACGCCACGCTGGCGCCGCGCATCGGCCGGCTGGTCTGGATGGGCGGCAGCGCCGGCCCGGGCAACCACACGGCCGCGGCCGAGTTCAATGCCGCGGTGGACCCGGAAGCCATCAACGTCGTGCTCGATGCCGGCGTGCCGCTGGAGATGGTGGGCCTGGACGCCTGCCGCCAGGTGCGCGTGCATGCCGACGATGCGCAGCAACTGCACGACATGGGCACGTCGCGCGGGCGGTTGCTGGGCGACCTGCTGCTGGGCTATTTGCGCATCGCCAGCCCCGATGGCCGCCTGCCGATGTCGCTCTACGATCCCACGGCCGCAGCGGCGCTGGTCGATGCGGACTGCATGCAGTGGCGGTCCGCCCACGTGGTGGCCGAATGCGAGGGCCGTCATACGCGCGGCATGACGGTGGTGGAGTGGCGCGTGCCGCGCAAGGCCGTGGCCAATGCGCGCGTGGCCCACATCGCCGACGAGGCGCGCGTACGCCGTGTGGTGCTGGACGCGCTGGCCGCCGCTGCAGCCTGAGCCCGAGCCCGGCCGCGGGTCGGGCGCCCCGGTCCGCGCCGGCTCAGGCGCCGCGCACTACGATGCGCCGATGACCGACGCGCTCACCCATTTCTGCCATGCGCTGCCCAAGGTGGAACTGCACTGCCACCTGCTGGGCACCGTGCGCCACGCCACCTTCAGCGACCTCGCGCGGCGCGCCAAGGCGGCTATCACCCAGCCCGAGATCGACGCCTTCTACATCCGCGGCGAGAAGCCGGTGGGCGTGCTCAAGGCCCTGCGCACGCTCGACGCGCAACTCATCCGCTCGCCCGACGACCTGCACCGGCTGACCTACGAATACCTGCAGGACGCCGCCGCCCACACCGTGCGCTATGCCGAGTTCTTCTGGAACCCCACGGGCACCGCGCAGAAGTCGGGCATCGCCTATCCGCAGGCGCTGGCCGCCATCGTGCGCGCCATCCATGACGCCCAGGCTGACCACGGCATCGTGGGCCGGCTGATCCCCGCCATCGACCGCGAGGCCTCGCCCGAGGCCGCGGTGGAGATGGTCGAGTGGGTGCGGGCGCACCGCGTGGACGAGGTGGTGGGCATCGGCATCGACTACAGCGAGATAGACCACCCACCCGAATGGTTTGCACCTGCCTATGCGCTGGCGCGCGAAGGCGGCCTCAAGACCACCGCCCATGCCGGCGAGTTCGGCATGCCCTGGACGAATGTGCGCACCGCCGTCGAACTGCTCAAGGTGGACCGCATCGACCACGGCTACACCATCGTCGACGCGCCCGACTTCGCCCGCGAATGTGCAGACCGCGGCATCGTCTTCACCGTGGTGCCTACCAACTCCTACTACCTGCGCACCCTGCCGCCCGAGCGCTGGGCTCTGGACCATCCCATCCGCCGCATGCCGGGCCTCGGCCTGCGCATCCACCCCAACACCGATGACCCGACGCTGCACCTGGTCACGCCCACGCAGGCCTGGCGCAAGATGGTGAGCGACTTCGGCTTCACGCGCGAAGACCTGCGCGGCTTCATGCTCAATGGCCTGGATGCGGCCTGGATCGACGACAGTACGCGAGGGGATTGGCGCGCGGCGTTCGCGCGCGAGTGCGATGCGCTGATGGCGCAGGGCTGAGCGTCGGCGGTCGCTTAAACAGGCGATCCACCGAAGCAGAAGCCAGGCGTCATCCGCCGCGCATCAGTCCGCCCGCTGCCTCGCGGGATCCGGCACCGGCGTCGCCGCCAGCAGCCGCCGGGTGTAAGCATGCTGCGGTCGTTCCAGCACTTCGTCGGCGCTGCCGCTTTCGACCACGCGGCCGCCGGTCATCACCAGCACGCGGTCGGCCAGCGCGCGCACCACACCAAGGTCGTGGGTGATGAACAGGTAGGCCAGGCCACGTTCGCGCTGCAGTTCGGCCATGAGCCGCAGGATCTGCGCGCGGATGGACACGTCCAGCGCCGAGACCGGCTCGTCCGCCACGATCACAGCCGGCTGCGAGGCCAGGGCGCGAGCGATGCCCACGCGCTGGCGCTGGCCGCCCGACAGCTCGTGCGGCAGCCGGTGGCGGAAGTGAGCGGGCGGCAGACCGACCTGCTCCAGCAGCGCATCGACCTCGCGTGCGCTCGCGGCGGCGTCGAGGCCGCGGTTGTGGCGCAGCGGCAGGGCCACGCTCTGGCCGATGGTGTGGCGCGGGTTGAGCGAACCGCCCGTGTCCTGGAAGACCACCTGCACCTCGCGGCGGAAGCGCTGCCAGGCCTCGCCGCGCAGCCCGGCCACATCTTCGCCGCGGAACAGCACCTGGCCGCTGCTGGGCGCGGTCAGGCCGAGCAGCATGCGGCCCAGCGTGGTCTTGCCGCTGCCGCTTTCGCCGACCAGCGCCACCACCTCGCCGGGATGGATCTGAATGGACACGCCGTCCACCGCCAGCTGAGTCTGGCGTGCGCGCCATAGGCCGCCGGTGCCGCGCTGGGCAAAGCTGCGGCCGACGTTGCGGGCCTCGAGCAGCGGCCCGGCAATGGTCGAGGTCCGGGGTTCAGCCCCGGTTGAGGCTGCAAGGCCGCCGGGCGTCATCGTGTGGCCCGTCATGCGCCGATCTCCGCCGCATGCCACGCATTGGCACTGCCGCGCTCGGCGCTCAGGTGGCAGCGGTCCGCCCCTTCGCCCAGGCCGCTGCCGAGCAAGGCCGGCGGCTGCACGTCGCAGAGCCCGGGCCGTGCGATGGGGCAGCGCGGATGAAAGCGGCACCCGCTCGGCCAGCGTCCGGCGATGGGCACCGCGCCCGGTATGGAGAACAGCGAATGCGCCCGCGACTGCGGCGTGAGGATGCTGCCGAGCAGCCCCTGCGTGTAAGGGTGGCGCGGCGCGGCGAAGAGCTGGCCGACGGCCTCCTGCTCGACGATCTCGCCCGCGTACATCACATTGACGCGCTGACAGGTCTCGGCCACCACGCCCAGGTCGTGGGTGATCAGCAGGATGCCCAGGTCCAGCTCGCGCCGCAGCCGCGCCAGCAGCTGCAGGATGCCGGCCTGCACCGTCACGTCCAGCGCGGTGGTGGGCTCATCGGCGATCAGCAGCGCAGGTCGCATCGCCAGCGCCGCGGCGATCAGGATGCGCTGGCGCTGTCCGCCGGAGAGTTCGTGCGGGTACTTGCGCGCGGTCTGTGCGGGCTGGGGAAGCTCCATCAGATCGATCAGCTCGCGCACCCGGGCGTCGAGACCATTGGTGCGTCCATGGGCGCGCAGGGGCTCGGCGATCTGACGACCGACAGGGATCAGCGGGTCGAGATAACTGGTCGGGTCCTGGAAGACCATGCCGATGCCCGCGCCGCGCACCTGCCGCATCGACTCCGAGTCGAGGCCGCGCAGGTCGTGTCCCTGCAGCCGCACTTCGCCTTCGGCCACGCGCGCGAGCGGCGAGGGGAAGAGATTCATCAGCGCGAAGGCCGTCATCGACTTGCCCGAGCCGGACTCGCCGACGAGCCCCACCGCCTCGCCACGCCGCACGGTGAAGCTCACGTCGCGCACCACGCGAAGCGTCTGCGCACCGCGGCCCACGTCGACCGACAGGCCGCGCACGTCGAGCAGCGGCGGTTCGGCCGCTTCCAGCGCACCGTCGACGGAGGTCGCCAGAGAGGATGGGACATTCATCGAGACGACTCCCCGCGCGGATTGAGCGCATCGTTCAGGGCGTCGCCCATCAGGTTGAAGCCCAGCACGGTGAGCGCGATGGCCAAGCCGGGAAACACCGACATCCACCAGGCGTCGCGCAGGTACTGCTGCGCCTCGTTGAGCATGGTGCCCCACGAGACCAGGTTGGGGTCGCCCAGGCCGAAGAAGCTCAGGCTGGCCTCGATCAGGATGGCCATGGCGATGTCCAGCGAGCCGAGCACGATGATGGGCGCGGCCACGTTGGGCAGGATCTCGCGCAGGATGATGCCGCCGTGGCCCATGCCCGCCACGCGCGCCGCCTCCACGAACTGCGACTGCCGCAGGCTCGCCACCGAGGCCCGCACCACGCGCGCGAGTTGCGGCCACGACAGCGCCGCGATCACCAGCACCATCTTGGCGACGCTGGTGCCATAGAGCGCGATGACGATCAGCGCTACCACGAAACGCGGCAGGGTCTGGAAGAACTCGGCCGTGCGCATCAGCACCGCATCGAGCAGGCCGCCGAAGTACCCGGCCAGCGCGCCTACGATGACGCCCACGGCCACCGCCAGCAGGGCGCTGGCCACGCCCACGATCAGCGAGATGCGCGAGCCGTGCACCACCCGCGCCCAGATGTCGCGGCCCAGGTCGTCGGTGCCCAGCCAATGGCTGGTCGAGAAAGGCGGCAGCAGCGCATCGCCGCCGCCGGAGAGCGGATCGACGCGGCCCACCCAGGGCGCGAGGATCGCCGTGGCCAGCAGCAGCACCAGCCAGGCCAGAGCCAGCCGGCTGCCGGGCCGGCGCAGCAGGCGCCGCCAGAAGCCGGCGCGCTGGAAGGCCGTGCCCACCGCGGGCTCGGTCGCCAGCGGCAAGGAGGGAGTAGAGGAGGAGGTCATCGTCTTGAAGCGTCGAGGCCCTGCCTCATGCTCTTTCCAGCCGAGGGTCCAGCAGGCGATGCAGGATGTCGGTGAGCAGGTTGGCCAGCACCACCGTCACCGACACCATCAGCAGGATGGCCAGCATCACCGGATAGTCACGCTTGGCGATGGATTCGTAGAGCAGCCGGCCGATGCCCGGCCAGGCGAAGACGGCCTCGATCAGCGCCGAGCCGGCCAGCACGAAGCCCAGGTTGTAGCCGATGACGGTGAGCACCGGCGCCGCCGCGTTGCGCAGCGCATGGCCGATCACCACCTGCCATTCGGCGCTGCCGCGGGCGCGGGCCGCGAGGATGTAGTCGGCGTTCATCACCTCCAGCATCGAGGCGCGCGTGATCCGCGTGATGAGCGTCAGGTAGCGCATCGACAGCGCCAGCGCCGGCAGCAGCAGGTAGCGCAGGTGCTGTACGAAGCCTTCCCAGCCTGGCGCCACGCCGCGCACCGGGTTGTAGCCCTGCGAGGGCAGCCAGCCCAGGCCGATGGCGAAGGCCAGGATCAGCAGTTGGCCCAGCCAGAAGTCCGGCACCGCATATCCCGCGGACGATGCGGCCTGGATCACCGAGTCGGCCGGTCCACCGCGTGAGCGTGCCGCCAGCACGCCGAAGGCGACGCCCAACACGCTGGCCAGGCCGAGCGCGGTGAGCGTGAGCTCCAGCGTGGCGCCCAGGCGTTCGAGGATCAGGCTCGCCACCGGCTGCTGGTTGGCGAAGGAAAAGCCGAAGTCGCCCTGCAGCACCTTGCCCAGGTAGCGCAGCAACTGCATCCACACGGGCTGGTCCAGGCCGTAGTCGCGGCGCATCTGCGCGAGGTATTCGGGCGGCGCCGGAAAGTCGCCGACCAAGAGCGTGATCGGGTCGCCGGGCGTGAAGGCGATCAGCAGAAAGTTGAGCACCACCACCGCGAGCAGCAGCGGCACCGCCTGCAACAGGCGTCGGAGGATGAAACGGCCCATCGGACTGGCGGGCCGCGCTCAGTCGGCGCGGCGCACGCCGGCCCACTGGTCGCGCGCGTCCAGCGCGGGGAACACGCCGCTCAGCTTTTTCGAGGCGGTGTCCACCGTCTCCTCGTCGAACAGGACCAGCGAGGGCAGGTCCTCGTTCAGGATCACCTGCAGCGCCTTGTAGTCGCGGGCGCGCTGCGCGCGGTCGACCGAGGTGGCGGCCTCGGCCAGCAGAGCATCGACCTTGGGGTTGGAATAGCCGCTGGCGTTGGTGTTGGGCGCGGTGCCGGTGTAGGTGTTGTAGAGCCGCGTGTAGCCGATGGCCGGATCGCCCGCGGAGAAGTACGAAGCCAGCGTCATGTCGAAGTCCCGCTTGGCGAACACGCGGTCGTAGTACACCGAACGCTCCAGCGGCTCCAGCTTCACCTCCAGGCCGATCTGACGCAGGTTGTCCTGGATGATCTGTGCCTGTGCCCGCATCTGCGCGCGGCCGGCGTCGAAGGGCATGCGCAGCGTGGTCGTGCCGGGCTTGATGCCCAGCTTGTCGAGCAGGGCTTTGGCCTTGGCCGGGTTGAGCGGGTATTTGCGGTCGTAGCCGACGTCGTCGTTCATCAGCCATTTGAAGCCGTCGCCGAAGGCGCCGGCACCGGGCCGCGCGATGCCGTTCATCACCTGCTTGACCAGCCGCGGCCGGTCGATGGCGAAGGCCAGCGCGTGCCGTGCTTCCACCTTCGACAGCAGCGGCGACTGGGTGTTGAACATCAGGAAGTAGATGGCCGGGATGTTGACGCCGCGGCGCGTGGCCAGGCCCTTGTCGGCCAGGATGCGCGGCACCTCGGGCTTGGGCGTGTAGAAGTCCAGCAGCTCGTCGATCTCGCCGGTCTGCAGCGCCGGCACGCGATTGGCCGCCTGTGGGATGACCTGGAAGATCAGGCTCTGCAAGTAGGGCTTGCCGGTGTCCCAGTACTGGTCGTTGCGCACCAGCGTGAGGGTGGAGCCGCGCTTCCATTCGCTGAACTTGAAAGGGCCCGTGCCCACCGGCTTCTGGTTGGCGGGGTTGGTGCCGACGTTGCCGCTTTCGTAGACGTGCTTCGGCAGGATGGGTGCGTCGAACACCGTCATCTGCGACAGGAAGGGCGCATAGGGCTTCTGCAGCCTGATGACGACGGTGAAGGCGTCGGGCGCCTCCACCTCCACGCCCAAGTTCTTGAACACCGGCGCGGCGCGCGGATGCAGCTTGCCGACGACTTCGTTCAGCGAGAAGCGGACGTCGGCGCTGCTGAAGTCGCGGCCGTCGTGCCACTTGACGCCCTTGCGCAGCGTGAAGCGGTAGGTCTTGCCGTCGGGCGACACGGTCCACGCCGTGGCGAGCGAGGGCTGCGGGTTGTATTGCTGGTCCAGCCAGACCAGGCCCTCGAGGATCTTGGCCGACACGTCGCCGGCCGCGAAGTCGGTGGTGGTGCCCAGGTTGAGCGTGGGCGGATCGGCATCGATGCCCAGCACTGCCGTGCCCTTGCCGGTGGCGGCCCAGGCGCGCGGGCCTGCGGCCAGCCCGCCGGCGAGGGCGATGGCGCCCAGTCCGAGCTGGCGGCGGGTGAGGGAGGGAAGATGGTCGAAGGGAGCCATGGTGTTGTGGATTCTGGGCAGGCCGGAAGGGCACTGTTTATAGCAAGTTCGAGGCCAATTTCCGGGCCGGTTCAGAGGTTCGTCCCGAGGCGCCCGTCGCATGCTGGCGTGAATGCCTGCCCGGAGGCGCAGAATGCGCAGCTTTCGCCGACCGGCCCCAGCCGGCCGGCGACTGGCATGGCCACTGCAAGCCCCTTCGCATGATCGACGTTCCCATCCATCCCGGCATCGCCGCCCACCTCGACGACATGGTCGGCCTGCGCCGGCAGATCCATGCCAATCCCGAGCTGGGCTACGAGGAAGAGCAGACCAGCGCGCTGGTGGCCGAGCGTCTGGCCCGATGGGGCTACACCGTGCACCGCGGGCTGGGCGGCACCGGCGTGGTGGGCACGCTGACGGTCGGCACGGGCGGCAAGCGCCTCGGGTTGCGCGCCGACATGGATGCGCTGCCCATGACCGAGACCACCGGCCTGCCCTGGGCCAGCCGACAGCCCGGCCGCATGCACGCCTGCGGCCACGATGGCCACACCGCCACGCTGCTGGCGGCAGCGCAGGTGCTGGCCGCGAGCCGAGCCTTCAATGGCACGCTCAACCTCATCTTCCAGCCCGCCGAGGAAGGTCTGATGGGCGCCAAGCGCATGGTCGAGGAAGGCCTGTTCGAACGCTTTCCCTGCGATGCCGTCTACGCGTACCACAACGAGCCCGGCTTTCCGGCGGGGCGCTTCGGCTTCCTCGCGGGGCCGATCTACAGCTCGTCCGACACGGCGGTGATCACCGTCGAAGGCAAGGGCGGCCATGGCGCCATGCCGCACACGACGGTGGACCCGGTGGTGGTGGCGGCGCACCTCATCCTGGCGCTGCAGACGCTGGTCTCGCGCGAGGTGGACCCGAACGACATGGCGGTGGTCACCGTCGGCTCGATGCATGCCGGGCAGGCACCCAACGTGATTCCTAACACGGCCGAGCTCAAGCTCACCATCCGCGCGCGGCGGCCCGAGGTGCGGGCGCTTCTGCGTGATCGCATCACGGCCATGGCGTCCGCACAGGCGGCGGTGCACGGCGCCACCGCCAAGGTCGACTATCAGTGGAAGATGCCGCCCTGCGTCAACGACGCCGGGGCCGCCGCCTTCGCCCGCGAGGTGGCATTGCAGACGATGGGCGAGCGCGCGCTGATCGAGAACATGGCGCCGCTGCAGGCCAGCGACGACTTCGCCTTCATGCTCAACGCGGTGCCGGGCTGCTACTTCATCGTGGGCAACGGCGACGGCACGCCGGGCAACGGGCCGGGCTGCATGGTCCACAACACCGGCTACGACTTCAACGACGAGATCCTGCCGAGCACGGCGAGCTACTGGGTGTCGCTGGTGCAGGCCTATCTGCGCTGAGTCTCTGTCGCGGCCTTAGCCGGAGTCAGGGCCTCCTGCGCATCCTCCATCCACCAGTCGGCGGCGGCATAGAAGCCGTCCCACACGCAGCCGTTGCAGCCGCGGCCGCAGCAGGTGGTGGGCTCGGGCGGTGGCGCCCGCAGCGCGACGCCAGCCTCCGCGGCCCGCGCCAGCCACTGGGTGAACAGGGCGCGGACCTGGGGCAGAGAAGCCGGCGCGTGTGGTGTGACGGTGCTCATGCGACGAGGCTGCTGATGCGGCTCAGTCCCGCGGCACCCAGCCGTCGCCGGTCGCGCGCAGCAGCGGGCTTTCGAAGACGCCGATGACGCGTGCAGCGCGCTCCGGCCCCAGCGTGTCTCGCCAGCGCTGGCCCTGCCGCATCGCCACGCCCACGGCCGCCACTTCGACGCCGATGGACTCCAGCATGGTCCACGGTGCGAGCAGCGTGCGGCCGCTGCTCACGGCATCGTCCACCAACACGGCGCGCATGCCCTGCACCAGCGGAAGCAGGTGCGGGTCGAGGTAGACGCGCTTGCCCGGCGTGGGCGTGGTGATGGACTGCACCGCGCCCGACAGCGTCTCGTCGTACCAGAACTTGCGCGAATAGCCCAGCGGCACGTAGCGCGCGTGGCCCAGGTGCCGTGCGACCAGCGGGGCGAAGGTCAGGCCCAGCGTGGGCAGGCCGATGACCACCTCGGGCGCGATGGGCGCCAGGCGCTCGGCGAGCAGGCGCCCGAGCTCGTCGACCACTTCGAGCGATGCCTGGTTGCACAGGAAGGATGCGACCGCGAGGCCCGGATCCTCGGCCATCTGGCGGATGGGCAGCATCAGCACGCGGCCGTCGGGCAGCGTGGCGGGCACGCCGTGTCGCCAGGGCGGCGTGAGCAGCGGTGCTGCGTCTGCCGGTAGCAGATGCTGCCAGTAATGGGTGGTGGGTTCGGTGAAATGCGGGACGGACGTGGTCATGGATCAGCGTGGCTCCTGCGGCAACCCCAGGCCGGCGTGGATCGTATCGGCGAGCCGAGCCAGCCGCAGCGATTCCGGTTGGCCGTTGCGCTGCGGCTGCACCACGTCCAGCGCCTGCGCCAGATGGCGGCCTTCGCCGCTGCGCACGAGCGCGTCGACTTGGATCTGGCCGAAGAGGTCCCGCTGCGCATGGCTGCCGCCGATCTCGATCATGCGGGGCAGCGCGGTGCCCAATGCCTCTGCGGCCTTCTTGAACTCGCCGCGCGCATGGGCCACCAGGCCATGGGCCGCGGGCACGCACACCTTCTGCCACGCATGACGACTGGCTTCGGGCGCCTGGGGCGCAAAGGCCTCGATTCGGGCCAGCAGGGCATCGGTCTCGGGCCGGCCGGCGCGGGCCAGGCCGTAGAGGTATTGCAGGTCCAGGAAGGGCAGCACCTGGTCCTGCGTGTGCTGGGCCAGGTAGCCGCCCAGTTCGGTCCAGCGCTCGCCCACGTCCTGGCCCGCCAGCTCCAGTCGCGCGAGCAGGGATACGGCGCCGATCTGGTCCTGCGAATAGGCCTTGGCCACTCCCCAGCAATGCCGGTCGTGCACCGCCAGCGCCTCGTCCGCACGGTCCAGGTCGATGAGGAACAGCGCCAGGTGCCACCAGTTGTGCGTGACCATGAAGGAGTTCAGGCCCGTCCAGGTCTCGCTCACGTCCTCCATGAAGGCCAGGCCCTCGTGCAGCCGGCCCTCGGTGAGCATGACGTGCGCCAGCGCATGGTGGGCCCAGGGCTCCTTGCGCTGCATCGCGATGGCGCGGCGGGCACTGGCCTCGGCCTCGCGCAGCCGGTGGCATTGTTCGAAGCCGAAGGCCACCATGCCATGCACCTGCGGCACGTCGGCCGCATGGGGCAGGGCGGCCAGGCCCAGGCGCAGCATGCCGGCGCAGTCGCCGAGATTGAAGCAGTGGTATTGGCCCAGCTTGACGGAGACCAGGTCGCGCGGAAACTCGCGGGCCTGTTCCTCATGCAGTTGTATCGCGCGGCGCATGTCGCCCTCGACCCAGGCGGCGACGGCCTCGATGAAGCGCCGTTCGCGTTCCGTGACGCTGGCGGCACCGGCCCGTGCGCGGTCGATATGGGGCCGGGCGGCGGCGGGCGCATCGCCTGTCTCCGCGAACATCTGAAGCGCGGCGGCATAGGCCTGGAAGAGCGGGGCGTCGTCGTCGTGGCCTTCGGTGACCAGCTTGGCCGCTGTGGATTCGCAGGCCAGGAAGCCAGAGGCGAAGTCGTCGATCAGCCGTTGGCTGGTGGTGTCGCTGACGCTGATCGAGTTGCCGAACGGATCGGCGGGCAAGTGGGAGGCGGCGGGCATGCATCCATTCTGCCGCCGCCTCTATTCAACCGGGCATCAGCCCCAGTGCAGCGCGGCCAGGTCGTTGCAGAAGATGGGCATCTGCGTCCACAGGCCCTTGACGCTCTTCTTGGCGATCACTGGGAACTGCGGCTGGTACATGAAGCCGTTGGCCGCGTCCTGGGCCAGCAGCTTCTGCGCGTCGCCCAGCAGCTTGTTGCGCTCCTTGGCGTCGCCCGTGGTCTTGATCTTGTCGTAGAGCTGGGTGAAGGCCTTGTTGTCGTAGCCCCAGTAGTAGTCGGGCTTGGAATAGTTGCCCAGGTCGAAGGGCTCGACGTGCGAAATGATGGACAGGTCGTAGTTGTGGCCACCGCCGTAGGTCTGGCTCAGCCACTGGGCCCATTCGACGTTCTGCGTCTTCACGGTGATGCCGACCTTGGCCAGTTGCGCCACGATCACCTCGCCGCCCTGGCGGGCATAGGGCGGGGGCGGGAGCGTCATGGTGAGTTCCAGCGGCAGCTTGACGCCGGCTTCGGCCAGCAGCTTCTTGGCCTTCTCGGGGTCGTAGGGGTTGATGCCGGTGGTGTCCACGTAGCCGGGCGCGCCGGGCACATAGTGGCTCCCGATGGGCGTGCCGAAGCCGTCGGCCGCGCCGTCGATGAAGGCCTTGCGGTCGATGGCTGCCAGGATGGCGCGGCGCACGCGCACGTCGTCCAGTGGCTTCTTCTTGCTGTTGATGGCGACGATGGTCTTGGCGCGCGAGCCGCCGAGGATCACCTGGAACTGCGGATTGGCCTTGAACTGCGGCACCACGCGCGTGGCGATGCGCGGGAAGGCGTCCACATCGCCGGCCATCAGCGAGGCGGCCTGCGCCGCCGGGTCGGAGATGAAGCGGAAGACGATCTTGTTGAGCTTGGCCAGCTTCGGGTCGCGGAAGCCCTCCCACTTGCTTAGCGTCAGCGTGGAGCCCTTGGCCCAGGCGTCCAGCTTGTAGGGGCCGGTGCCCACGGGCTTGGCGGCGTTGCCGTCGGCGCTCTTGGGCTCGACGATCACGGCCGTGGCCTGGCCAAGCACGAAGGGCAGGTCGGGGTCGATCTCCTTGTTGATCAGCACCACGGTGTACTCGTCCACCGCCTGCGTGCTGATGTTGGCGAAGGTGCGCTTGTCCTTGTTGGTGCTCTTCTCGCCGCCGGCGCGGTCGAAGGCGAACTTGACGGTCTGCGCATTGAAGGGCTCGCCATTGCTGAACTTGACGCCGCGGCGCAGCTTGAATGTGTAGGTCTTCAGGTCGGGCGAGACTTCCCAGCTCTCGGCCAGCAGCGGCGAGACGCTGCCGTCGGCATTGATCTTGGTGAGCGTCTCAAGGATGTTGTAGAGCACGACCTCGCCGATGGCGGAGGCGGCGCCGGCGGTCGGGTCCAGGCCCGGCGGCTCCAGCGTCATGCCCAGCACCATGGTGTCCTTGCGGCTCTGGGCCAGCGAGGCGAGGGGGCTGGCCAGCGCGACGGAGGCGCTGCCGGTGACCAGGAGGGTGCGACGATTCAACATGAGGTGAGATCTCCGAAAAGGCTGACGGAAACGGTTCACGAGCGGCCGGCGGCCCCTCGGCGCGGGCCATTGTGGCCCAACTCTGGAGCGGCTTTCAGGCCGCGTGCAGCACGTCGCCGGAGGGCGCGTGCTGAACGGCTTCGAGCAGGCTGCGGGTGTAGGGATGCTCCGCCTCGCGGAACAGCCGCTCGGGCGGCCCCTGCTCGACGATGCGGCCCTTGAGCACCACGCAGACGTCGTCGCACAGGTGGTTGACGACGGCCAGATCGTGGCTGATGAGCAGGTAGCTCACGCCGAACTGCTGCTGCAGGTCCTGCATGAGGTTGAGCACCTGGGCCTGCACCGACACGTCCAGCGCGCTCACCGGCTCGTCGGCCACGATGAGCTTGGGCCTGGTGATGAGGGCGCGCGCGATGGCGATGCGCTGGCGCTGGCCGCCCGAGAACTCGTGTGGGTACTTGTCGATGTCGGTGCTGCGCAGGCCTACGGCGGCCAGCGATTCGGCCGCGCGCTCGCGCTGCTCGGCGCGTGAGGCATTGGCCAGCGCGTCCAGCGGCTCGGCCACGATGCGGCCCACGGTCTGGCGCGGGTCGAGCGAGCCGTACGGATCCTGGAACACCATCTGGAAATCGCGGCGCGCGGTGCGCAGCTCGGCGGCCGATAGCTGGTTCAGGTCGCGGCCCAGCAATTCGATGCGGCCGGACGTGGGCTTGTCCAGCGCCATCACCAGCCGGGCGATGGTGGACTTGCCCGAGCCGGATTCCCCCACGATGCCCAGGCTGTGGCCGGCCTGCACCTCGAAGCTGACGCCGTTGAGGGCCTTGACGGTGGGCGGCGGAGAAAAGAGCTTCTCGCGCGGCAGCGCGTAGTGGCGAATCAGGTCGGTGACCTTCAGCAGGGGCGGGGTGCTCATCGGAAAGCCCTGGAAAGGAGGGAAGCGCCGCGCATGGCGGCGGCTGCGCGCGCGGCATGGGCTCGAGCGGCGCTCATGCCGTGGCTCCTTCTGCCGCGGTCGCGGCGACGGCGTCCAGCCGCAGGCAGCGCACGGCATGGTCGCCCGGCAGCTGCGTCGGCAGCACGGGCGTGGTGTGGCAGTAGTCCTCGGTGAAGGCGCAGCGGCCCGCGAAAGGGCAGCCTGGCGGCAGATCGACCAGTTCCGGCACGCTGCCGCGGATCGTGGCCAGCCGGCCTCCGCGCGGCGCGCCCAGCACCGGCCGGGCTGCGAACAGCCCCTGGGTGTAGGGATGCGCCTTGGCCGCGAACACCGAGGCCGTCGGCCCGCTCTCGACCACGCTGCCGCCGTACATCACCAGCATGCGCTGCACGTTGTTGGCGATCACGCCCAGGTCGTGCGAGATCAGGATCAGGCCCATGCCGCGCTCCTTCACCAGGTCCTGGATCAGGTCGAGGATCTGCTTCTGGATGGTCACGTCCAGCGCCGTCGTCGGTTCGTCGGCGATCAGCAGGTCGGGCCCGCAGGCCAGCGCCATGGCGATGCCGATGCGCTGGCGCTGGCCGCCGGAGAACTGGTGCGGATAGGCGTCCAGCCGCGAGGCCGCATCGGGAATGCCCACGCGGTCGAGCAGGGCCAGCACCTCCTTGCGCGCCTCGGCCTTCGACAGGCCGCGGTGCAGCCGCAGCGGCTCGCCCACCTGACGAGCGATGGTGTGCACCGGGTTCAGCGCGGTCATCGGCTCCTGGAACACCATGCCGATGCGGTTGCCCCGGATGCCGCACAGCGCCTTCTCGGGCAGGCCCACCAGTTCCCGGCCGTCGAAGCGGATGCTGCCGGTGACGCGCGCGGTGCTGGGCAGCAGGCCCATCAGCGCCATCACGGTGATGGACTTGCCGCAGCCGGATTCGCCGACGATGCCGAGCGTCTCGCCGCGCTCCAGCGAAAAGGAAATGCCGCGCACCGCCTCGGCCGGGCCGCGGTGGGTCTGCAGGCCGATGTGCAGGTCGTTGACGTCGAGCAGGGCCATGGTCAGCGCGTTGCCCGGTGCGGGCCGGGCACGTAAGGGAAGGCAGAGGGAATGCGGTTCATCGTGCGCGAGCCAGGCGGGGATCGAGCAGGTCGCGCAGACCATCGCCCATCAGGTTCAAACCGAGCACCGCCATGGCGATGGCCGCGCCGGGCCATACGGCCAGGAGCGGCTGCTGGAACATCA
>NZ_CAJYES010000203.1 GCF_913773995.1 uncultured Pseudacidovorax sp.
GAGCTCCAGCGCGATGTGGGGGCTCGATGCATTGCCCGACGACGCCAGGCGCAGCCGGTCCGGCCCCGAGCGCGCAAGCGTCGCCACGTCGGAAAGCGACTTCATCGAGGAGCGCGCCGAGACGAACAGGATCAGCCCGTTCGCGCCGATCTGCACCAGCGGCTTCAGCGCGTCCGCCGCGTAGGGCATGCTGCTGCGCAGGATGGGGTTGGACGTGTAGGCATAGGCGGTGAGCAGCAGCGTGTGCCCGTCCGCCGGCGCCTTGGCCACGTATTGGGTGCCGATCAGCGTGCCGCCCCCGCCCCGGTTCTCGACGAGCACGGGCTGCCCCCAGATGACGGAGAGCCGGTTGGCGATCACGCGGGCATGCACATCGGTCGGGCCGCCGGCGGCATAGGGCACGACGAGGGTGACGGGCCGGCTCGGAAAGGGCGTCTGCGCGTGCAGCAGCGCAGACGCAGGCAGGAGCGCGGCGCCGCCCAGCGTGCGCAACAGGTCGCGTTTGTTCATGGCGCGCCAGTGTGGGCGCCCCCCGCAGCGGCGGCGCGCCGGCCGCCGAAAAGCAGCTTTGCGCGATCCGCCGCTCAGCCCGCCGTCGTGCCCACCGACCAGTAGAAGGTGGGCCGGCTGCCGTTGAGCGCGTGGTCGCCGATGGCGCGGGTCTTGTAGATGGACGGGTTGTGCGAAGCCAGGGTGCGCGCATTGCGCCAGTGGCGGTCCAGCCGCAGGTCTTCGTTCAGCGCGCTGGCGCCGCCCACGTCGAACAGGCGTGTCGCCGCGTTGAGCACCGCTTCGGTGGTGGCCACCTGCGCATGGCTGGCGCGCAGTTCCACGTCCACCAGCAGCGACTCGGGCACCGGCTCGCCGCGACGGCGCAGGCGGTCGACATCGCCGAGACCGCGCGCGACGTCCTGTGCGGCCAGGCGGCCGAGCCAGGCCGCGTTGGCCAACTGGCCCACCACCTGCTGCACCAGCGGATCCTCGCGCGGGGATGCGGCACTGCCATGGCTGAAGCTGCGCCGGCGTGCCTGCACGAAGGCCGTGGCGTCGCGCACGATGGCATGGGCGATGCCTGCCAACGTCGCAATGTGCACCAGCTGGAAGACGGCCGTCTGCGACGTGGCGCCCTGCGCCGGGAACTGCAGTACCTGGTCGTCGGGCACCGGCACGCGATGCAGCCGCGTGGTGCCCGAGGCCGTGAGCCGCTGGCCGAAGCCGCGCCAGTCGTCTAGGCGCTCCACGCCCGGCGCTTCGGTGCGAACCAGAGCCAGGGTGCGCCAGCCTTCGCGTGCTTCGGGGCCGTCGATGCGCGCCGTCACGCCCACCCAGTCGGCATACAGCGTGCCGGTGCTGTAGAACTTCTCGCCCTCCAGCAGCCAGCGTCCGGCCTCACGGAACAGCCGGGTCTGCAGCCGGCCGAGCTGCCCGTCGCCGGCTTCGGTGGTGGCGTTGCCGAAGATGGCGCCGTCGGCCACCCGGCGCAGCCAGGGTCCCCTATGGCCTTCGTCGATCTCGGACAGCAGGCGTTCGACGAAGCCGAAGTGCGCCCGCAATGCCTGGACGAGGTTGGAGTCCGCGGTGCCCAGCTCGATCAGCAGATCGAACAGCTGCTCGGGGCTGGCACCCAGGCCGCCATGCTCGCGCGGCACGCGCAGCGCGCCGAAGCCGGCCTGCCTGAGCAGGTCGATGGCGTCGTGCGCCAGCCTGCGCTCATGTTCGCGCTGCGGCGCGGCCTCGGCGATCTGTTGGAAGAGGGGGCGGAAGCGCTGCGTCAGGGACGCTGCGTCGGGATAGTCTGAAGACATGGGAAGGCAGGCGGGTCGGCGCAGCCGCGAATGCGCGAGGCCCGTAGGCAGTGGCGTGCGGCGCATCCGTGCAGTGTGTAAAGCGTCGAAGCCTAGGTGGGGCGGCCTGCGCCGCCAACGACGTTTTTCGCGCTTGCTTGCTGCGGGCGCGCATAAGCGCGGCAGGCCGCGTCATCTCCTATAGCAGGAGCCGGCATGCGCCGTCCCTGAAGCAGCGGGCTGCATGCACAGTGCGCCCATGCAAAGACCCGCAAGCCGCCAATCCACCGCCAGACCAGCGCAGGCCGCAGCCGCAGGCGCGTGGACGACGTCGGTATCTGCCGGCGTGCCAGAGCACGCGGACATCAAGCGCTTCGTGCGCGTGCGCGGCGCACGCGAGCACAACCTGCGCGACGTCGACGTGGACATTCCGCGCGACGCCCTCGTGGTGTTCACGGGCATCTCCGGCTCGGGCAAGTCGTCGCTGGCGTTCGGCACGATCTTCGCCGAGTCGCAGCGGCGCTACCTCGACTCCGTGGCGCCCTATGCCCGTCGCCTGATCGACCAGGTGGGCGTGCCCGAGGTCGACCGGATCGACGGCCTGCCGCCGGCGGTGGCGCTGCAGCAGTCGCGCGGCACGCCGGGCTCGCGCTCCACGGTCGGGAGCCTGACCACGCTGTCGAGCCTGCTGCGCCTGCTGTTCTCCCGCGCAGGGCATTACCCGGCCGACCAGCCGATGCTCTATGCGGAGGACTTCTCGCCCAACTCACCCCAGGGTGCCTGCCCGACCTGCCACGGACTCGGTCGCGTGTTCGACGTCACCGAGGCGTCGATGGTGCCGGACCCGTCCCTGACGATCCGGGAGCGCGCCGTGGCCGCCTGGCCCACGGCCTGGCAGGGCCAGAACCTGCGCGACATCCTGGTGACGCTCGGCCATGACGTCGACACGCCCTGGCACCAGTTGCCGAAGAAGGTGCGCGACTGGATCCTGTTCACCGACGAGCAGCCCACGGTGCCGGTCTACGCCGGGTTCACGCCGGCCGAGACCCGCCAAGCGCTGCGCCGCAAGCTGACACCGAGTTACCAGGGCACCTTCACCAGCGCGCGCCGCTACGTGCTCCACACCTACGCCACCAGCCAGAGCGAGCTCATGAAGCGGCGCGTCTCGCGCTTCATGGTGGGTGGGCTCTGCCCGGCCTGCCAGGGCAAGCGTCTGAAGGCCGAGGCGCTGTCGGTGACCTTCGAAGGGCACGACATCGGCGAGATCGCGGCCCTGCCGCTGGCGGCCGTGCATGCGCTGCTGGCCGCGGCCGCACAGGGACGGGCTGCAGCAAGCACGCGCCCATCGCGCGCGCTCGGCGCGGCGCAGTCCCGCGCGGCCCGCGCCACGCGGGCAGCAAAAGGCCAGGCGTCCCACGCCGCGGCGCCCGACGTGCGCCGCACACCCGAAGGCTCGGAAGAGAAGCGCCTGGCCGCGCAACGGCTCGCCACGGAGATCCGCGAGCGCATCCAGACCCTGCTCGGGCTCGGCCTGGGCTACCTGACCCTGGACCGCGCGACGCCGACGCTCTCGCCCGGCGAATTGCAGCGCCTGCGTCTCGGCGTGCAGATCCGCTCCAGCCTGTTCGGCGTGGTCTATGTGCTCGACGAGCCGTCCGCGGGCCTGCACCCGGCCGATGGCGAAGCCCTGCTGGATGCGCTGGCGCAACTGCGGCGCAACGGCAACTCAGTGTTCGTGGTGGAACACGACGTGGAGACGATGCGGCGCGCGGATTGGATCGTCGACGTCGGGCCCGGGGCCGGCAGCCGCGGCGTCGAGGTGCTCTACAGCGGACCGCCCGACGGGCTCACGGCCGTCGAGCGCTCGGTCACCGCGCGCTTTCTGGGCGCGGACGGGCTTCCTCCGGTCGGTCGCGGCCGCTCGCCCAGCCAGTGGATGGCGCTCGAAGGCGTCAGCCGCAACAACCTGAGCGGCCTCGACGTCCGCATTCCCCTCGGTGTGCTGTGTGCCGTCACCGGCCGGTCCGGCTCGGGCAAGTCCACGCTTGTCACCCAGGTGCTCGCCGAGCTGCTGCAGCAGCGGCTCGGCCGAGGCGCCGCGCCTGACGACGACCCGCCAGAGGCCGGCGACGAAGCCTGGGCGACGCCCATGGCGGGCACGCTGGGCGCCGGTGCCGAGTCGGTGCGCCGGCTCGTCCAGGTGAACCAGAAGCCGATCGGCCGCACGCCCCGCTCCAACCTCGCGACCTACACCGGGCTCTTCGACGCCGTCCGGCAGCTCTTCGCTTCCACGGCCTCGGCGCGGCGTCGTCGCTACGACGCGGGGCGCTTCTCCTTCAACGTCGCCAAAGGACGTTGCGACACCTGCGAGGGCGAGGGATCGGTGAGCGTGGAGCTGCTGTTCATGCCCAGCGTGTACGCGCCGTGCCCCACCTGCCACGGCGCGCGCTACAACGCCGACACCCTGGCCGTCACCTGGAACGGCAAGAACATCGCGCAGGTGCTCGACCTCACGGTCGCGGAGGCCCGGGCGCATTTCGACGCGCAGCCGCGCATCGCGGCGCCGCTCAAGCTGCTCGGCGAACTCGGCCTGGACTACCTGCGCCTGGGCCAGCCGGCCACCGAGCTGTCCGGCGGCGAGGCCCAGCGCATCAAGCTGGCCACCGAGCTGCAGCGCGTGCCGCGCGGCGGCACCCTCTACATCCTGGACGAACCCACGACCGGCCTGCACCCCGCGGACGTCGAGCGGCTGATGGCGCCGCTGCAGACGCTGGTGGACGCCGGCAACACGGTGTTGGTCGTCGAACACGACATGCGCGTCGTGGCTGCGGCCGACTGGGTGATCGACATGGGGCCCGGCGCGGGTTCCGAAGGCGGCCGTGTCGTGGCGCAGGGGACGCCCGCGCAGGTCGCCGCAACCCAGTCGGAGAGTGCGACGGCCGCTTACCTGCGACAGGCGCTCGCCGGGTAGGGCGGCGGTCTACGGGAGCCTCGCGCGCATGGGCCGATGGCGGACTGGCGCGTGCCTTCGACGCGCTGCGCACAAGCAATCGCGAAGACCATGCGCCGCCGCGTGATCGACACGCTGGCGCAGGTGGGCATGCCCGAGCCCGAACAGCGGCTGAGCCAGCATGCGCACAAGCTGTCCGGCGGTCTGCGCCAGCGCGCCCGCGCGCTGGCGGCCGAGCCGCAGCTCATCGTGTGCGACGAGCCGGTCTCCGCGCTCGACGTCAGCATCCAGGCTCAGGTGATCGACCTCATCGGCGAGCTGCAGTCGCGCCTGGGCACGGCGCTGCTGTTCATCTCGCACGACATCAACCTGGTGCGGCATGTGGCCGACCGCGTGGTGGTGCTGGACCAGGGCCGCGTGGTGGAGCAGGGGCCGGTAGCCGAGGTGCTGACGCAGCCGGCGCATGCGTACACGCGCAGCCTGCTGGCGGCGGTGCCGCCGCCGCTGGTGGCCTGAAGGAGGGCCGATCGCCGGTGCGGGCCGGCCCGGCCCCGCGGTCCGCGAGTCCGGGGCCGCCCGGTACCCCGCCCTTCACACCTTCTCAGGCGATGTGACCCACCACGAGCTGCACCGCCAGCCCCGCCGCGCCTGCCGCGGCGATGACCGGGATGACGCCGACCTTGTACCGGATCAACGCAATGCCTGCCGCCAGGCCGATGGCGACGGACCACCCGTCCACCGCACCGCCGAAGCCCCTGGGCCATACCACGTGATAAGCGAAGAACACCGCCAGGTTCACGATGACGCCCACCACGGCGGCGGTGATGGCGGCCAGCGGCGCCGTGAACTTCAGGTTGCCGTGGGTGGACTCGATGAAGGGCCCCCCGAGCAGGATGAAGAAGAAGGAGGGCAGGAAGGTGAAGAAGGTCACCACGGTGGCGGCGACGGCACCGGCCAGCAGGAGCGAATCCGACCCGAAGATGGCGTGCGTCCACGCCCCGACGAAGGCCACGAAGGACACCACCATGATGAGCGGCCCGGGCGTGGTCTCCCCCAGCGCGAGGCCGTCGATCATCTGCGTGGCCGTTAGCCAGTGGAAATGCTCCACGGCGCCCTGGTAGACGTAGGGCAGCACCGCATAGGCGCCGCCGAAAGTCATGAGCGCGGCCTTGGTGAAGAACCAGCCCATCTGGACGAGCACGGAATCCAGCCCGTAGCGCGCCACCAGCGCCCCCATCGCGACCAGCCAGAGCCCGAGGCTCACCACCAGCACTGCGGCAAAGCGCCGCCAGGTGAAGCGGGCGTGCGCCGGTGTCGGCGTGTCGTCGTCGATCAGCGCGCGCCGGGCCGGCTCCCGGTCAGGCGATGGGCCGTGGCCGCCGCCACCCCCGAAGGCCGACGGACGCAGCCTGCCACCCACGAAGCCGATGGCCGCGGCCCCCAGCACGATGGCCGGAAACGGAACGTCGAGCGCGAAGATGGCGAAGAAGGCCGCGATGGCGATGCCCCATTGCCAACGGTTCTTCAGCGACCTGGACCCCACCCGGTAGGCGGCCTGTGCCACCAGCGCCGTCACGGCCGGCTTGATGCCATGGAACACGCCCGCCACGGCGGGCATGTCGCCATGGGCCATGTACAGCCAGGCCAGGCCGATGATGAGGAAGAGCGACGGCAGCACGAAGAGGGTCCCTGCGAGGATGCCGCCCCAGGTGCGATGCAGCAGCCAGCCGAGGTACGTCGCCAGCTGCTGCGCCTCCGGGCCGGGCAGCAGCATGCAGTAGTTCAGGGCATGCAGGAAGCGACGCTCCGAGATCCAGCGGCGCCGGTCGACCAGCTCTGCGTGCATCAGCGCGATCTGGCCGGCAGGACCGCCGAAGCTGATGAAGCCGAGCTTCAACCAGAAGCGCAAGGCCTCGGTGAGCGACAGGGAGGGTTGCGCCGGGTCGGCGCTGTCGGGCAGAGCGGTGTCCACGAAAACTCCATAGGGCAAGCCCAGCACTTGGACGGGACACCGTCTACCTTCGAGAGGGTCGGGAGGCTGCTTTCCCGGTGCGGTCGATGATAGTTGAGGGCCTCACCGCGGCCCGGGTCCGGGCACCGGCGATGGCTTGGCTTGGCTTGTCTTGTCTTGTCTTGTCTTGTCTTGTCTTGTCTTGTCTTGTCTTGTCTTGTCTTGTCTTGTCTTGTCTTGTCTTGGCCCAGCCTGGCCTGGCCTGGCGCCGTCCCGCGCGTGCGCCGCGTCTGCAGCGCTCAGGCCGCCTGCCGCGTCGCCTCGCGCCCGGCAGGCCGCGCCAGCCCCAGGTGCTCGCGCAGCGTGTGGCCCTCGTAGGCGGCCTTGGGCACCATGATCGCCGACGTCATTTCCGAGAAGGCAGTGTTCCGGCCGCTGCCCGATACCTTCGAGGCCGGCACCGGCAACATCGCCGACGCGGCGGGTCTGGGCGCCGCCGCCATCCACTGTGTGCGGCGCCTGGGCACGAAGACCTTGATCTGGCGCAGTGCGCCGTCCCCGTGCCGACGCATGATGGCACGTGTATCCGCCGCATAACCAAGCGCGTTTTCCTTCGTAGGTCCTGACCGCCCGCACGGGTAGATTGCGCTCCAGGGTGCTCTTCGCGCCCGCCGGGGATCTTCGGGGTACTCGCTGGGGAGCGGGCCGCGAATTCGCGGGGCCGACGAAAGTCGGCTGTCTCCTTGGACCCGCCTCGTGCGGGTCTTTTTTTTGGCCGTGTCCGATTGCGCTGCCCGCCGCCCAGTGGCAGCGTGTTCGGCGATGACCATTCTTCTGACGGCGACGCCCTGCATCGGGCAATGCGAACTGAGCCCCGACAAGGCGCGATGCCTGGGATGCGGACGACTTCGCTCCGAAATCAAATCGTGGAAGTCCATGGCGCCTGAGCAGCGCCACGACGTGAATGTCCGGCTGCTGGTCACCCAGGGCAAGAAGGTGCGCAAGCGCATCCTGCGCGAGGTGGCCAGGTCCTTCGACGAGAAGTCCTGAGCACCTGGGGCGCGCTGTTCAGGCCGCGTGGACGAGGAGCTCCTGCGCGTTCAGCGGCTCGGGCGCACTCCCGACGCCATCCGCTCGCACCGCCGCCTCCACCACCTCGCGCGTCAACGTCGGCGAGAACGATTCGATGAAGGCATATACATAGCGCCGCAGGTAGCTGCCCCGGCGCACGGCGAGGCGCGTGTGGTTGATGCCGAACAGTTCGCCGGCGTCCACCGCGCACAGCCCCGTGTCGCGTTCGGCCTCGAAGGCCACACCGGCCACGATGCCCACACCCATGCCCAGCTGCACATAGGTCTTGATGACGTCGGCGTCCATCGCGGCCAGGGCGATGTCGGCCTGAACGCCGGCCTGCGCGAAGGCATCGTCGATGCGCTGGCGTCCGGTGAAGCCGTTGTCGTAGGTGATGAGCGGATGTTTCGCCAGCGATTGCAGCGTGAGCGGCTCGGCCAGCACCGGATGGCCCGGGGGCGCGATCACTGCATGGGTCCAGCGGTAGCTGGGCAGGGCGGCCAGCTGCGGATAGTCGGCCAGCGCCTCGGTGGCGATGCCCACATCGGCCTCGCCTTCCAGGAGCATCTGCGCGATCTGCCGCGGCGAGCCCTGGTGGATGTGCAGGCGCACGGAGGGGAACTGGCGCCGGAAGTCCTGCACCGCTTCGGGCAGCGCATAGCGCGCCTGCGAATGCGTCGCGGCGATGGACAGCAGGCCTTCGTTCTGGGTGGCGAATTCCTCGCCGGCCTTGCGCAGGTTGCCACTCTCGACCAGCAGCCGCTCGATGATGGGCAGCACATGGCTGCCAGGCTCGGTCAAGCCGGTCAGGCGCTTGCCGACACGGATGAAAAGTTCGATGCCCAGCTCCTGCTCCAGCTCGCGGATCTGCCGGCTCACGCCCGGCTGCGAGGTGTGCAGCACCTGGGCCACCTCGGTGAGGTTGAAGTTGCGGCGCACGGCTTCGCGGACCGAGCGCAGCTGCTGGAAATTCATGGCGGCGGGGCTCTCTTCTGATTGTGTTCTTCGCGCTCCTGATGCGAGTCAAGGTGCGGGACCGTCCATTGTGGAAAGGAAGGAGCCCGGCACGAACGACCGAATCGTTGGTTCTTCATGAGCCAAACATCTGTGGCGGGTGTCATGGCCTGCGGGCGTTGCGGACGCCAACGCGTGCGGCGTCTCCTCGACGGCCGGGCGCCCGCGGCGGCGGGCTGTCCGTTTTATGGACAGCCCGCCGTCTGCCTTTCATGCACCGGCGAACGCCCCGTGCGGCCAAGTGCTTGATCTGACATGTCCTCGCCTGTGGCACGCTTCTTGGAGCAGAGAGCGCGTTCCGCTGTCACACCCCGTCCCCAGCCTCCTGCCATGCGACTTCCCGGCGCCCCCGACCTCCGCAGCCTGCTGCGCTCGGCGCCCTTCGTCGCGCTGCTGGTGGTCGCCGGCATCCTGTCCTTTCGCTATCACCAGCTGCTGCTGTCGCAGCGCGCCTCCATCGAGCACACCTACCAGGTGTTGACCACCCTCGAATCCACGCTCGTGCATGCCATCGATGCCGAGACCGGCCAGCGCGGCTTCATCATCACCGGCGACGACCGCTACCTCGAACCATATGACCGCGCCCTGGCGCAGATCGGGCCGCTGGCCAACCGGCTGCGCGCGCTGGTGAGCGACAGCGCCGTGCAGCAGCGGCGCGTGGACCGGCTCGAATACGCCGTGGCCCTGAAGCTGGCCGAACTGCACGAGACGGTACAGGCCCGCCGCAACCAGGGCCTGGATGGCGCCCGCGCCCTGGTGCTGCGCGACGAAGGCAAGCGCACCATGGACGAGGTGCGCGCCGTGGTGGCCGAGATGCGCGTTGCCGAATCCGAGCTGCTCGACCGGCGCAATGCCCAGGCCCATGCCACCGAGCGCTGGCTGCTGGCGATCACGCTGGCCTGCACGGCGCTGTCGGTACTGGCCCGGCTGGGTCTTGCGATGATCGCCCGCTTCCATGTTTCGCATGCGGCGCTGCCGGCCGCTCCGGCCACCCGCGCCTCCTGAACCCTTCATGCTGTCGTCCCACCTCACCATCTGGGCCATCGCCGGTGCCACCACGGCCGGCGTGCTGATCCGGCCCTTCAAACTGCCCGAGGCCATCTGGGCCGTTGCCGGGGCCGTCCTCGTCGTCGTGCTCGGGTTGTTGCCGGCGCACGAGGCGCTGGGCGCCGTCGCCAAGGGCAACGACGTCTACCTCTTCCTCATCGGCATGATGCTGCTGTCCGAGACGGCGCGGCGCGAAGGGCTGTTCGACTGGGTCGCCGGACACGCCGTCAACATGGCCGGCGGCTCACAGATGCGGCTGTTCACGCTGGTCTATGCGATCGGTGCGGTGATCACCACATTCCTGTCCAACGACGCCACTGCCGTGGTGCTGACGCCGGCGGTGTATGCGGCTGCGCGCAAGGCCCGCACGCCGGCGCTGCCCTACTTGTTTATCTGCGCCTTCATCGCCAATGCCGCGAGCTTCGTGCTGCCGATCTCCAACCCGGCCAACCTGGTGCTCTACGGTGCGCATGTGCCTTCGCTGTGGCCGTGGATCAAAAGCTTCGGACTGCCCTCGCTGCTGGCCATCGGCGCGACCTACATCTGCCTGCGCCTGGTCATGCGCAAGGAGCTGGCCGGCGGCTGCGAGCCGCGCGTGGAGGTCCAGCCCCTGCATGCCGGCGGTTGGACGGCGCTGGCCGCGCTGGTGTTCACCGCCATCGTGCTGATGACCGTGTCCTTCAAGGGCATCGACCTGGGCCTGCCCACCGCCATCATGGGCGCCCTGACGGCGGCCGTGGTGCTGGTGCGCGACCGGGCCAACCCCTGGCCGCTGGTCAAGGACATCTCCTGGAGCGTGCTGCCGCTGGTGGCGGGCCTCTTCGTGCTGGTGGAGGCCTTGCGGCAGACGGGCGTGATCGCCACCCTGGCCCAGTGGCTCATGGCCGGCGTGCAGAGCAGTGTGCATGGCGCCGCGGCGGTGGCGGGCACCGTGCTTGCCGTGGGCTCCAACGTCGTCAACAACCTGCCGGCCGGCCTGCTGGCCAGCACGGTGCTGCAGCAGGCCAGGCCGCCGCAGGTGGTCATCGACGCCACGCTGATCGGCGTGGACCTGGGCCCCAACCTGTCGATCACCGGCTCGCTCGCGACCATCCTGTGGCTGGCGGCCATCCGCCGCGAGGGCGACGACGTGGGCTTCTTCCGCTTCCTGAAGGTGGGCGTGCTGGTCATGCCGCCCGCCCTCGTCCTGGCCATCGGGGCGCGGCTCCTGATCGGCTGACCCACGCGCCCGGAGACCTCCCCGATGAGCAGCTCGCCCACCCTCGCGGCTTCCGCGAATGCAGCCGTCGGGGATGCATCGGGCGGGGACAAGCGCCGCGCCACGCGCGCGCTATGCGCGCTCAACTTCTTCATGGCCGACATGCAGGCGGGCATCGGGCCCTTCCTCGGCGTCTTCCTGCAGCAGCGCGGCTGGCAGCCAGGTGCCATCGGTTCGGTGATGACGGTCGGCGGGGTGGCCGGCATGCTCATGACGGTGCCGGCGGGCGCCTTCATCGACCACACGGCGCGCAAGCGCTGGGTGGTGGTGATCACCGGCATCTGCACGGTGCTGGCCTCCTTCCTGATCCTGTGGTCGCAGGCCGGGCTGGTCGTCACCGTGAGCCAGGTGGCGACGGCCATCGCCGGTGCGGCCATCGGTCCGGCGGTGGCCGGCATCACGCTGGGCGTGGTGCGCCAGCGCGGCTTCAACGCGCAGAACGGGCGCAACCAGGCCTGGAACCACGCCGGCAACATGGTGGGCGCGGCCCTGTCGGGCTGGCTGGGCTTTCGCTACGGCATGCCGGCGATCTTCTTCCTGGCGGCGCTGTTCGGCGTCTTCGCCATCGCCTCGGTGCTGGCCATTCCGGAGCGCACCATCGACCACCGGGCCGCGCGCGGGCTCGAAGGGCCGCACGACGGCCAGGCCGCCGCGGCGGCCGCCGAGGGACAGGCCCAGGGCCTGCGCACGCTGCTGCAGAACCGGCCGTTGCTGATCCTGGCCGCAGCCCTGGCCTGCTTCCACCTGGGCAACGGCGCCATGCTGCCGCTGTATGGCCTGGCGGTGGTCGGCGCGGGCAAGGGCAACCCGGCCATGTTCACGGCCCTCACGGTGGTGGTGGCGCAGGCCGTGATGATCGTCACCGCCCTGGCGGCCATGCGGTTGTCGGCCACGCGCGGTTACTGGCTGGTGATGCTGGTCTCCTTTGCCTCGCTGCCGTTGCGCGGCCTCATCGCGGGCAGCGTGATCGACAGCTGGGGCGTATGGCCCGTGCAGGCGCTCGACGGCATCGGCGCCGGCCTGCAGAGCGTGGCCGTGCCGGGGCTGGTGGCCTGTCTGCTCGATGGCACCGGCCGCGTCAACGTGGGTCAGGGCGCTGTGATGACCGTACAGGGCCTCGGCGCCAGCCTGTCGCCCGCCATCGGCGGCTGGCTGGCACAGCTGTTCGGCTACCAGGTCGCCTTCTATGTGCTGGGTGGCTTCGCCCTGGCCTCGTTGGCGCTGTGGGTCGGGTTTGCTTCGATGTTGCGTCCGGCCTGCGCCGGCGTGTGTGAACCGCGGGCCGGAGAGCCTGCATTGGGAGCTGCTCCGTCATGAAGGATTCGTCTGCGTTTCCGCCTTCCATCGCCTGGATCCACATCGGCGACCTGCACATGGACGAGGCCGATGGCTGGGCCGCCCGGCCGCGACTGCAGGCCATCGTCGACGAGCTCAACACCCATGCGCGCGCGGCCGATTTCGTCTACCTGCCCGGCGACAACGCCAATCATGCGACGCCCGCGCAGTACGCCGCCATCACCGAGGCGCTGGCCCCGCTGGCGCTGCCCTGGCGCGTGATCCCGGGCGACCATGACTTCGAGGGCGGCAGCCTGGCCGCCTACGAGGCCGCCTTCGCGCCGGCGCAGCGGCCGGAGCACGAGGTGATCGCCGGCCACCGCTGCATCTTCGTGGACGTGGTCGGCAGCGGCGCGGGCGGCCCGGACTTCCGGCTCAATTCGCACCACCGCCATCGCATCGCCCGCCAGCTGGCGCTGGCCGAGGCGGCGGGCGAGCTGCCGCTGGTGTTCATGCACTGCTATCCCGGCGATATGGCCGCCGATGGCGAGGCGCTGGCCCGGCTTTTTGCCGATGCACGTGTGCCCTTCGTCGACACCGGCCACACCCACTACAACGAGCTGCTCAATGACGGCGCGGTGGTCTACGGCGCCACCCGCTCGACGGCCCAGATCGAGGAGGGCGGTGGCGCGCCCGGCTTCTCGGTGGTGTGCGTGCACGACGGCGTGCCGAGCTGGCGCTTCCGGCCGCTGGGCGCCGACTGGCCGCATGTGCAGATCGTCGCGCCCTGCGATCTGCGGCTGGTCACGCGGGCCGCGCAGCCCCGCCAGGTGCCGCGGCCGGGCATGGTGCGCGTGGTGGCCCGGCGCTTCGGCGCTGCCGACGCGCCCATGATGGCCACGCTGGACGATGCCGCCCCGCAGCCCATGCGCGCGAGCGCACCGGGCTTCTGGGAGATCGACCTGCCGGTGGACGCGCCGGGCCTGCACCGCATCGATGTGAGCTGCGGCCGCTCGGCCGATTCCGTTGAGGTGCTGGTGCGCGCGGCCGACGGCGTGCCCAATCGCGGACCGCTGATCGCGCTGGGCCATGCCTGCCATGCGATCGGCGCCTGGCCGGTGGCCGGCATCGACGGGCTGCAGCTGGGTCCCAACCGCAACGGCGGCGACTGGTGAGGCGAGGCGGCAAGCCGATTCGCCCAGAGCTTGTCAGCCCGTTCGCCCTGAGCTTTTCAGCCCGTTCGCCCTGAGCTTGTCGAAGGGCTTGCGAACCGCACGCCCCGGCTTCGACGAGCTCAGCCCGAACGGTTGCCGGTGAACCGCCCGACGTCGCGCTGCGCCCGACTCAGACCCCGTCGATACGCACCAGCACGGCCGTGGCCGTGTAGCTCACGCTGACCTTGCCGAAGCCCTGCACCGACACGTTGCCGAAGCGGCCCTGGCGGCCGGCGGCCTGGATCACGGTGAGCGTGTCGCCCACCTTGGGGCTGTAGCCGCTGGCGAAGCGCACGGCCAAGTCGCCGCCGGCGATCACGGCATTGCCGCCCACCTTCAGCAGGCCGACGCCGTTCGCGCCCGCCACCACGCTCAGCGTGCCGGCGGTCTGCGTGTAGCGGCCTGCCAGCGCCAGCGGCGAGGCGGCCACGGCGCTCTCCAGCGTGCCGCCCTTGACGAACACGTCGCCCGTCCCCAGCGCGGTGGCCGAGTCGGCGCCCAGCAGGCCCGCGGCCAGCACGGTGCCGCCGGTGTAGCCGTTGTTGCCCGACAGGCGCAGCTGGCCCGTCCCCAGCTTGGTCAGCTTGCCCGCGCCGGCGATGTCGTTGCGCCAGCGGTCGATGGCGTTGAAGCCGCCCAGGCTCGCGTCCAGGGTCACGGCCACGTCGCCGTCGAAGCGGCCATAGCCGTCGGCGGCGGCGAACAGGTTCAGGCGACCCCAGCCTTCGCCGTCATTGCCCAGCGGGTAGCCCGAATCGATGGCGGTGCTCTTGAGCACCACGCGTCGCTGGTCGGCGCTCAGGTAGGGCAGGCGGGTCTCCAACAGCACCTCGGCGCCCTTGGGCACCGTGGCCAACTGGCCAGCGGCGCCGGTGCGGTCCAGGCCGTAGGTCAGGCGCTGCAGGTAGGTCTTGCGCCAGGCCGCGCTGTCGCTGAAGCGGTCGAAGTCGGGCTGCGTGCTGTCCTGGGTGCGCGGCGTGTGCGCATAGGTGTTCAGGGCGTTGAAGTCGGCGCTGCCGCTCTGCGTGCGCAGCCAGGCCTGGGCCTGGTCATAGGCGGCCTTCTTCACGGCGGGCGTGTAGCTGGCCACGCTGGAGAGGTTGTAGGCCACTACGGCCGTTGCGTGCACGCGGCCGCCCATCGTGTCCAGGGGCGAATGCATGCCGGCCAGGATGCGGTTCTCGCCCATCTCCATGGCGCGGGCCACCAGTTCCTGGAAGCGCTGCGGCACCAGGTAGGCCATGGCCAGCGTGTCGCGCCAAGCCTCGGCGGTGTGGCCGCTGGGGAAGCCGCCGTCGGTGGCCGGCGTGGTGCTCTTGGCCGACTCGAGTGCGGGCACCACCTTCACGTCGCTGCTCCAGCGCCAGGGGCGGGCGTACTTGTAGAAGCGCTTGGGTGGTTCGGTGGAGCCGGCGGCCAGGCCGTTGATGAAGTCCACCGCCAGGCCCATGTTGGCGTTGCCGCCCGAGGCGCCCACGCCCACGTTGTTGCCGCCATCGTTGACCGCCGGGCTCAGGGCCGTGTTGGGGTCGACGGCCGTGATGGTGGTGGTCTGCTGGGTGCCGGCACGCCAGGCGCTGGTGAGCGGACCCATGCCGTCGCTCACGCTGTAGCCCTTGCCGCGACGGTCGTCCATGTACGCCGCCAGGCCCTGGGCCGTCGTGCGCGCCTGGGTGACGGTCTTGACGTAGTTGATGTTGGCGGCGTGGACGGCGGCGTTCTTCACCGTGCCGTCGGTGCTGTCGCCGGGGATGCCGCTCCAGGTCGAGGGCGTCACGGCCGGACAGCCGTTGGCAGCGGCCAGGGTCACGCCCGCATCGACCATGAGCGAGCTGGGCGTCCAGATGTCCAGAAAGCCCTGCAGCACGCGCGCGCCGGCATTGGTGGCCAGGGTGACATTGCAGGGGTTGTCGCGCTGGTTGGTGGCGCCGGCGTCGACATAGGCGACCGCGCTGGGCACCGGGGCTGTGTCGGCCTGGCCCAGGCCGGCGGGTTCGGCCGGAACGGTGACGGTCTCGGCGGCGGACGTGCTGCGGTTGCCGGACGACGCGGCGCTCGTGCCGACGGGCGTGAAGCTGACATTGCTGCCGTTACCCCCGCCGCAGGCCATGAGGGCGGCGGCACTGGCGACGGCGAGGACAAGGGTGCGGAGACGGAGGTTCGGTGCGGGGACCATGGGAATCTCGGGCGAGGACAAAGCCCGGGATTCTGGAAAGAGTTTGTGACAGTTCTGAGGCCCTCAGAGCATCGCACTCAGCTGCCCGTCGCTGCTGCCTTGGTCGCAGCCCGCGGGCGCACCAGCATCACCGGCATTGCTGCAATGCGGGCCACCTGCTCGGCGTCGCTGCCCAGCAGCAGGCGGTCCACGCCGCGGCGGCCATGGGGCCTAGCACGATGAGGTTGCAGCCGCGTTGGCTGGCCTGGTCTGCGATCAGCTGCGACACGCGTTCGCCCCGGCTTTCGAGCAGCACGGTCTCCGCCGCGATGCCCTGGGCTTCGAGCGTTTGCCGCGCGGCGTCCAGCAACGCCTGGCCGTTGCGCAGGAAGGTGGGCCGCACCTCCTGGATGTGCACCAGCGGGGGCTCGAAGCCCGTGACGTGGGCCATGGCGTCGACCACATGCAGCAGCACGACGGTGGCGCCAGCCAGGCGCGCGAGCTGCGCGGCCTCGTCCAGCGCCAGGGCGGCTGTGGCGCTGCCATCGAGGGGAACCAGGAGACGGTGGTACCTGGAGAAGGTCCTCTTCCTTGGTGTTCA
>NZ_CAJYES010000204.1 GCF_913773995.1 uncultured Pseudacidovorax sp.
CGACTGCGGCTCTGGTGGTGCTGGCCCGCAAGCTCATGCGCGTGGCCTTCTCGCTGTTCAAGCAACAAGCGATGTTCGATGCCCGCCTGGCGGCCACTGTCGCTTGACGAGAACCATAGAACCTCAGCCCGAACGGCTCTGGGTCGGCCCTCGTGCATTGGGCCGTGAGGCAGGGTGGGCAGAGCAGCTCCGCAGCGTGGCTGGCACCTCACAGCACACCGGCCGCACGCAGCCCGCGCAGGTCCTCGGCCGTGACGCCCAGCGCGCCGAAGACCTCGGCGTTGTGTTCGCCCACCGCAGGCCCGGTGCGCGGCGGCTCGAAGGCATGGCCGGCGAAGCGCGGCACCACGGCCGGCGCCGGCACAGAGCCCAGCTCGGCATCGGGCAGGCGCACGATGGCACCGCGTGCGGCAAAGTGCGGATCGGCCAGCACGTCGTCGATGTCGTAGACCTTGCAGAAGGGCACCGAGTGCGCATCGAGCGCGGCCCGCAGCTCGTCATGGCTGTGCGCGGCGCACCAGGCGGCGACGCGTCCGTCCAGCGCATCGAGGTGCCGCACCCGCAGTGGGTTGGTGGCGAAGCGCGGGTCGGCCGCCATGTCGGGTGCCTGCATGGCCGCGCACAGGCGACGGAAGATGGCATCCGACGAGCCCACGAGCGTGATCCAGTCGCCGTCCTTGGTGCGGTAGATGTTGGATGGCGCGGTGTAGGTGGCACGGGCACCGCTGCGCTGGCGCGCCTGGCCGCTGCGCTCGCGCTCAACGGCGAGCGGCTCCAGCACGCGCAGCAGGGCCTCGGTGGCCGACAGGTCGATCTCGCGGCCGGGCGCATCGGGGCAGCGTGCCCGCTCCGCCGCCGCGGCAGCGATGGCGAAGGCGCCGAACAGGCCGGCCATCGAATCGCCCAGCGGAAAGTTCACATGCTGCGGCGGGCCGTCCGCCTCGCCGGTCAGATGGGCCAGGCCACCCATGGCCTCGAAGATGCGCGCGAAGCCGGGCCGGCCGGCATAGGGCCCCGTCTGGCCGAAGCCGGTGAGCCGAAGCACGATGAGCCGCGGATTGGCCCGGTGCAGCGTCGCCAGGTCCAGGCCCCAGCGGTCGAGCGTGCCGGGGCGGAAGTTCTCCACCAGCACGTCCATGCCGGCCACCAAACGCAGGAACAGGGCGCGGCCGGCGTCGGTGCGCACGTCGAGCGTGATGCCGCGCTTGCCGCGGTTGAGCACCTTCCAGTACAGCGCATGGCCAGGCTCGACCGGCGCCAGCGAGCGCAGAGCGTCGCTGCCATCGGGCAGCTCGAGCTTGGTCACCTCGGCGCCCAGGTCGGCGCAGAGCGTGGCGGCGAAGGGTGCGGCCACGACGGTGGCCATGTCCAGGATGCGCAGGCCATGCAGCGGCCCTTGCGCGGGATCGAAAGCGTCGGACATGCCTCAATCCACCCGCGCGCCGGTGGACTTGACCAGCGCGGCCCAGCTGCGGCTGTCCTTGGCGATGAGCGTGCCGAAGTCCTCGGGGCTGCCGCCGCCGGGCTCGGCGCCCAGGTCCACCAGGCGCTTGCGGATCTCCGGCTTGGCCAGCGCCGCCACCGCCACTTCGTTCAGCTTCACGACGATGGCTCTGGGCACGCCGGCCGGCGCCATCAGGCCCTTCCAGGCCGTGACGTTGAAGCCGGGCAGGCCGGACTCGGCCACGGTGGGAATGTCCGGTGCACCGCTGGCACGCGACGGGCTGGCCACGCCCAGGGCCCGCAGGCGGCCGGACTGCACCTGGGGCAGCAGCGCCGGCATGTTGTCGATCATCACGGTGATCTGGCCCGAGATCAGGTCGTTCATGGCCGGGGCGCTGCCCTTGTAGGGCACATGGACCATCTGCGTGCCCGCCATCTGGTTGAACAGCTCGCCCCCCAGGTGCGCCGGCGTGCCGTTGCCCGGCGAGCCGAAGGAGACCTTGCCCGGATTGGCCTTGGCATAGGCGATGAACTCGCGCACATCGCGCGCCGGCACCGAGGGCGTGACGGCCATGAGCTGATGGTCGCGCGCCAGCAGGGCCACCGGCGCCAGGTCGGTGGCCGGGTTGTAGGGCATGCGGCCATACAGGCTGGGGTTGATGGCGATGGGGCCCGCTGCCGCCAGCAGCAGGGTGTAGCCGTCGGCCGGCGACTTGGCCACCATGTCGCCGGCGATGTTGCCGCCGGCGCCGGGGCGGTTGTCCACCACCACGGGTTGGCCCAGGCCGGCGCGCAGTTCCTCCGCGATGAGCCGGCCGACCACGTCGGCGGAGCCGCCGGGCGCGAAGGGGACGACCAGGCGGATCGGCTTGGTGGGATAGGCGGCTTGCGCCGAGGCCAGCGGCGCGGCCAGTGCGAGGCCGGCCGCCAGCGTGGCGGCCATCAGTTGCTTGAGCATGGGTGTCTCCGAGGATGCATGCGCCTTTCGGCGCGACGTGGCCCGAAGACTAGGCAGACGCAGGCTTGCCGCCAACCGCTGTTTCGCTATATTGGACAGGCCTGGCCTGGCGTCTTCCACCTCTTCCCTGCCCTCCTGCTTCATGCCGACCGCCGACCCGCGCTTCGCCGCCACGCTGGCCCACGGACTCGACGTGCTGGAAGCCTTTGCCGGCGCGCCCGCCGTGCTGACCAATGCGGCGCTCGCGCAGCGCACCGGCCTCGCCCGCGCCACCATCACCCGGCTCACCACCACGCTGGCCAGCCGCGGACTCGTCGTGCCGGCCGGCGAAGGCAGCGGCCACCGGCTGGGCAGCGGCGCGCTGACGCTGGGCTATCCGCTGCTGGCCCAACTGGGCCTGCGACGCATCGCCCGGCTGCCGATGAAGCAGCTGGCCGATGCGCTGGGCGCCTCGGTGTCGCTGGGCATGCGCGACCGGCACCGCATGGTCTATGTGGAGACCTGGCGCAACAACGACCCGCTCACCTTCCAGCCCGACCTGGGGGCGCCGCTGCCTCTGCTGGACACGGCCATGGGTCGCGCGTGGCTGGCCACCGCCACGCCCGCCGAGCGCGAGGCCGCACGCGCAGCCCTGAGCGACGCGGACGGCGCGCAGGCGAACCGTTTCGACGGCGTGCTGCGCGAAGCCCGGCGGCAGTGGGCCGCTCAGGGCTTCTGTCATTCCGAAGGCGACTGGCTGCCCGATGTGCATGCGGTCTCGGTCCCGCTGCGCCTCGCACTGCAGGGCGGGCACCTGCTGCTCAACGCCGGACTGCCCGCGCGCCGGCTGGCGCCCCGGCAGTTGCAGCGCGAGATCGGCCCGCGACTGCTGCAACTCGCGCGCACCATCGAGGCCGACTGGCAGCGCGCCCTGCTGCGCGAGGGCGCCGGCCAGCCCCCGGCCGTACCGGCCGCGCCCGCCTGGCTGGTGGGCCATGGCCCGGCCACGGCAAGGGACGCGGACCCGCGCGACGGTGGCTTCGCACGCACGCTCGCGCACGGCATCGACCTGCTGCGCAGCTTCGCGCCGGGCGAGCCGGTGCTGGGCATCCGCGCACTGGCGCGCCGGCTGGCCCTGGCACCCAATACCGTGCAG
>NZ_CAJYES010000205.1 GCF_913773995.1 uncultured Pseudacidovorax sp.
CGCTCGATCTGCAGACTGGTCCGACCCGCATGGCCTGGCATCCGCGGCACGAGGCCGACCCGGCCCATGCCTGCCTGCGCGAATGCGTGCAGGCGGTGTTCGACAGCGCGCACAGCGCCGTGCCGCCACCGGCCGTTCAGGCAACGCTCGAACCCCGGTAGCGGGGACGCACGCCACCTCTGGGTGCGTGGGCCGGGCCGGCCGCGGGCCTCAACGCTGTGCGAACGACGGTGGCTCGAAGGCGCGCACTGGCGGCGCGTCGCCGTCCCAGCGTTCGACCTCCACCAGGCAGGATTGCGCGCTGCATCCCTGTGAAAGGCGCGAGGCGCCCCGATCCTGCGTGAGAACGTTGGGGTTGCCGTGGCGGTCGAGCGATCCACCCTTCGCCGTGTCCTCCGGGTCCCACCAGGCGCCGGTGGAGAGCCGCACCAAGCCGCGCTGCACGCCAGCGTCCAGCCGTGCACCCGCCAGGCAGGCCCCACGCGCGTTGTGGATGCGCACCACGTCGCCATCGCGGATGTGCCGCTCCTGCGCGTCCTGCGGATGCAGGAGCACCGGCTCGCGCCCGGCCACCTTGTTGGCCATGCTGCAGGCGGCAAAGTCCAGCTGGCTGTGCAACTTGGTGTGCGGCTGGTCCGAGATCAGGTGGAGCGGATACCGCTGCGCGAGCGGCGCGCCCAGCCATTCGCGCGGCGCCCGCCATACCGGGTGGCCCGGGCAGTCGTCGAGGTCGAAGCCCGCGATGCGCGCGCTGTGGATCTCGATGCGCCCGCTCGGCGTGCGCAGTGGATGTGCCTGCGGATCGGCGCGAAAGGCATCGAGCATCACGACCGGCCCGGCAGGCGCCGGCAGCCGCCATTCGCCCGCCCGCCAGAAATCGTCGAAGGCCGGCAAGGCGATGTCGGCGCCCTTCGCACGCAATGCCGAATCCTCATACAGGCGCCGCAGCCATCCGGCCGTGTCCAGCCCTTCGGTGAAGGCCTGCTCCGCGCCCAGCCGGCGCGCCACCTCGGCAAAGATGGCGTAGTCGTCGCGCGCCTGCCCGGGCGGCGGCGCCACGGCTTTCATCGCGACCATCAGGGGCTCGCGCGTGGCGAAGCCGATGTCGTCGCGTTCCAGGGTCGAGGTGGCGGGCAGGACGATGTCGGCCATGCGGGCATGCGCGTTCCACACCTGCTCGTGGACCACGATGGTGGCGGGCTTGCGCCAGGCACGCGCCAGCCGGTTGAGGTCCTGGTGATGGTGAAAGGGATTGCCGCCCGCCCAGTACACCAGCTGGATGTCGGGGTAGACGTGGCGCGCGCCGTTGTAGTCGAAGCCCCCGCCCGGATCGAGCAGCATGTCGGCGATCCGGGCCACCGGGATGAACGCCTGCACCGGGTTGCGGCCCTGCGGCAACGTGGGGCCGGCAAAACGCGGATGCGGGCTGCCCATCAGGTTGGCGGCGCCGTAGCCCACACCGAATCCACCCCCCGGCAGGCCGACCTGCCCCACGACGCAGCCCAGCGACACCGCCGCCCAGAAAGGCTGCTCGCCGTGTTCGGCACGCTGCAGCGCCCAGGCGACGTTGACGAGCGAGCGCTGCGCGCAGAGATCGCGCGCAAGCGCCCGCAGGCGCGGCGCGGGCACGCCGCTGAGGGCCTCGGCCCATTCGGCGTTCTTGGCCACGCCATCGTGCGTCCCCCGCAGCTCGGCCTCCCACGCATCGAAGCCCACGCAGAAGCGCGCCAGGAATTCGCGATCGTGCAGGCCCGCGGCCACGATCTCGAAGGCCAGGGCCATCATCACTGCCGTGTCCGTGTTGGGGCGCAGGGGGATCCACTCGACGGCCCCTTCGGGCGCATCGAAGTTGTCCCGCACGGGGCTGAAGTTCACCATCCGGCAGCCCGCCGCGGCCAGCGCCGCCAGGCCATGGCGCACGCGATGCTCGGCGGCACCGCCGGCCGAGACCTGGGCATTCTTGGCCGGTATGCCGCCGAAGGCCACCAGCAGGCGCGTGTGGGCCGCCAGCACGTCCCACCCGTGGTGCGCGGCCATCAGCTCGTCCATCGGGGCGACGATGTGCGGCATCAGCACGCGCGCGGCGCCCAGGCTGTAGCTGTCCACGCTGCGCACGTAGCCGCCCACCGCATTGAGCAGCCGATGGACCTGGCTCTGGGCATGGTGGAAGCGCCCAGCGCTCGACCAGCCGTAGGAGCCGCCGAAGATCGCCTCGTTGCCGTAGTCGCTTCGCACGCGAGAGATCTCCTGGGCGACCAGGTCCAGCGCCTCGTCCCACGGTACTTCGACGAAGGGCTCGCGGCCACGCAACGCCGGCTGCGCGCCCGGGCCTTCGCGCAGCCAGCTGCGGCGCACCGCGGGCCGGAGCACGCGCGGGCCGTGGCGGTAGGCGTCGAGCATGGACAGGCCGATGGGCGATGGATCCGGGTCTTCCGGCAGCGCGCGCAGGCCCTGCACCCGGCCATCGCCGTCGCGTGCGATCTCGTAGACGCCCCAGTGCGCCGACGTCAGTTCTCGTTGTCCCATGGATGTCCTCGCGCGGCGGGGCCGCTGCGCCGGAATGCTAGGCCGCTTCCATCCCGCGGACCCAATGTTCCGGAATGCAGAACGGCCGCTAGCGCCACACGGGCAGTCCTTCGCGCGCGCCCATGCGCCGCGAGACCTGCGCGGACGCCTCCACGATGAGCGGCACGAAGGCCTTGACCTGCGCCGCCTTGAAGCGCTCACGCGGGCCCGACAGGCCCAGCCCCGCCACCACCTGGCCGCGCGCGTCCACCACCGGCGCCGCCACGCCGCAGACGTTCTCGTTCCACTCGCCCTTGTTGATGGCATAGCCCTGGAGCCGCACGCGCGCCATCTCGTTGAGGAAGCGCTGCGGATCGCTGATGCTGCGCGGCGTGCGCGCGGTCAGCTTGCGGGACAGCCGTTCGAGCATGGCCGGCGCGTGGAAGGCCAGCATGGCCTTGCCGGTGGCCACGCAGTGGGCCTTGGCGCGGCCGCCGATCTGCGTGTAGGCCCGCACGGGGTTGGGGCTGTCGAGCTTGTGCACGTACACCACTTCGTCGCCGTCGAGCACCGACAGATGCACCGTCTCCTGGCTGCGCTGCAGCAGCTCTTCCATGACCTGCTCGGCATGCACGCGCAGGTCGAGCCGGGCCAGCACGGCCGAGCCGAGCTCCCACAGCTTGATCGACGCCACGTAGCGGCCGCCGCGGGCTTCGCGAAGGATGTAGCCCGACTCGGTCAGCGCCTGCAGGAGGCGATGGACGTTGCTCTTCGCCAGCCCGAGCGCATCCGCGATCTCGGTCAGGCCCAGGGCCCGTTCGCTGTGCGCGAGCAGCTCGACGATCGACAGTCCCTTCAGCAGCGTGTTGTTCATGGCAGTCTCCAGCGGGGCGCGGGATGACGCGGCCGGCCCCGGTCCGCGGGCGCATCGTAGACCAGCTGTTCCGTTTTACGGAACAGTTGTTGTTCATTCGGGAACGTTTCTACCATCGCGTCGAACCGGCGGCCGCTCGTTTCCCGAGTCGGCGCCGGGCCTTCCGGGCTTCTTCCATGACTGCTGCTTCCCTTCCCATCCTTCCCCTGGCCGGCGTGCGCGTGGTCGAGCTGTGCTCGACCGCGTCCGGCCCGTTCTCGACCATGTTGCTGTCCGACATGGGGGCCGACGTGATCAAGATCGAGCCTCCCGCGGGCGACGGGCTGCGCCAGTGGCCACCGCTCAACCAGGGCTACAGCGAGAACTTCGCTTCGCTCAATCGCAACAAGCGCTCGGCCGTGCTGGACCTGAAGAACGCCGACGACCTGGCCACCGCACGCAGGCTGATCCTGCAGGCCGACGTGCTGGTCGAAAACAACCGGCCGGGCGTGATGGACCGGCTCGGCCTGGGTTATGCGGCGATGTCGGCCGAGCGGCCGGACCTGCTGTTCTGCTCGATCTCGGCCTACGGCCAGAGCGGGCCGCGGGCCGGCGAAGGCGGCTTCGACCTCACGATCCAGGCCGCAGCGGGCGTGATGAGCGTGACCGGCGAACCCGACGGCGACCCCGTCAAGTGCGGCGTGCCGCTGTCCGATTTCGCCTCGGGGCTGTATGCGGCCTTTTCCATCGCGGCCATGCTGGCCCACGTCCGCGCGGGCGGTCGCGGGGCGCACATCGACATTCCCATGTTCGGCTGCACGCTGGGCGTGGCCGCGCTGCAGACCAGCGAGTACTTCGGCAACGACCGCAGTCCGGTCAAGCTGGGCTCGGCGCATCCGCGCAACGCACCCTACCAGGCGTTCCGCGCGCAGGACGGCCATTTCGCCATCGCCGCCGGCAACCACAAGCTCTGGCTCGACGTGCTGGGTGTGGTGGACCTGCCCGGCCTGGCACAGGACCCGCGCTTCGTCACCACGACTGACCGGGCCCGCAACCAGGCGGCCTTGCGCGACATCCTGGAAGGCGTCTTCACCACCCGGCCGGTGGCCCACTGGATCGACGCCTTCCATGTGGCAGGCGTGCCGCATGCGCGCATCAACGACTACGCCGCGGCGCTGGACGATCCGCAGACCCTTCACATGGGCTGGGTGCAACCCGTGCAACTGCCGGACGGGCAGACCACGCGCACCTTCACCTCGCCCGTGCGGCTCAACGGCCACGGCTTCCCCATCCGGCGGCGGCCGCCCGCGCTGGGCGAGCACACCGAGGCGCTGCGTGGGCCCGACGTGTGGGGCGCGCGATGACGACGATGGCAGAAGAAGGCCGTCTGTTGGGCTTCGTGCGGGCGATGACTTGCCTGGTGCAGGTCGTTGGCGCCGACGAGGCACAGCTTCTGGCCGGCGCCGCACCGCTCATGCGGGCGTTGGTCGCGCAGGACGACTGGCTGCCCGAGGCCATGGCCCAGCCGCATCCGCAGCACTACCAGCAGCACCTGCTCTACGGCGACCCCCTCGACCGCTTCTCGCTGGTGAGCTTCGTGTGGGGGCCCGGCCAGCAGACGCCGGTGCACGACCACACCGTGTGGGGCATCGTGGCCATGCTGCGCGGCCGCGAATGCAGCCAGCGCTTCGGGCGCGACGCGGACGGGCGGATCGCCGCGCAGGGCGAGGAACACGCGCTCGCCCCCGGCGAGCTGGAGATCCTCTCGCCCGCGCAGGGCGACGTGCACCAGGTGCGCAACGCGCTGCCCGACCGCACCTCGATCAGCATCCATCTCTACGGCGGCAACATCGGTCGCATCGCGCGCCACGTCTTCGTGCCGGGCACGGGCGAAACGAAGCCCTTCGTGTCGCGCTATTCGAACGCGCTGGTGCCCAACCTGTGGGCGGGAGCCTCGGCATGAAGCGGCCGGCTTCGGTGCTGCAGGCGCCCGGGTCCGATGGCACATCGGCAGGGGGCCCGGCGCAAGAGCCTCTGCGCATCCGGCGCGAGGGCGACGTGCTGGAACTGCGGCTGATGCGGCCGGAGCGCGGCAATGCCCTGTCGGCCACGCTGGTCGCCCGGCTGCACGAAGCGGTCATGGACGCCAGCGCCGAACCGCAGCTGCGCCTGCTGGTGCTGAGTGGCGAGGGCCGCCATTTCTGCACCGGCTTCGACCTGTCGGCCCTGGACGCCGAGACCGACGACAGCCTGCTCGCCCGCTTCACCCGCGTCGAGCTGCTGCTGCAGGCCGTGCATGCGGCGCCCTTCCCCACCCTGGCCCTGGCACAGGGCCGAACCATGGGCGCGGGCGCCGACCTGTTTGCCGCCTGCAGCGAGCGCTGGATCGTGGGGGATGCCAGCTTCGCCTTTCCCGGCGCCGCCTTCGGCCTGGTGCTGGGCACGACCCGGCTCGCCGGGCAGGTCGGGCCGGCCCTGGCCTCGGCCTGGATCGAGGGCGGCGCGGTGATCGACGCGGCCGCGGCGCTCGCCGCCGGTCTGGCCACGCGGCACATCGAGGCGACGCAACTGGCGTCCGCCATGGCGGCACTGCAGGCCCGGGGCGCGCGGCTCGATCTGCCCACGCAGCGCGCCATCCATGCCGCCGTGGGCGCCGCCCGCCGGCCCCGTGGCGACGAGGGCGACGCGCAGGACCTGGCCCGGTTGGTGCGCTCGGCCGCCCGGCCCGGCCTGCGCCAGCGCATCGCTGCCTACCGCCAGGCCCAGCGCAGCCCCTGAGCCCGAGCGCCCAAAGCGCCCAAAGCGCCAAAAGTGCCAAAGAGCCCTCTCGAAGGGCCGGCGCGAATGAATCGAACACAAGGAGACAACACCATGACCATCGTCCAACGATCCCGCCTGCTCCTGCCGCTGGCGCTCTGGGCCACCGCGCTGCCGGCCCTCAAGCCCGCCTGGGCCGACGCCCCCTGGCCTGCACGTCCCATACGCATGGTGGTGCCCTTTCCGCCCGGCGGCTCCTCCGACATCCTCGGTCGCTTGGTGGCCGAGCGGCTGGGCCGCGCGCTCGATGCCACTTTCGTCGTGGAGAACAAGGCTGGCGCGACGACGCAGATCGGCACCGAGCTGGTGGCGGCAGCGCCGCCGGACGGCTACACGCTGCTGCTGGGCGCGGCTTCCAGCTTCACGGTGCTGCCCAACCTGCGCAAGCTCAGCTATGGCCTGGACAGCTTCGAGGCAGTCGGCGGCGTCGCCGACTACGTGGCCGTGATGGCGGTGCGCAAGAGCTTGCCCGTGACCAGCGTGCGCGAATTCGTGGACTACGCCAAGGCCCATCCGGGCAAGCTGTCCTTCGGCTCGGCAGGCGAGGCATCGGCTGGCCATGTGTACGGCGCCACCCTGGCACGAGACACCGGCATCCAGGTGCTGCACGTGCCCTTCCGTGGCTCCGCCGATGCCGTGACCGCACTGGCCGCGGGCGAGATCGACTTCATCATCGACGGCGCCATCACGCCGATGGTCAAGGCCGACCGCGTGCGGCCGCTGGCCACCTTCTATCGACGCAGGCACCCGGAGTTGCCGCAGCTGCCCACGCTGGCCGAAGCCGGCTTCGACATCGAGACCTCGCGCGGCTCCGGCTGGGGCGTGCTCGCGCCCAAGGGCACGCCAAGGGCCATCCTGGGCCGGTTGTCGCAGTCGCTGCAGGCGCTGCTGCAGACCGCGGAGGTGCAGGAGGCCCTGGTGCGCGCCAACTCCATCGCCGCCTGGCAAACGGCCGAGGCCTTTCGCGCCGGCCTGGTCGCCGACGAAAAGATGTATGCCCAGCTGTTGCCGGCCATCGGCGTGCGGCGCAACTGAAGAAGGACGAGACAAGCCATGAACCCCGCCACCTTTGCTAGCTTCGCGCCGGCCCGCCAGTCGGTGCGCCAGATCCTGCATCCGCAGGGCGTCGCGATCATCGGCGCCTCCGACAGCCCCGACAAATGGGGCGGCCGGCTGCTGCGCTACATGCTGCGCCACCGCCACGACGGCGCGCTCTATCCCATCAATGCGCGCGCCACCGAGCTGATGGGCCTGCCGGCCTATGCCAGCGTGACCGACTGTCCCGGGCCGGTGGACCTGGCCATCCTGCTCGTGCCGCGCGACCGGGTGCTGGCCAGCCTGGAGGAGTGCGTCGCCAAGGGCGTGGGATGCGCCCTTTGCATCACCGCCGGCTTCGCCGAAACGGGCCCGCGCGGCCGGCAGGACGAGCAGGCGCTGGTCGCCCTGGCCCGCGCCGGCGGCATGCGGCTGATCGGGCCCAACTGCATGGGCCTCATGAACACGCACCACAACCTGGCGGCGACGACCGGTGTGGTCATGGGCAGCATCGACCGGCTGCCTACGGGCGGCATCGGGCTGGCCAGCCAGAGCGGGGCGCTGATGGGCGCCATGATCTCGCGCGGCGTGGACATCGGCGCCGGCTTCTCCGCCACCGTGTCCGTGGGCAACCAGAGCGACCTGGACCTCAACGACTTCTTCGAGTACCTGATCGACGACCCGCGCACCGACGTCGCCTGCCTCTACATGGAAGGCGTGAAGGACGCCGTGCGCTTCACCGCCCTGCTCGCGCGTGCGGCGGCGGTGGGCAAGCCGGTGTGCATCGCCAAGTCGGGCCGCAGCGAGGCGGGAGCGCGGGCCGCGGCCTCGCACACCGCCAGCCTGGCGGGTGCCTGGCCGGCGTTCGAGGCCGTGTGCCGCGCGCATGGCGTCTACCTGTTCGAAACCATCTATGACCTGCTGCAGGGCGCGCAGATCCTGCAGCGCGGCAAGCGGCCCACCTCGCGCGGTGTGGCCGTGATGTCGGGCTCGGGCGGTGGCGGTGCGCTGCTGGTCGATGCCCTGCAGTCCCACGGCCTGGTGCTGCCCGCGCTGGATGCGGGCACCGAAGCCGGCCTCGCCGCCGTGCTGCCGGCCACCCACCGGCAGTTGCCGCTGGACTTCGGCATGCTGGACCACACCGCGCTGCCCGACCCCGAGGTGGCCGGCGGCTCGGTCGGCATCGCGCTGGACCGCGCCCTGGCCGATGAGGCCGTGGGCCTGGGCATCCTGCTGCTCACCACCCAGCCGCAGCAGGAGCGGGTGGCCGAGGCGGCGCTGGCGGTGGACGCGCGCAGCGCCAAGCCGCTGCTGTTCGTGCAGGGCGCCGGCAACCATGGCGAGCCGGCCCGCGCGGCCTTGCGCCAGGTCGGCATGGGCTACTTCGACAGCCCGCACGACGCGCTGAAGGTGGCCGCTGCGCTGGCCGCGCGTCAGCCGCCGGCGGCCGTGCCGCAGCGCGAATGCCGTGGCCATGTGCCGGCCGGCCTGGCCGCGGGCTTCCTCACCGAACCCGATGCCCGCCGCTTGCTGGAAGCGAACGACATCCCGGTCACGCGCTGGGAATTCGCGGCCGACATCGATACCGCCGTCGCTGCCGCCCGGCGCCTGGGCGGGCCGGTGGCCATCAAGGCCGTGAGCGCCGCCATCATCCACAAGAGCGACATCGGCGGCGTGCGGCTGGGCGTCGAGGGCGATGCGCAGGTGCGGCAGGCCTGCCAGGCCATCGCCGACGCGGCGCACTGCGCGGGCGTGGCGGTGCTGGATGGCTTCCTCGTCACCGAGATGGTCCGGGCCGATGTCGAACTCATCGCCGGCATCCAGAACGATCCCGACTTCGGGCCGCTGGTGATGGTCGGTGCCGGTGGCGTGCTGGTCGAGCTCATGAAGGACGTGCAGCTCGCACCGGCACCGCTGTCGATGGACACCGCCCGCGCCATGCTGCGCGGCCTGGCCAGTTTCGCCTTGCTGGATGGCTACCGCGGCCGCGCCCCGGCCGACCTTGACGCGCTGGCCGCCCTGCTGGTGCAGTTGGGCGAGCTGGCCGCCGCGCACGGCGGGCGGGTGCGCGAGCTGGACATCAACCCGCTCTTCGTGCGCGGCGCGCACATCGTGGCCGCCGACGCACGCGCCACGCTGGGTTGACCGCCCATTGCCATTGCATCCCTGTCCTCGCCTGCTTCTTCCGCCCCACCCCAAGGAGTCAACGAATGCCTGCCATCAACGACGCCGTCGACTACACCTCCCACGACGCGATCGCCTGCATCACCCTCACGCGCGCGGCCATGCGCAATGCCATCAACAACGACGTGGTGCAGGGCCTGCACGAGGCCTGGCGCCGCTTCGCCCACAGCGATGACCGCGTGGCCGTGCTCACCGCGCAGGGCGACCAGGCCTTCTCTTCCGGGGCTGACCTCAAGGACCTGCCGCGCGACGTGTGGCTCGCCATGCCCAACCTGTCGGTGCCCTGCGACAAGCCGATCATCGCGGCCGTCAACGGCTATGCCGTGGGCGCAGGCGCGACCGCCGTGATGCTGGCCGATATGGCGGTGGCCGAGGAACAGGCCACCTTCATCTATCCCGAGGCCAAGATCGGCGCCTTCGCCGGCATCATGGGCGGCTTCGCGCCCCGCATGCAGTACAAGGCCGGCCTCGAATGGCTGATGACCGGCGACCCGATGACGGCGCAGCGCGCCTACGAGATCGGCCTGGTGAACCGGCTGGCGCCTCAGGGCCAGGGCAAGGCCATGGCGATGGAACTGGCGACCAAGATCGCGCGCAACGCGCCGCTGGTGGTGCAGGCCATGAAGAGCATCTCGCGCAGCGTGTTGCCCAAGTCCTCGACCGAGCAGTACTACCCGCAGCGGGTGATGCTGGACCGCATCGCGCTGAGCGAGGACTTGCAGGAGGGTGTGGCCTCCTTCCGCGACAAGCGTCCGCCGCGCTTCACCGGCCGTTGAGGCGCTGCCGCAACGCACCTGCGCACCGCTTGTCCATTCGCCCTCACCTCGCTTCGACAGGAGACTGCCATGACCCTCCCACGACGCCGCTTCTGCACCGGCACCGCCGCCGCGGCGGCCGCTCTCGCCCTGCCCCTGCCGGCGCGCATCGCCCGCGCCCAGTCCGCCGGCTGGCCCGACAAGCCGATCCACTTCATCACGCCCTATCCCCCAGGCGGACTGTCGGACCAGATCACCCGCTTCATTGCCGAGCGCACCGGTCGTGAGCTGGGGCAGGCGGTGGTCGTCGACAACAAGCCGGGCGCCGGTGCCACGCTGGGCACCGAATGGGCCGCGCGCGCCGCGCCCGACGGCTACAGTTTCCTGGTCGCGCCCACGGCCGCCGTGGCGGTGGCACCCTGGCTGCGCAAGGTGCGCTTCACCGCGGACGACTTCGTGCCGGTGGCCAAGCTCACCTCCAGCTATGGCCTGGTGACGGCCCGCCGCGATGCGCCGTGGAGCAGCTACCGGGACTTCGTCGAAGCGGCCCGCCAGGCGCCGGGCAAGTACACCTTCGCGTCCAACGGCGTGGGCTCGATCGTGCACCTGACCGGCGTGCTGCTGCACAAGCAGGCGGGCATCGAGGTGGTGCACGTGCCGTACAAGGGCTCGATGGAGTCGATGACCGACCTGATCGGCGGGCGGGTCGACGTGATGTACGACCCCGTGACGCTGCCGCGGGTGAAGGACGGCAGCCTGCGCGGTCTGGTCAGCACCACGTCCACCCGCAACCCCGAGCTGCCGGAGCTTTCCACGCTCAAGGAGCAGGGCTTCGACATCGACACCCGCAGCTGGTTCGGCCTGTTCGCGCCCAAGGGCACGCCAGCCGAGATCGTCGGGCGCACCGCAGAGGCGGCGCGCAGGGCCATGGCCGCCCCGGGCGCGCGCCAGCAGCTTCAGCTCTCGGCCATGTACCCCGACTTCGAGGAGCCGGCGCGCTTCCATCAGCGCGTGCGCGAGGACAGCGCCTTCTTCCAGGCCCTGATCCGCAAGGAGAACATCCAGGCTGAAAGCTGAAGCCTCCAGTCGCTGCGTGACGGCCGTTCAGGCCGCCATGAACCCCACGTCGCGCGGATAGGCGATGCCGTTCGCGCTACCGCCGAAGTTGCGCAGGTTGGGCAGGATGCGGAGTTGGTCCGCATCGGCCACACCGAACCACTTGGCCAGCGTGGCGGCGTACTGGTCCACCGAGGTGGTGGGCAGCAGCCGGCCCTGGCCCACATGCCACTGGTCGGCGTCGGTGCTGGTGTTGCCCACGCTCACCGGCGGGGGCGTGCCGTAGAAGGACTTGCCGCGCACCGCGCCCCCCACGATGAAGTGGTGGCTGCCCCAGCCGTGGTCGCTGCCGTCGCCGTTGCTCGACAGCGTGCGGCCGAAGTCCGAAGCCGTGAACTGCGTGACGCTGCCGCCCAGACCCAGGTTGTCCATCTGCGCCTGGAAGGCGGCCATGGCGTCCGACACCTTGCCCAGCAGCCCGCCATGGTTGGCGATGAGGTTGTCGTGCAGGTCGAAGCCGCCCAGCGAGACGAAGAACACCTGCCGCCGCACGCCCAGGCTGCTGCGCCCGCGGATCAGCCGCGCCACCATGGCGAGCTGGTCGGCCAGGCTGTTGTTGGCCGGGAAGGTGCCGCTGGCAAAGGCCGAGCCGATGGCGCCGTTGACCGTGTCGGCGGCACCGATGGCGCGGGCCGTCACGCGGTTGTATTCGTTCTCCAGCACATGGCTGCGCGGCTGCTGCACCAGCTGGGCCAGCGCGGTGTTCAGCTTGCGCGAGCCGAAGGTGCTGCCGCCGCTGCGGGCCGGGTTGATGGCCACGGCGCCGCTGGTGCCCACCTGGTAGCACAGCGCGTTGTCGCCGGAGAGGAAGACCGCGTTGCCGGTCACCGAGATGCAGGTGAAGGTGGCGCCCGTGTTGCCAGCCAGGAACTCGTCGGCGATGTTGCCGCCCCAGCCCACGGTCGCGCCCTCGGGCGAGGAGGACTGCCACACCGACTGCTGGTCGTTGTGCGAGAACAGGTTGCGCGGCACCGGGTAGGTGGTGCGGTTGCCGCCCGCGTACTGCGCGCGTGTCATGGGCACCACCAGCGGGCCCACGTTGAGCATCACCGCGGCCTGGCCGGCGTGGAACAGCCGGGCCATGGACGTCATGGAGGGATTCAGCGCGTACTCGCGCCCGCCAGCCAGCGCGGTCGTGGGTGCCAGACGCGTGGCGGCCAGGGCCGAGTCCTTGGCCAGGGCGATGCCGCCCTGCGCCTGCGGGATGCGGATGGCGCTGTACGCGGCATGGCTGGCGTCGTCGTAGGTGACGACGGTGTTGGCGTAGTCGTTGCCACCATAGAGGAAGACGCAGACCAGCGCCTTGTAGTCGTTGGCGGACTGCGCTGCGGCGTCGCCCATGGCGGCCAGGCTCAGGGCCCAGGGCATGGCGCTGCCCGCCAGGCCCAGGTGGCCCGCGCGGCGCAGGAAGGCGCGCCGGCTGTGCCGTGCGTCGGTGTCGATGAGATGCATGGAAAGAAAAATCAGGCGGTCACTTCTGGACCAGGTATTCGGGGCAGCTCATGACCAGCAGCACCGCGGCGGTGATGCGGTTGAGCTTGACGGCATCCGTGCTCGATGCGGTGACGGGCGGATCGCTCAGCGCGTCGATGATCAGCGCGCGCGTGGCCGTCGACAGCTGGTTGGCAGTCAGCACGAGCGACAGCTGATCGACCAGCGCCGCCGGGTCGAGCACCAGCGCCTTCTCGCGCGTGTAGGCGGCCAGCACGTCGCGGCTGTTGAAGCCGGCCTGCAGGATGCTCGCCATGAAGTTGATGTAGCCGCCGACGCCCGTCTCGTTGACGATCTGGAACTCCGGCGCCACCAGCCCCTGCGTGGCCAGGGCGGTGGACGGCGGCACATAGCCCGGTCGGAAGAAATTGAACACCGAAGGCGAGCGCAGTGGGCTCTGGCCCAGGCCGAAGATGCTGCTCGACAGGTTGCCGATGCGCCAGGTGCCGGCTGCCGACGTGACGCCGAAGCTGCGCGCCCATTGCGCCAGTCGCACCATGGGCTCGCGCACGTGGCCCCAGGTGGGCGCCGTCAGGCCCTCGGGACCGCGGGCCTCGTTGTCCAGCAGCACGGCGGCGACCACGCTCTTGATGTCGCCGCGCACACCGGCGCCGTTGTTCACGAACACATCCGCCACGCGCCGCACGTAGTCGGGCGAGGGATTGCTGCACACCAGCCGCTGGATCAGCTGACGGCTGATGAAGGGCGCGGTGTTGGGATGGTTGACCAGCGCGTCGAGCGCGATGCGCAGCGCCTCGGCGCCCGACGTGCCGGCGGCGATGCTGGTGCCCAGGAAGCGCACCGCCAGCGTGGAATGCCGCGAGGCATTGAGCGCCATGGGCCGCTGCGTCCAGGCGTTGCTCTCGATGGCATTGCCGGCGCCGGGCAGCGTGACGGTGCCCGACTCGCCGCTGCGGATGTCCAGGTCGTAGCCGGTGAACACGCGGGCAAGGTTGGTGACGTCGTCCAGCGTGTAGGTGTCCAGCGGGCGGCCGTTGGCATCCACTTTCTGGCGGCCGTCCTGCTCAAGCTGCACGAGGCCGATGGTCATCAGCTGCATCACCTCGCGGGCATAGTTCTCGTCGGGCTGGCGGCCGGTGCTGGCGTTTTCCTTCTGGTTGCCACGCGTGTTGAGGAAAAGGCCCATGGCCGGATTCAGCGTCACGTCCTGCAGGAGCTGGCGGAAGCTGCCGCGCGTGCCGGCCACCAGCATGTCCCAGTACTGCGCCATGGCATGGACCGGCCAGTTGCTGCCGATGGAGCCGGCCGAGACCACGAAGATCTCCGACAGGGCCAGCGCCACCCTCTGCCGCAAGGCATCCGACGGCACGATGAGCTGGCGCCATGCCATGGCGTCCACGTCGAGCGTGTTGGCCGTGGAGCGATAGGGCAGCGATTCAAGCCAGGCCCAGGCGGTCTGGCTGGCCGGCGCGTCGAACTGCGTCGACAGCCAGGCGCGATAGCCCTGGCTGCGTACCGTCGCGATGTCCTCGGGCGTCGCCGAGAACTGGGCCTGCAGCAGAAAGCGCGCGGCTTCCGCATCGCTTTGCGGCTGCAGGTAGCGGTAGGTCTGCGCGGTGGCCGTGTTGGCCAGGGCGCCGAGCGCGGGCCCGCCGCTGCCGGACGCCGCCGCGGGCGCGGGCGAGGCCGCGGTCGATCCCAGGCCGATCGGCAGCACGCCGCCGCCGCCACCCCCTCCTCCGCCGCCGCATGCGGCCAGCGTAGCCGAGGCCAGACCGGCTGCCCAGGCCGCACCGTGGCCGTCGGCCGCTGGCGTCGCAGGCCGCGGTGCCCTCGTCTCCGGTCCCTGCTCCTGCAAGGCCGATGCCGCAGTCGCTGCGGCCGTTTGCTCCACCGTTGCCGGGCCTTCCATCACTTCACCCATTCACTCACCTTCGTCATGACGCGGCGACCGCAGTCCTCATTGGCCGCAGCACGTCCCCACTGCTGAAAACGGAGGCAACAGTCATGCCGACCTGCTATGCCAACGGCCGGAGGCGGAGCAATACACAGAAAGTTTTAGCAAGTCGAAGACTTGCAGGCAGGAACGAGACAAATGTGTCAATTCGTGAATTAATTGACAAACTTGTCACGTCCTGCCGCTGTGGCATCTGGCGTCCGGCCTGGCGTTGGCGGCCGAGTCGCCCCCACGGAGCCGCACGCGGAGCGCGCGGCCGAACGCATCAATACGCAGCCGGGGCCGAAGTGGATGCACGCACGACGAGCTCGGGCCGCAGCACCACCGTGGAGGCCAGCAGCGCCTGGCCCTCGATGGCCTGGAACAGCATCTCCGCCGCCTGCCAGCCCAGCTCGCGGTGCGGCAGGCGGATGGTGGTGAGGGGCGGATCGACCATGTCCACCAGCGGCATGTCGTTGTGGCCGGTGATGGAGATGTCCTGCGGAATGCGCAGGCCCGCCGCTCGCAGCACGTCGTAGGCACCCAGCGCCACCAGGTCGTTGCAGCAGACCACGGCTTCGGGCCGCTTGCCGCTGCTTTCCAGCAGCACGCGCATGGCCTGCTGGCCGGCCTCGCGGCTGTAGCTGTCGCATTCGACGATGCGCGGCGCGGGCAGACGGTGGTCGCGCAGCGCCTGCTCCACGCCCTGGCGGCGACCCACGCCGGTGGGCACGGTCTGCGGGCCGGCCAGGTGCGCGATGCGGCGATGGCCCAGGGCCACGAGGTGATCGACGGCCAGCTTCATGGCCAGGCGGTCGTCGCTCACCGCGGCGGGCAGGCGGCCGCTCTCGTCGGCGCGATTGACCATCACCGCATGCATGCCGCTGTCGCGCACGAAGTCGATCAGCGGGTCTTCGCGCAGCGCGATGGCCATGACCAGGCCGTCGATCTGCTGCGCCTTCATGCGCGCCAGAATGGGCTGCGCCAGCTGCGGGTCGCCCACGTTGGCCACGAAGACGAAGTAGCCGCGCGCCGCCGCCGCGGCCTCGATGCCCTGCAGGATGGGCGGAAACACCGGGTTGGTGATGTCCGGCAGCAGCACGCCGATGGTGTGGGTGCGCCCGGTGCGCAGTGCCGAGGCCGCGCGGTTGGGCTGATAGCCCAGGCGGCGGGCCGTCTCTTCGACCAGTTCGAGCACCTCCTTGCTGATGCGCTTGCGCCGCGCCGGATCGAGGGCGCGCGAGACGGTCGACACATGCACGCCGCTGGCGGTGGCGACATCGCGGATGGTGACCTTGGGCGGCTTGGCGGCTTTCATGTGTGCAAACGTTTGCCTTGCAGCGCTTGCGCTGTCAAGAGGATCAATGCTGCGATTGTGCCCTTTGCTTTGCGCTGGATCAGTGCCAATAATGTGCAAACGTTTGCACACGGAGCTCCCAGGTCATGAACATCGTGACGACCCCCGACTCGGTCCTTCCCATCGCCCTGGACGCGATGGCCCGCACCCCCGACCCCCGGCTGCGCGAGGTGATCGCGTCGCTCACCCGCCACCTGCATGCCTTCGTGCAGGAGGTGAAGCTCAGCGAAGAGGAGTTCGAGCAGGCGCTGGACTTCATCGTCGCCATCGGCCAGGCCACCGGCGAGAAGAAGAACGAGGTGGTATTGGCCGCCGACATCCTGGGCATCTCGACCCTGGTGGCGCTGCAGAACAACCAGGATCCGCAGGGCGAGTCGCCCTCCGCCCTGCTCGGCCCTTTCTGGCGCGCCAATGCGCCGGACTGCGCCTGCGGCGATTCCATCGCCCGCTCGGGCACGCCGGGCGTGCCGCTCTTCGTCTCCGGCGTGGTGCGTGACGGCCAGGGTCGACCGCTGGCCGATGCCATGGTGGACGTGTGGCAGGCCTCGCCCGTGGGCCTGTACGAGAACCAGGACCCGACGCAGGAGAACATGAACCTGCGCGGCCGCTTCCGCACCGACGCCGAAGGCCGCTACCACTTTCGAAGCGTGCGGCCCGCCGGCTACCCCGTGCCGGTGGACGGGCCCTGCGGCGTGCTGCTGAAGGCCCAGCGGCGCCACCCCAACCGGCCGGCCCACTTGCACTTCATGGTGAGCAAGCCGGGCTTCAAGGTGCTGGTCAGCCAGGTCTATGCCGACGACGACGAGAACCTCGAAAGCGACCCGACCTTCGGCGTCACGCGCCGGCTGATCGGCCGCTATGCGCTGAAGCCCGATGGCAAGAGCGCCACGCTGGCCTACGACTTCCAGCTGGAGCCGGGCGAGACCAAGTTCCCGCGGCCACCGATTCCCTGAGCCCTATCCCTTTCGCAACTCCTTCTTCCATGACTGCAAGACCATGAGCTTCACCCCTGTTTCACGCCTGGACGGCAAGGTGGCCGTCATCACCGGCGGGCTGGGCGCCATCGGCTATGCCAGCGCGCAGCGCCTGGCCGCCCTGGGCGCCACCTGCGTGCTGCTGCACCGCAAGGCCGAGGACGCCGCTGCCCGTGCCGCCGCCCTGCCCTCGGCCGAAGGCCAGCGTCACGGCGCCCTGCGCGCCGACATCGTCGACAGCGCCAGCCTGCAGGCCGCCGCCGCGCAGGTGAAGGCCGATCACGGCCGCTGCGACATCCTGGTCAACAGCGCCGGCCACACACGGCCGGTGGCCGCGGCCGACCTCGACGGCCTGACCGACGAACTGATCGACGAGCTGCTGCGGGCCAACTTCCGCGGCGTGTTCGCCACCATCCGTGCCTTCGTGCCGTTGCTGAAGGCCAGCGGCGACGGGCTGATCGTGAACGTGTCCTCCATCGCCGGCTTCACCGGCGTGGGCAGCAACCTGGCCTATGTGGCCGCCAAGGCCGGCCTGGACGTGGTTGGCGATGCGCTGGCCAAGGCGCTGGCGCCAGCGGTGCGCGTGGTGTCGGTCTCGCCCGGCGCGGTGGAGTCGGGCTTCGTGCCCGGCCGCGGCGAGGACTTCAAGAACAAGATGGCCACGACCACGCCGCTGGGCCGCATCGGCCTGCCCGACGACGTGGCCGCCACGGTCGAGGCGCTGGCCACCACGCTGCGCTTCGTGACCGGCACGCGCATCGTGGTGGATGGGGGGAGGCACCTGTGATGAACAAGACGCTGATTACTTGTGCGGTCACGGGCAACCTGGTGAAGCCGGAGCAGACCCCGCACCTGCCCATCACGCCCACGCAGATCGCCGACGAATGCCTGGCCGCGGCCGAGGCGGGCGCGGGCCAGGTGCACATCCATGTGCGCGACCCCGGCACCGGCAAGCCGTCGATGGAGGTGGCGCTCTACCGCGAGGTGGTCGAGCGCATCCGCCGCCACGACCGCGAACTCGTCATCAACCTCACCACCGGCCCCGGCGGGCGCTTCGTGCCGAGCGAGGACGACCCCAAGGTCTACGCCCCCGGCACCTCGCTGCTGCCGCCGGAGCGGCGCGTCGAGCACATCGCGCTGATCAAGCCCGATGTCTGCTCGCTGGACCTCAACACCATGAACAGCGGCCCGGACGTCGTGATCAACACGCCGAAGAACGTGCGCCGCATGGCCAAGGTGATCCGCGAGGCGGGCGTCAAGCCCGAGCTGGAGATCTTCGACTCCGGCGACATCAACCTGGCGCTGGACCTGATCGCCGACGGCACGCTCGACGGCCCCGGCATGTGGACCTTCGTGCTGGGCGTGAAGTACGGCTTCGCGCCCACCCCCGAGACGCTGCTTTACGCCCGCAACATGCTGCCGCGCGGCGCCTTCTGGAGCGCCTTCGGCATCGGCCGCATGGAGTTTCCGATCGTGGCCCAGGCCTGGCTCATGGGCGGCCATGTGCGGGTGGGCATGGAAGACAACATCTATCTGTCGCACGGTGTGCTGGCAGAAAGCAATGCCCAGCTGGTGGCCAAGGCGCGCGACATCATCCGCAGCCTGGGCGGCCAGGTGGCCAGCGGCGCCGAGGCGCGCCAGATGCTCGGCCTGCCGGCCGCAGGAGCCGCACGATGAACGCCGTTTCGAACCCCAAAGTCAACGGCTCCGCGCGCGCCCTGCGCGTGGAGCAGAAGTCCGCCGATCTGGCGTCGCTGCAGCTCGCCATCGTCGACCAGCCGCCGCCCACGCCTGCCGCCGGGATGGCGGTGGTGCAGGTCGGTGCCGCCGCCGTCAACCCCAGCGACGTGAAGGCCACGCTGGGCCTGATGCCCAAGGCCGTGTGGCCGCGCACGCCGGGCCGCGACTTTGCCGGCACGGTGATCGCCGGGCCCAGCGCCTGGATCGGCCGCGAGGTCTACGGCTCCGGCGGCGACGTGGGCATCACCCGCGACGGCTCGCATGCGCGCTACCTGCTGCTGCCCGAGGCCGCGCTGCGCGAGCGCCCGCGCAACATCTCGATGGACGAGGCCGGCGCCGTGGGCGTGCCCTTCGTGACGGCCTACGAGGGCTTCCGCCGCAGCGGCATGCCGCAGGCGGGCCAGGTGGTGCTGGTGCTGGGTGCCAACGGCAAGGTGGGCCAGGCGGCGGTGCAGCTCGCGGCGCAGGCTGGCGCCCGGGTGATCGCCGTGCAGCGCCGGCCGGGGCCCTTCGACGGCTTTGCCTGTGCGCCGGTCGACGTCATCGACGCTAGCCAGGAAGACGTGGCCGCCCGCGTGCTCGAACTCACCGGCGGGCGCGGGGCCGACGTGGTCTACAACACCGTCGGCAGCGCCTACTTCGAGGCCGCCAACAAGTCCATGGCCAAGGGGGCGACGCAGATCTTCATCGCCACCCACGACCGGGCCGTGCCCTTCGACATCTTTGCCTTCTACCGGGGCATGCACACCTACGTGGGCATCGACTCGCTGGCCATGGACTGCGTGGCCTCGACCGCGCAGCTGGACGCGATGCGCGAGGGCTTCGAGCGCGGCACCCTCAAGCCCTTCCCGGTGGCGCGCAGCTTCGGGCTGGACGAGGCGCTGCAGGCCTATCGGCAGGTGCTCTCGGGCAGCACCGACCGCGTGGTGCTGCGGCCCTGAGCGCGAGCAACGGAGACGACCGCCATGCACGTCACCCGCTTCGACCAGGCGCCCGCCTATGAGGCGCCCCGCCATTTCGACATGCGCTGCCTGCGCCTGCAGGGCAAGGAGGCCGGGCCTTCCGAGCAGATGTGGATGGGCATGAGTCAAGTCCTGCCCGGTGGCCACACCGGCCTGGACGGCTCGCCCATGGAAAAGCTCTATCTCGTGCTCGAAGGCCGGCTCACCGTCATCGGCGAGCTCGATGGGCAGACCGAGGAGCAGGAGCTCGGCCCCTACGACTCCTGCCGCTTCGCGCCGGGCGAGAAGCGGCAACTGGTCAACCGCAGCAACCGGCCGGTGCTGGTGGCGCTGGTGATGCCGAACGAGGCGCCAGGGCCCAAGTGATCCCCCAACCGTTCACGCTGACCCCAACCGTTCAAGCTGACACCCAACCGTTCACGCTGACCCCCAACCGTTCACGCTGAGCTTGTCGAAGCGCCGCGCGAGGCTTCGACAGGCTCAGCCCGAACGGTGGGTG
>NZ_CAJYES010000206.1 GCF_913773995.1 uncultured Pseudacidovorax sp.
GAAGCGCAGCAGATGGTCGAAGGGATCGATGCGGTTGCCGAATGAGGACTCGACGCGGATGTCGGCCACCGGCGGACGACCGGGCGTGGTGGCGAGCATCAGCGTCCAGGGGCCCAGCGCCTCTTCCAGCTGACCCAGCGTGTCGGACATGCAAGCCAGCCGTCCACCGACCTCGGCGAGTTCGGGCCGGTGGGCGGGCCAGCGCCTGCGGGCGCCTGGGCAGGTCAGGGCCGGCAGCGCGGGGCCCCCGGCTGCGGCCTGAGCCGCCGGCCGAGCACCGTCGACGTCGCCGATGAGGGCAGGCCGGGCCTGGAGTGGGCGCAAATCTTCGATGCGGCGGGCCAGCCGCTCGAGGCGGGGCTGCAACTGCGCCATGCCCGCATCCATGCGCCCCAACTCCCCGATCACATGGGCTCGGTGTGCTCCGTCTGCCGCGCGCAGCCCGTCCGCTTCGGGCCGTGGCCACTGGCGACCGACGACAAGGCCTACCACCAGTCCTACCACGCCTGCTGCCAGTGATGCGGCGACCAGGGCATTGCGGGCGGCGCGGCGCGTCACGAGCGGCATGACGCCAGTGGCGATTCGGTGACGATCGGAGGCGGACAGGAGTCGGCGGTCTGTTCGCATGACAGCTCGGCGTGGGCATCAGGGGGGACGCCATGGCGCCGTCCCCTGGCGGCTGCCGTGGCTGCAGGACACCCGCAACCGGGCGTCTGCCACTCGACGATGCCGGACCTGTTCCGGCGCTTGGCACTGTCGCGGGCAGGGAGTATCGGGGCTGTCTGGTGCGGCTGGGAACCTGTCCTTGCGCATAATTGACGCAAGCTATGACCCTGACCGAACTCAAATACATCGTCGCGGTGGCGCGCGAGCGGCATTTCGGCAAGGCGGCCGAGGCCTGCTATGTCTCTCAGCCCACCTTGTCGGTGGCGATCAAGAAGCTGGAAGACGAGCTCGAGGTGAAGCTCTTCGAGCGCAGCGCTGGCGAGGTGACGGTCACCCCCCTGGGCGAGCAGATCGTGCAGCAGGCCCAGTCGGTGCTCGATCAGGCCGCCACCATCAAGGAGATCGCCAAGCGCGGCAAGGACCCGCTGGCCGGCCCGCTGAACCTGGGCGTCATCTACACCATCGGCCCCTACCTGCTGCCCGACCTGGTGCGTCAGAACATCGCGCGCACCCCGCAGATGCCGCTGATGCTGCAGGAGAACTTCACCGCCAAGCTGCTGGAGATGCTGCGCGCCGGCGAGATCGACTGCGCCATCATGGCCGAGCCCTTTCCTGATTCCGGCCTGGCCATGGCCCAGCTCTACGACGAGCCCTTCCTGGCCGCCGTGCCGGCCCAGCATCCGCTTGCCAGCCGCGAATGGGTCAGCTCCGACGAGCTCAAGAACGAGACCATGCTGCTCCTGGGCACGGGCCACTGCTTCCGCGACCATGTGCTGGAGGTCTGCCCGGAGTTCGCTCGGTTCTCCAGCAATGCCGAGGGCATTCGCAAGAGCTTCGAAGGCTCTTCCCTGGAGACCATCAAGCACATGGTGGCGGCCGGCATGGGGGTGACGCTGGTGCCGCGCCTGTCGGTGCCACCCGAGGCGCTCAAGCCGCGCGGCAAGGCCCGCAAGGACCTGGAGCCCATCGTGCGCTACGTGCCGGTGCGCGACGGCGACGGTGGCGCGCCGCCTTCGCGCCGCGTGGTGCTGGCATGGCGGCGCAGCTTTACGCGCTACGAAGCCATCGCTGCCTTGCGCAACGCGATCTATGCCTGTGAGTTGCCGGGGGTCAAACGTTTGTCCTGACGCGGCGTCGGCCTGCATCACAGCGGCCTATGTCTTCGATAGAGTGTGCGGGATTGCCTCCCGCGGCCCCCGCGGCCTAAGGTAGAGGCCTCACCGCCTCGCTTCGCGAGGCGCATTCCGTTACCGACCCCTCCAAAGGAAATCAGCATGGCCAAGACCCCCAAGTCGCCCAAGAAGGACAAGAACCCCATCGTGGCTGCTGCGCCCGCTGCATCCGCCGGCGCCGTGCCCGCCAAAGGCGGCGACCGTGTGGCACCCGAATCCGGTGGCCGCAATGCGCCCATCATCAACATCGGCATCGACCGCCAGGACCGTGCCGCCATCGCCGAGGGCCTGTCGCGTGTGCTGGCCGACACCTACACCCTCTACCTCACGACGCACAACTTCCACTGGAACGTGACGGGCCCGCACTTCAACTCCCTGCATGCCATGTTCATGGCGCAGTACACCGAGCTGTGGGGTGCGACGGACGTGATCGCCGAGCGCATTCGCGCCCTGGGCCACTACGCGCCCGGCTCGTACGCCGAGTTCAGCAAGATCGCCACCGTGCCCGACGTGCCGCTGCAGCCGCCGCGTGCCATGGAGATGGTGCGGATCCTGGTCAAGGGCCACGAGACGGTGTCGCGCATCGCGCGCGAGTTCATCCCTGTGGCCGAAGAGGCGGGCGACGATCCGACCGCCGACATGCTCACGGCGCGCTGCACCGTGCACGACCAGACCGCCTGGATGCTGCGTTCGCTCCTGGAAGAGTGAGCGCCAGTGCCACCCAGCCGCCTGCTCGCCGCGGGCGGCTTTCTCTTTATCTGGACCTGATCCGCTGGGACCGGCCCGCGGGCTGGCTGCTGCTGCTCTGGCCGACGCTGGGCGCGCTGTGGTTCGCTGCAGACGGTTTCCCGGGCTGGCACCTCCTGGCCGTCTTCGTGCTCGGCACGGTCCTCATGCGCAGCGCTGGCTGCTGCGTCAATGACGTCGCCGACCGCGACTTCGACCGCCACGTCAAGCGCACCGCCAAACGGCCTGTCACCAGCGGCGCCGTGTCGGTCAAGGAGGCGCTGGCCCTTGGTGCTGCCCTGGCGCTGGTCGCATTCGCCCTGGTGCTGACGACCAACGGGCCGACGGTCGCCTGGTCCTTTGGCGCGCTGGCCATCACGCTCGCCTATCCCTTCGCCAAGCGTTTCGTCTCGCTGCCGCAGGCGGTGCTCGGCGTGGCGTTTAGCGTCGGCATCCCCATGGCCTTCAGCGCGGTGCGGGAAGGCATGGTGCCCGCAATGGCTGCCTGGCTGTTGCTGGGTAACCTGGGTTGGGTGCTGGCGTACGACACCGAGTACGCCATGGTCGACCGCGACGACGACCTGCGCATCGGCATCAAGACTTCCGCGATCACCTTCGGCCGTCTCGACGTGGCGGCGGTGATGGCCAGCTATGCGATTTTTCTGACCATCTGGGGGGTGCTGGGTCTGCGCGCGGGGCTGGGCGAGCCCTTCGCGATCGGCATCATCGTGGCGGTGGGCCAGGCGCTCTGGCATTGGCGACTGATCCGTGGACGCACCCGGGATGGCTGCTTTCGAGCATTCCGCCACAACCATTGGCTGGGTTTCGCCGTCTTCGCGGGCATCGTCGCCGGCTACGCCCTGCGCCCCTGACTTCCGCCACGTTATGCGAGTGCGCCAAGCCAGGCGCTTGACAGCAAACCGCCACCGACGCACAATTGCAGGCTTCGCTCTAAAAAGCGAACTCTTTCCGCCCAGACGGACGCGTGCAACCAGCAAAAGCGCCTTGCGGCTTTTTTGTGTGCGCCGACGACGGGCCCAAGACTGACCGAACAGGTTTTTCGCGCCGGTGCACTGCCGGACGTCTGGCCTCAACGGTACAAGTTGGGAACTACTAGCAATGATCCAGACTGAATCCCGGCTCGAAGTGGCCGACAACACGGGCGCGAAGTCCGTCCTGTGCATCAAGGTGCTCGGCGGCTCCAAGCGTCGCTACGCCAGCGTCGGCGACGTCATCAAGGTGAGCGTCAAGGAGGCTGCGCCGCGTGGTCGCGTCAAGAAGGGCGAGATCTACAACGCCGTCGTGGTGCGCACCGCCAAGGGCATCCGTCGTGGCGACGGTTCGCTCGTCAAGTTCGACGGCAACGCCGCCGTTCTGCTCAATGCCAAGCTGGAGCCGATCGGCACCCGCATCTTCGGACCCGTGACGCGTGAACTGCGTACCGAGAAGTTCATGAAGATCGTCTCGCTGGCCCCCGAAGTTCTGTAAGAAGGACAACGCCATGAACAAGATTCGCAAGGGCGACAAGATCATCGTGATCGCCGGCCGCGACAAGGGCAAGCAAGGCACCGTCAGCCTGCGTGCTGGTGAAGAGCACGTGGTCGTCGAGGGCGTGAACCTCGTCAAGAAGCACGCCAAGCCGAACCCCATGAAGGGCACGACCGGCGGCATCGTCGAGAAGGCCATGCCCATCCATCAATCCAACGTGGCCATCTTCAATGCCGCGACCGGCAAGGCCGACCGCGTGGGCATCAAGCTGGTGGACGGCAAGCGCGTGCGCGTCTTCAAGTCCAGCGGCGAAGAAATCAAGGCTGCCTGAGGTACACCATGGCCCGTCTGCAACAACACTACCGCGAAAAGATCGCGAAAGAACTGACCGAGAAGTTCGGCTACAAGTCGCCGATGCAGGTCCCCCGCCTGACCAAGATCACGCTGAACATGGGCGTGAGCGAAGCCGTGGCGGACAAGAAGGTCATGGACCACGCCGTCGCCGATCTGACCAAGATCGCCGGCCAGAAGCCCGTCGTGACCAAGGCCAAGAAGGCCATCGCCGGCTTCAAGATCCGCGAAGGCCAGGCCATCGGCTGCATGGTCACCCTGCGCGGCGTGAAGATGTACGAGTTCCTGGATCGTTTTGTCACCGTGGCCCTGCCCCGCGTGCGTGACTTCCGCGGTATCTCCGGCCGTGCCTTCGATGGCCGCGGCAACTACAACATCGGCGTCAAAGAGCAGATCATCTTCCCCGAGATCGAGTACGACAAGGTGGATGCGCTGCGTGGTCTGAACATCAGCATCACGACGACCGCCAAGTCCGACGAAGAAGCCAAGGCGCTGCTGCAGGGCTTCCGCTTCCCCTTCAAGAACTAAAGGTGACCCTGTGGCAAAAGTTGCTTTGATCCAGCGCGAACTGAAGCGTGACAAGCTGGCCGCCAAGTACGCCAAGAAGTACGACGAACTGAAGGCGACCGCCAACGACGCGAAGAAGAGCGACGAAGAGCGCGCCGCCGCCCGCCTGGCGCTGCAGAAGCTGCCGCGCAACGCGAACCCCACCCGCCAGCGCAACCGCTGCGAAATCACCGGCCGCCCCCGTGGCACCTTCCGCCAGTTCGGTCTGGCCCGTGCCAAGGTCCGCGAACTCGCCTTCGACGGCGAGATCCCCGGCGTCACCAAGGCCAGCTGGTAAGCCAGGCAGGAGCAAGAAACATGAGCATGAGTGATCCCATCGCCGACCTGCTGACGCGCATTCGCAATGCGCAGATGGTCGCGAAGCCCACCGTGTCGGTCCCGTCTTCCAAGGTGAAGATCGCGATCGCCCAGGTGCTGAAGGACGAGGGCTACATCGACGGCTTCCAGGTCAAGACGGAAGACGGCAAGACGAACCTCGAGATTTCGCTGAAGTACTACGCCGGCCGTCCGGTGATCGAGCGCATCGAGCGCGTGAGCCGTCCCGGCCTGCGCGTCTACAAGGGTGCCGGCGCGATCCCCAAGGTCCAGAACGGTCTGGGTGTGGCCATCGTCACCACCCCGCAAGGCGTGATGACCGACCGCAAGGCCCGTGCGAACGGCGTCGGCGGCGAAGTGCTGTGCTACGTGGCCTGAGACGGAGGAACTGAACAATGTCCCGAGTCGGAAAAATGCCGGTCACCGTCCCCGCGGGCGTGGACGTGCAAATCAAAGATGACCAGATCAGCGTCAAGGGCGCTGGCGGTCAGCTGTCGATGCCCACCAGTGCGCTGGTCAAGGTGTCGGCCAATGACGGCAAGCTGAGCTTCGTGCCGGTCGACGAATCGCGTGAAGCCAACGCGATGAGCGGCACGGTCCGTCAGCTGGTCAACAACATGGTGATTGGTGTGAGCAAGGGCTTCGAGAAGAAGCTGACGCTCGTGGGCGTGGGCTACAAGGCCGCAGCCCAGGGCACCAAGCTCAACCTGGCCGTGGGCTATTCGCACCCGGTCAACATCGAGATGCCTGCTGGCATCACCGTCGCCACCCCTGCCCCCACGGAAATCGTGATCAAGGGCGCTGACCGCCAACGCGTCGGTCAGGTGGCTGCCGAGATCCGCGCGGTCCGCGCGCCCGAGCCCTACAAGGGCAAGGGCATCCGCTATGCGGACGAGAAGATCGTGATCAAGGAAACGAAGAAGAAGTAAGAGGCCGCATGATGTTGACCAAAAAGGAACAGCGCCTGCGCCGCGCCCGTCAGACCCGCATCCGCATTGCCACGCAAGGCGTCGCCCGTCTGATGGTGAACCGCACCAACCTGCACATCTACGCCACCGTCATCTCTGGCGACGGTGCCAAGGTGCTGGCCACGGCCTCCACGGCCGAAGCCGAAGTGCGCGCCTCGCTGGGTGGTGCCGGCAAGGGTGGCAATGCCGCCGCTGCCACCATCATCGGCAAGCGCATCGCCGAGAAGGCCAAGGCCGCCGGCGTCGAGAAGGTGGCCTTCGACCGTGCGGGCTTCGCCTACCACGGCCGTGTCAAGGCTCTCGCCGAAGCCGCCCGCGAGGCCGGCCTGCAGTTCTAAGCGCCCGCGCAGAACAGGAATTCAAGATGGCAAAGATTCAGGCAAGAACGCAGAACGAAGGTCCCGAGGACGGTCTGCGCGAGAAGATGATCTCGATCAACCGCGTCACCAAGGTGGTGAAGGGTGGTCGTATCCTGGGTTTCGCGGCACTCACCGTGGTGGGTGACGGCGATGGCCGCGTCGGCATGGGCAAGGGCAAGTCGAAGGAAGTGCCCGCCGCCGTGCAGAAGGCGATGGAAGAAGCCCGCCGCAACCTCATGAAGGTGTCGATCAAGAACGGCACCCTGCACCATGAAGTGACTGGCCACCATGGCGCCTCCACCGTGATGATGTCTCCGGCTCCCAAGGGTACCGGCATTATTGCCGGCGGCCCGATGCGCGCCGTGTTCGAAGTCATGGGCATCACCGACGTCGTGGCCAAGAGCCATGGCTCGTCGAACCCCTACAACATGGTTCGCGCCACGCTCGACGCGCTGAAGAACTCGACCACCGCCTCGGAAGTCGCTGCCAAGCGCGGCCTGACGGTCGAAGAGATCTTCGCCTGAGCAGGAGAGACGCAATGACGACGCAACAACAGACCGTGAAGGTCCAACTGGTTCGCAGCCCGATCGGCACGAAGCAGTCGCACCGCGCCACCGTGCGTGGCCTGGGCCTGCGCAAGCTCAACAGCGTGAGCGAGCTGCAGGACACGCCCGCCGTGCGCGGCATGATCAACAAGATCGCCTACCTGGTGAAGGTGCTCTGACATGGAACTCAACAGCATCAAGCCCGCAGCGGGCGCGAAGCACGCCAAGCGCCGCGTGGGCCGTGGTATCGGCTCTGGCCTGGGCAAGACCGCAGGTCGCGGTCACAAGGGTCAGAAGTCGCGTGCCGGCGGCTTCCACAAGGTCGGATTCGAAGGCGGTCAGATGCCGCTGCAGCGCCGCCTGCCCAAGCGTGGCTTCAAGTCCGCTTCGCTGAAGTTCAACGCCGAGGTCACCCTGACGGCGCTGGAGCAACTGGGCCTGGCCGAAGTCGACGTCCTGGCACTGAAGCAAGCGGGCCTGGTGGGCCAGCTCGCCAAGGTGGTGAAGGTCATCAAGGCTGGTGAACTGACGAAGGCCGTCAAGCTGACGGGCGTCGGCGCGACCGCGGGTGCCAAGGCTGCCATCGAGGCCGCCGGCGGCTCCGTCGCCTGAACCTGACGCGAAAGCAAGGCAGCACAGTGGCAACCAACGCGGCAACGCTCGCGAAGACCGGCAAGTTCGGCGACCTGCGTCGTCGGCTGGTTTTTCTGCTGCTCGCCCTCGTGGTGTACCGCATCGGCGCGCACATCCCCGTTCCCGGCATCAACCCGGACCAGCTGGCTCAGCTGTTCCAGGGTCAGCAGGGCGGCATCCTGAGCCTGTTCAACATGTTCTCGGGTGGTGCGCTGTCGCGCTTCACGGTCTTCGCGCTGGGGATCATGCCGTATATCTCGGCATCGATCATCATGCAGCTGATGACCTATGTCCTTCCCTCCTTCGAGCAATTGAAGAAGGAAGGCGAGGCCGGTCGCCGCAAGATCACGCAGTACACCCGCTATGGCGCGCTGGGTCTGGCCCTGTTCCAGTCCTTCAGCATCGCTGTTGCACTCGAGGCCTCCCCCGGCCTGGTGGTGGCACCTGGTTTCGGCTTTCGGTTCACCGCGATGGTGAGCCTGACGGCGGGTTCCATGTTCCTCATGTGGCTGGGCGAGCAGATCACCGAGCGGGGCCTGGGCAACGGCATCTCGATCATCATCTTCGCCGGTATCGCCGCGGGCCTGCCCAACGCCATCGGCGGGTTGCTGGAGCTGGTGCGTACCGGCGCCATGAGCGTGATCGTGGCTCTGTTCATCGTGGCGCTGGTCGTGCTGGTCACGTACTTCGTGGTGTTCGTGGAACGCGGGCAGCGCAAGATCCTGGTGAACTATGCGCGCCGTCAGGTGGGCAACAAGGTCTATGGTGGACAGGCTTCGCACCTGCCGCTGAAGCTGAATATGGCTGGCGTGATCCCCCCGATCTTCGCCTCGTCCATCATCCTGCTGCCCGCAACGGTGGTGGGTTGGTTCAGCACCGGCGACAGCATGCGCTGGCTCAAGGACATCGCCTCGGCGCTGGCCCCGGGTCAACCGATCTATACGCTGCTGTACGCAGCAGCGATCGTGTTCTTCTGCTTCTTCTACACGGCACTCGTGTTCAACAGCCGCGAGACCGCCGACAACCTGAAGAAGAGCGGTGCGTTTATCCCCGGGATCCGTCCTGGTGACCAGACCGCCCGCTACATCGACAAGATCCTGCTGCGTCTGACGCTGGCTGGCGCGGTGTACATCACCTTCGTCTGCCTGCTGCCGGAGTTCCTGATCCTGAAGTACAACGTGCCGTTCTATTTCGGCGGCACCTCGTTGCTGATCCTGGTGGTCGTGACGATGGACTTCATGGCCCAGGTGCAGAACTACCTGATGTCGCAGCAGTACGAATCGCTGCTCAAGAAGGCCAACTTCAAGACGACGTTGGGTGGTTGAACGCAAGGTCGAGTGAACGCCCTGCCGCGACGAGCCGGGCACGCACATCGTGTTTCGGGCGTCCTAGGGTCGCCACAGTAAGAGTTAGGAGAAATGAAATGAGAGTTTCGGCATCGGTCAAGCCCATCTGCCGCAATTGCAAGGTCATCCGCCGCAAGGGTGTGGTGCGCGTGATCTGCACCGACCCGCGCCACAAGCAGCGTCAGGGCTGATTGGCCGCGCGCACGACAGGACTAGAGGACAACCATGGCACGTATTGCTGGTATCAACATTCCGCCGCAAAAGCACACTGAGATCGGT
>NZ_CAJYES010000207.1 GCF_913773995.1 uncultured Pseudacidovorax sp.
CCGCGGGCTATGCCGTGTGGCGCCTGACGGCCTACGGACGGCGGCGCGGCACGGTCACGGCCGGTGAGGCGACGGGTCATGCCACCGATGGCGGCGCGGCAGGCGCGGCCGTCGAAGCCACACCGCACCGGGCCTGGCTCGCCCTGCTGCTGCTGGCCTTCGCCTTCGGCGCGCTGGCCCATGCCAGCAAGCCCTGGCGACGGCTGCATCCGGTGGTCTTCTGGACGCAATGGGCCGACGATGCACGCGACCTGCGCACCGCCTGGGCCGACCAGCAGCGCATGCGCGACGCCGCCCTGCAGCACGCCCATGCGGCGGCGCCGCAGGTGACGCGTGCAGGACCGTCGACGGTGGTGCTGGTCATCACCGACAGCATCAACCGCGACAACCTGGGGCTTTACGGCTACGGCCGCAACACCACGCCGCGCCTGGCGGCCGCGCAGCAGCGCGAGCCGCAGCAGATGACGGTGCTGCGCCATGCCTGGTCGGTGGACGCGAGCACGCTGCCGGCCATGGCCAACATGATGCGATTCGGCCAGCCCACGGCCGCCGACGCGCAGCACCTGCTGCCGCTGGCGCGCGCCGCCGGCTACAAGGTCTGGTGGATGAGCAACCACGACGACGTGGCCATCGAGCAGCAGCATGCGCGGCTGGCCGACGAGGTGGAGATCGTCAACCGCGTGCCGGGCCGCGCCAGCGCCTCGCTCGATGGCGAACTGCTCGACTGCGTGCAGGAAGCCCTGGAGGACCCGGCCGAGCGCAAGCTCATCGTCGTGCACCTGCTGGGCGCCCATCCGCACTACCGGCTGCGCTTTCCGGGCTCGCAGGAAAACCCCTTCGACGACACCGTGGACGCGGTCGAGTCGGGCCTGATCGCCCAGGGCCGCCCGGCATGGGTGCGGCGCTTTCGCCAGGACTACGACAACGCCCTGCTGTATCACGACTTCGTGGTGGCCGAGACGCTGCAGCTCACGCGCACGGTGGGCCGTCTGGCCGAGTACCGGGCCTGGTTCTACGTCTCCGACCACGGCCAGGAAGTGGGCCATGGCAGCGACCATGTGGGCCACAGCCCGAGCACGGCCTCGGGCTACCGCATTCCGGCCATCGTGTGGCGCAACCAGCTGCCGGCCGATGCGCCCCCGGTGGCGCAGCGGCCCTTCCGTGCCGACTGGCTGGGCTGGACCCTCGCGGACCTGCTGGCATTGCAGTGGAAGGGACAGATCGCCGGGCGCGACGTGCTCGCGGACGACTACCGGTGGACGGCGCCGGTGCTTCCGGTGAAGGTGCGGTCGTATCTGGACTGACGGCCGAACAGGTCAGCCCAAGGCCGCCCGCAGCACCTCGATGAAGCTGCGGCTGGCCGCCGACAGCGAGCGCCCGCGCCGCGTGACCACCGAGATGTCGCGCGACACCCGTGGCGCCGAGAGCGGGATCACCGCCAGCTCGGCATCGCCACGCGCCCGCGCAAAGGCCGAGGGCATCACCGACGGTCCCAGCCCGCTGGCCGTCATCCACAGCGCCGTGGAGAGAAAGCTCACCTCGCTCGCCACCTCCAGCGCCACGCCGGCACGGGCGGCCGTCACATCCACCGTCTGCCGCACACCGTAGCCGCCGCGCGAGGTGATGACCGGATGGCCCGCCAGGTCGGTCCAGCGGATGCTTCGGCGGCCGGCCAGTGGATGGTCGCGGCGGCAGACGAAGGCCAGGTGGTCGCGCAGCAGCGGCGCGGCCTCGATGTCGGCGCCGGGGCGCTCGGGCGTGCCCAGGCCGAAGTCCACATGCTCGCCCAGCACCCGGGCCACGAACTGGTCGGGCGCGCAGTCGTCCACCACCACCCGCACGCCCGGATGCGATTCGCCGAAGCGCCGCACCGCCTCGGGCAGCAGAAAGCCCGCCAGCGTGGGCGTGATGGCGACCGCGACGCGTCCGCGCTCCAGCGTGGCCAGGTCGCGAAAGCCACCGGCCAGCGCATCGACGTCACGCAGGATGCGCTCGGCCGTGGGCAGCATGTCGGTGGCGGCGGCGGTGGGTTGCAGCGAGCGCGTGGTGCGGTCGAACAGGCGCGTGTCCAGCCCCTGCTCCAGCTGCCGCAGCAGCATGCTCACCGCCGACTGGGTGACGAAGAGCCGCTGCGCCGCCGTGCCCAGCCGGCGCGACTGGTAGACGGCGACGAAGGCGCGCAGCTGGCGGATGGTGGGCGTGAAGGAATGATTCATCAGATGACCTGAAATTTTCATTCGAATTTCTCGATTTACGAATGAATGTTGACGCGCTTCAATGCGGCCTCGACAAAAACAGGAGACAGACCGATGACGACAGAACATGCCGGCGGGCTCACCCGGCGCGCGAGCCTGGCCTCATTCGCCGCGTTGATGGCCGCGCCGCTGGCCGCCCGTGCGCAGGGCAACTGGCCCGACAAGCCCATCCGCCTGGTCGTCACCTTTCCGCCCGGCGGCAGCACCGATGCGGTGGTGCGCCTGCTCACGCCCCGCCTCAACGAGAAGCTGGGCCAGCAGATGGTGGTGGACAACCGGCCCGGCGCCGGCGGCAATGTCGGACTCACGCTGGTGGCCAAGGCGCCGGCCGACGGCTACACGCTGGGCGTGGGCGCGGCCGGTGCGCTGTCGGCCAATTCCAGCCTGTATGCGCAGATGCCCTTCGACCCGCTAAAGGACTCGAAGCCCGTGGGCATGCTGGCGGCCATTCCGTTCGTGCTGGTCGGCCACCCGTCGGTGCCGGCGCGCAACCTGCGCGAGCTGATCGCGCTGGCCCGCAGCAAGCCGGGGGGGCTGTCGGTGGGCCACGGCGGCAACGGCACCGCCATGCACCTGGCCACGGCCCTGTTCGAGCAGATGGCCGAGGCCAAGGTGGTGGGCGTGCCCTACCGCGGCTCGGGCCCGGCGGCCATCGACGCCATCGCGGGCCAGGTGCCGCTGGCCATGGTCGACCTGCCGGCCGCGCTGCAGCAGATCCGTGCCGGCAAGCTGGTCGCCTTCGGCGTCACCAGTCCGCAGCGCCTGCCCTCGCTGCCCGACGTGCCCACGCTGGCCGAGGCCGGCCTGCCCGGCTACGACGCCACCGGCTGGTTCGGCGTGGTCGCACCGGCCGCCACGCCCACGGCCATCGTCACGCAGCTCAACGAGGCGTTCAACCTTGCGCTGCGCGATCCGCAGAACCAGGCCGCCATGCGCGCCCAGGGTGTGGAGCCCGCACCGGACACGCCGCAGGCCTTCGAGCGCTACATCCAGAGCGAGACGCGCAAGTGGGGCCAGGTGATCCGCACGGCGCAAATCAAGCTTGATTGACCGAACCCAGACCATGACCTCTTCCCCATCCTCCGCCCCCTTCGACGCCGACGTGCTCATCGTCGGCGGCGGTCCCGTCGGCCTGACGCTGGCGACCGACCTGGCGCAGCGCGGCCACCGCGTGGCCGTGCCCGAGCTGCGCCGCTATGGCGAGCCGCCCAGCGTCAAGTGCAACCATGTGTCGGCCCGCACCATGGAGCAGCTGCGCCGCCTGGGCGTGGCCGCGCGCCTGCGCGATGCGGGCCTGCCGCCCGACTATCCGAATGACGTGGTGTTCCGCACCCGCATGACCGGCACCGAGCTCACCCGCATCCCCATCCCCGGTCGCCGCACGCGCTACACCGACACCACGGGCCCCGACGGCTGGTGGCCCACGCCCGAGCCGCCGCACCGCATCAACCAGATCTACCTGGAGCCGATCCTGCTCGACCACGCGGCGGCGCAGCCCGGCGTGCAGCTCTTCAACCGCACCCAGGTGGCCGAGTTCGTGCAGGACGAGGATGGCGTGACCGCCACGCTGCTCGACCTGGACAGCGGCGCCACGCGCCCGCTCCGGGCCCGCTACCTGGTGGGCTGCGACGGCGGCAGCTCCGGCGTGCGCAAGGCCATGGGCGCCAAGCTGGAAGGCACGCCGGTGATCCAGCGCGTGCAGTCCACCTTCATCCGCGCGCCGGGCCTCAAGGCCCTGCTGACGGACAAGGACGCCTGGTGCTGCTATGCCGTCAACCCCGAGCGCTGCGGCACCGTCTTCGCCATCGACGGGCAGCAGGACTGGCTGGTGCACAACCACCTGCACCCGCACGAGGCCGATTTCGACGCCGTGGACCGGGACTGGTCGATCCGCGCCATCCTCGGCGTGGGCCCCGACTTCCACTACGAGGTCATCAGCCGCGAGGACTGGGTGGGCCGCCGCCTGGTGGCCGACCGGTTGCGCGCCGGCCGCGTGTTCATCGCCGGCGACGCGGCGCACCTGTGGGTGCCCTATGCCGGCTACGGCATGAACGCGGGCATCGCCGATGCCGTCAACCTGGCCTGGCTGCTGTCGGCCCGGCTGCATGGCTGGGGCGGCGAGGCCATCCTCGACGCCTACCAGGCCGAGCGCCAGCCCATCACCGAGCAGGTGTCGCACTTCGCGATGGACCATGCGCAGAAGATGATCCGCGCCCGCGGTGCCGTGCCGCCCAACATCGAAGCCCAGGGCCCCGAGGCCGACGCCGAGCGCGCGCGCGTGGGCCGCGAGGCCTACGACCTGAACGTGCAGCAGTTCTGCTGCGCGGGCCTGAACTTCGGCTACTTCTACGCCGGCTCGCCGCTGATCGTGGACGACGGCGCCCAGCCACCCGCCTATTCGATGGGCGACTTCACGCCCTCGACGGTGCCCGGCTGCCGCGCGCCGCACTTCTGGCTGGCGGACGGCGGTTCGGTCTACGACCTGCTGGGCCATGGCTACACGCTGCTGCGGCTGGACCCGGCGGTGGACGTGGCGCCGCTGCAGGCCGCGGCCAAGGCGCTGGACATGCCGCTCACGGTGGTGGACCCGGTGGCCGCCGGCCCGCTGCCCGCGGCCTACGCCCATGCGCTGCTGCTGGTGCGCACCGACCAGCATGTGGCCTGGCGCGGCGACCGGCTGCCGGCCGATCCGGCGGCCCTGCTGGCGCAACTGGCCGGGCGCAGCGTGCAGACGGTGGCGGCGGGCTGAACGGGCCGCCGTCCGGGCACCCGTCCGGGGGTGTCCCCGTCTACCATCGGCGGCTCATGTCCGCTGCTCCGTCCTCTCCCTCCGAGGCACCCGCCTTCTCCGCGGCCCCTGCCGGCGCGTTGCCCTTGCCGCCCGTGCGGCCCACCTGGGCCTTCCTGCGTGCCCATCCGGCCCATGCCATCGCCCTCGGCTTCGGCGCGGGCCTTTCGCGCGTGGCGCCGGGCACGGCCGGCACGCTGTGGGGCTGGGCGGTGTTCATCGTGCTGTCGCATGTGCTTTCCCCCTTCGCCCTCGGCGTCATGACGCTGGCCGCTTGGCCCGTCGGCTGGTGGGCCTGCACCGTGGCGGCGCGCAATCTGCGCGTGCCCGATCCGGGCGCCGTGGTCTGGGACGAGATCGCGGCCATCTGGCTCGTGCTGTGGCTGGTGCTGCCGGCCGGGCTGCTGGCGCAGATCGTGGCCTTCCTGCTCTTCCGCCTGTTCGATGCCGCCAAGCCCGGCCCGGTGGGCTGGGCCGACCGGCTCATCCCCCACGATCCGACGGCGCCGCGCTGGGCCCTGTCGGGCCTGGGCATCCTGCTGGACGACCTGGTGGCCGCCTTCTGCACGCTGCTGGTGATCGCGCTGGCGCGCGCGCTGTGGTGGTGAACGGGCCGGCTCCTTCGCATCCGATTCGAGGCCTAGGACGATGATCATCGCCCCCGTCCCGCCCGCCGCCGACGAGGCGCCCGAGCTGCCCACGCTGGTGCGCCAGCTGGCCGAACTGCTGGGCGCCAGCGGCCGCATGCTGGCCACCGCCGAAAGCTGCACCGGCGGCCTGATCGCCGGCGCCTGCACCGACCTGGCCGGCTCCAGCACCTGGTTCGAGCGCGGCTTCGTCACCTATTCCAACGAGGCCAAGACGCAGATGCTGGGCGTGCCGGCCGATGTCATCGCCGCCCACGGCGCCGTGAGCGAGCCGGTGGCGCGGGCCATGGCCGAAGGCGCCCTCGCGCACTCGCTCGCACAGGCGGCGGTGGCCGTCACCGGCGTGGCCGGGCCGGGCGGCGGCTCGGCCGAGAAGCCGGTCGGCACCGTGTGGTTCGGCTGGTCGCTGGACGGGCTGTGCTGGACCGAGCGGCGCCTCTTCACCGGCGACCGCGCCGCCGTGCGCGCCGCGACGGTGCGGCATGCGCTGCAGACGCTGGTGACGCGGCTGCGGCCGGCGGCCTGAACGCTCGCAGGCCCCTCCCGCGCCTGCAGTCCACGCGCTCCGCGGAGCGAGCAGGCAGCGGGCCGGCCCGCGCTCCTCAGCCCAGCAGGCGCTCGCTGGGCGTGGCGAAGTAGAACCACTCGGTGCCTACCCGCGCGACGGGATTCGGGAACACGATGTGGCCATCCGCCGTGGCCCGCACCTCGCTGCCGTCATGGCGATGGCCGATGAGCTCGCCCGCCTTCACGGCGTCGAAGGTGGCCCACTCGCGCGCGAAGACATCGCCCTCGTGCAGCCGGTCGGTCACATCGCGCAGCCGCAGCAGGCGCGGCCGTGCCGGCGGATGCGCGGCCAGGCCCTCGGGCAGCGGCGCCATGCCCAGCAGCGCGAGCGTGCGGCGGATGGCCTGCCAGGCCACCTCGGGCGCCCTCGGGTCGCGATGCTGGCCGCATTCCAGCGTCACGCCGTAGCCGCCGCAGTTGCGGATGTACTCGTTGGTGCCGCGGCCGTAGTCGATCTCGTCCTCGGACGGCGCGACGCCGCCCGCGCGGCGCGCGATGGCCGCGGCATAGACGTCCAGCCAGCCTTCCACGATGGTGGGCGTGCCGATGTGCAGCGCCAGGCGGCCTTCCTCGTCGGCACGGGCGAAGGGTTCCAGCGGGCCCGGGTTGTCGCGCGGGCCGATCATGGCGAAGGCCTCGCCGGGGCTTTCGAAGGAATGCAGGTCCAGCAGCACCTCGTGCTGTGCGATCAGCGGCGCGAGCAGGTTGGTGAGCCGGTCCTCGTAGTCGCGCGGCTCGGTGCGCGGGCGGAAGGCGCGGTTGAGGTTGCGCTCGCCCTCGCGCTGCATCAGCCGCCGCGCCAGCGGATTGGCCACCGGCACCAGCGTGAGCCGGCCCCGCGCCAGGCCCAGCGCGCCGCCGTCGAGCTCGGCCTTCAGGCGCTCGATGCCGGCCGTGCCGCCCGTCTCGTCGCCGTGCACGCCGCCCATCACCAGCAGCCGGGGGCCGGGCTCGATGGCCGCGTAGGTGTGGGTGCGAAGCAGGTCGTCGGCGGGAGTGGTCGGCATCCGGCCGATTATGGGAGGCGCCCGTGACGCCCCGGACCGACCGGGGGCTTCAGGGGTCGGGCGCCGGTGCCGACGGCCCCATGCGCGCCGCCAGCGCCCACCCCAGATCGCCCACCTGCACCTGCTGGCCCTGGTGCGACAGCCGCGACTGCAGGTCGGCCCAGACGGTTCCGCCCAGCTGCTGCCAGCGGCGGCAGAAGGCGTAGTCCTCGCTCAGATAGCGCCCGCCGCCGGGCTCGGCCATGACGTCGAAGAAGCGGTGGTGCGGCAGGTGCGCATTGGCATGGTCGCCGGGGTCGGGCGTGTAGCGCAGCTCGGGCATGGCCTCGGCCATGCGCTCGAAGACGCCGCGCTCGATCAGCATGAAGCCGGTGGGCGCGTCCAGCACGGGCACGAAGCCGTCCTCGTCGGCGGTGACCGGCGTGTCGCCGACGTTGAGCGGATAGCGGGCATAGAGCGCATCGAAGTCGGCCTGCGTGCTGCCTGCAGGCAGCACGGCCGGCAGCCCCTGCAGCGGCCAGGCCGAGGTGCGGTAGGGATAGATGCCGGCCACCACCGGCCGGCCCGCCAGCAGCAGGCGCAACGCGGCCTCGGGCTCGAAGCCGATGTCGGCGTCGATCCAGAACAGGTGCGTCCAGCGCGCATCGGCCATGAACTCGGCCACCAGCCGGTTGCGGGCGCGGGTGATCAGGCTGTCGCCGTCGAGCAGGCGCGTCTGCATGGCGAAGCCGTGCTGCCAGGCCAGGTTGGCCAGCCCGAGCAGGCTGCGCGCATACAGGCTGCCCACCTGGGCGCCATGGCAGGGCGTGGCGATGAAGGGGCGGATGCTGCTCAGCTCGCTGGGGTCGCGCATGCGGTGGGCTCCTCGTCGGATGGGGGCGTCATTTCAAGGTCGCCAGCAGGGCGCGCAACCGGGCGGGCGCCACGGGCTTGGTCAGCACGGTCGCGCCCGCGGCACGCAGCCGCTGCAGGGCCTGGGGCCCCGTGGCGCCCGAGATGACCACCGCCAACGCATCGGGCTGCAGCCGGCGCGCGGCGGCCAGCACGTCCAGCCCGTCCTCGCCCTCGGCCAACTGCAGGTCGCACAGCACCAGGTCGAAGCGCTCGCCCGGCGCGCCGAGGCAGGCGACGGCGTCACGCGCGCTGGCCAGGCACACCGCCTCGCAGCCCCACTGGGCCAGCAGCTCGGCGGTGGCGATGCGGATGTGCGCGTCGTCGTCCACCATCAGGCAGCGCAGGCCGGCCAGGGACGGCTCCGCCGGCAGCACCGAAGCGGCCGGCAGGGGCGCGGCGCGGGGGGCCGCCTGCGCCTGCGGCAGCGCCAGCGAGAAGGTGCTGCCGCAGCCCAGCGCCGAATTCAGGCCGATGCGGCTGCCCAGCAGCATCGCCAGCCGGGCGCAGATGGCCAGCCCCAGGCCGAAGCCCTGACGCCGGTCGCGCTCCACATTGGCCACCTGGTAGAACTCCTCGAAGATGCGCTGCTGGTGGATGGGCGCGATGCCCACGCCCCGGTCGCGCACCTCGATTCGCACCCGGTCGCCTCCGCGCCGGCGCGCTGCGACCAGCACGGTGCCGCCCGGAGGCGAATGGCGGATGGCGTTGGCCACCAGGTTGCCGATCACCCGCTGGAGCATGCCGCCGTCGCTGCGCACGGCCAGGCCGCGGGCCCGCCACACCAGGCGCACGCGGGACGCCGCCGCATGGGCCGCGTGCTGCGCGGCCAGCGCGTCGAACAGCGGCGCCAGCGGCAGGTCGACCACCTCGGGCGTGAGCACCCGCGCATCCAGGCGCGAGATCTCGAGCAGGTCGTCCAGCAGCAGGCTCATGAAGGCCGTGCTTTCCTGCAGCCGCAGCAGGGCGGGCCGCTGCGCGTCGGCCGCGCCGGTGAGCAGGCCGTCGATGAACAGGCCCATGGCATGCAGCGGCTGGCGCAGGTCGTGGCTGGCGGCGGCCAGGAAGCGCGAGCGCGACAGCGCCGCCTGCTCGGCCTCGGTCATGCGCTCCAGCGCCACGGCCGTGGCCTCGCGCACCCGCTCGTCGCTGGCCTGCTTGTGGCGCTGCAGTTGCTCGGCCATGCGGTTGACGTCGTCGGCCAGGGTGGCGAATTCGTGCATGGGGCCGCCGCGGCGCGGCGAGCGCCCGGCGATGGCGCAACGGGCATCGAACTGGCCGGCCTGCAGCGCCGCCACGGTGTGCGTGAGGCGGCGCAGCGGCCGGGCGATGTCGCGCGCCATGTGTCGCACGGCCAGCCAGGCGCCGCTCAGCGCCAGCAAGCCGATGCCGATGCCGGTCAGCAGCGACTGGATGCGGGCGCGGCGCAGCTGCGTGGTGTCGCGCAGAGCCACCACGTTGCCGATGGCCTGATCGCCCGCCGCGGTGACGCCCGGCGGCGCGAAGGCCATGGTGCGCGAGGCCTCGCGCAGCAGCACGGGCGCGGTGAAGCTGCGCAGGCTGTCGGGATGGATGGCATCGGCACCGGCGGCCACCACATGGATGCCAGCGCCGTTGCTGATCTCCACGCGACTGGCCTGCCCGCCGCGCAGCGCGGCCTGCGCCACGCTCTGCAGCGCCGCCACGTCGCCGGCGTAGAGGCTGAGGTCGGACATGGCCGCCACCTGCCGGGCGATGGCCCGCCCCTCGGCCGCGAACACGTCGTCGAGCATCGCGAGCCGGCTGTGGGTCAGCCAGCCGGTGAGCAGCAGCGCCACCACCGCGCAGGGCAGCAGCCCCAGCCGCACCAGATCGCGCTGCAGACTGCCGCGCACCACGAGCAGCCGGCCGGACACGGAGGCAGCCGGCCGCGAATCGCTGCCGCCCAGGGCCCACAGGTTCATCTCTGCCCGGCCAGTCGCTCGGTCAGCGACTGCTCGCTGGGCAGCACGAGTCCAAGGCTGCGCGCCACGTTGGGATTGACCCGCGCCACCGCGGGCGAGGCGCTTTCGACCACGGGCACGGGCGTGGCACCGCCGGCCGCCGCCAGCCGCCGGCCCAGGGCCTGGGCCTGCCGCGCCAGCTGGGCGGGCGTGGAGACGGCCGCCGCCAGCGCACCGGAGCGCACGATGCCCTCGTTGCTCCCGAAGACGGGCACGCCCGCACTCGCCCCGGCATGCAGCACGGCGAGCGTGGCGGCCTGGCTGCTGCCGATGGCGTCGGGCAGCACCAGCAGGGCCTCGCTGCGCGGCATCACGGCGCGCAGGGCGCCGGCCAGCGACAGGGCGTCGGGCGCCTGCTCGACCTGCAGCGACCAGTCGCCGACGGCCGCGGCGCGCTGCAGCTCGCGCAGCATGGGTTCGGATTCGGCGGTGGCCACCAGCCCCAGCCGGCGGCGGCCGGGCAGCAGCGCGTCGATCAGGGCCAGCTGGTCGGCGAAGGAGGGCTCGCGCAGCAGCACGCCGATGCGCCGGCCCGGCACGCGCAGGGCGGGCAGCGGGCGCAGGCCCTCGTAGTCCAGCCGGCTGAGCATGGCCAGCAGCAGCGGCTCGCTGCCGCCGCGCTCCAGCGCCGCACGGGCGGCCGCCGCGCCCACGGCCACGGTCAGCCGCTCGGGCATGGCGGTGGGCCGCAGGCTGCGGGTGCGCACGCCGGCATTGGCGGCGGTGCGCTCGTCCTCGGCCTCGGCCGGGTCGGCCGTGGCTCCCATCGGCAGGCGCAGCAGTTCGGCCGAGGGCTGGGCCACGCGCAGTTCGCGGGCGAATTCGGCATGGCCGGGCGCGTCGTCGGCCAGCAGCACCGTCCAGCCGGCCGCCTGCGCCGACCCCAGGCCGGCAAGCAGGGCCAGGCCCAGGGCGGCGGTACGCAGGCGCTGGAAAAGGGAGGGACAGGCAGGCATGGAGGGCCGGAAACAAGCAGCAGCCCACTGTACGAAGCGCCTCGTCGCAGGGCGATAAGGCAGAGGGACTAGGGGCGGTGGATGCCGGCGCCCGCAAAGGCCGGCGCTATAACCGATGGCCTACAACGCACGCGCAGGCGCGGCGCGCGCCGCCACCTGCGCCTGGATCGCCTGGCGAAGAAGCCGCGGCGACACCGG
>NZ_CAJYES010000208.1 GCF_913773995.1 uncultured Pseudacidovorax sp.
TTCTACAACACCATGGAAGACGCCGGCTCCCTGCCCATCGAGCTGGACGTGAGCCAGATGAACATGGGTGACACCGTCGAGCTGCGTCCCTACGAAGGCAAGGCTCTCAAGGACGGCAAGGTCATCGCCGAGTTCCAGGTCAAGAGCGAAGTGCTGTTCGACGAAGTGCGCGCCGGTGGCCGCATCCCGCTGATCATCGGCCGCGGCCTGACGGCCAAGGCGCGCGAGGCGCTGGGCCTGCCAGCCTCCACGCTGTTCCGCCTGCCCAAGGCGCCGGTCGACACCGGCAAGGGCTTCTCGCTGGCGCAGAAGATGGTCGGCCGCGCCTGCGGCCTGCCCGAAGGCCAGGGCATCCGCCCCGGCACCTACTGCGAGCCCAAGATGACCTCGGTCGGCTCCCAGGACACTACCGGTCCGATGACCCGCGACGAGCTGAAGGACCTGGCTTGCCTGGGCTTCTCGGCCGATCTGGTCATGCAGTCCTTCTGCCACACGGCCGCCTACCCCAAGAAGGTGGACGTGAAGATGCACCACGAGCTGCCCGACTTCATCAGCACCCGCGGCGGCATCTCGCTGCGCCCGGGCGATGGCGTGATCCACAGCTGGCTCAACCGCCTGCTGACGCCCGACACCGTCGGTACCGGCGGCGACTCGCACACGCGCTTTCCGATCGGCATCAGCTTCCCGGCCGGCTCCGGCCTGGTCGCCTTCGCGGCCGCCACCGGCGTGATGCCGCTGGACATGCCCGAGTCGGTGCTGGTGCGCTTCAAGGGCAAGATGCAGCCCGGCGTCACGCTGCGCGACCTGGTCAACGCCATTCCGCTCTACGCCATCAAACAGGGCCTGCTGACGGTGGAGAAGAAGGGCAAGAAGAACATCTTCTCCGGCCGCATCCTCGAAATCGAGGGCCTGCCCGAGCTGAAGGTGGAGCAGGCCTTCGAACTGTCCGACGCCAGCGCCGAGCGCTCGGCCGCCGGTTGCACGGTGCACCTGAACAAGGAACCGATCATCGAGTACATCAACAGCAACATCACGCTGATGAAGTGGATGATTGCCGAGGGCTACCAGGACGCCCGCACGCTGCAGCGCCGCATCGATGCGCAGGAAGCCTGGCTGAAGGATCCGCAGCTGCTCAAGGCCGATGCCGATGCCGAGTACGCCGCCGTGATCGAGATCGACCTGGCCGACATCCACGAGCCCATCGTGGCCTGCCCGAACGACCCGGACGACGTGAAGACGCTGTCCGACGTGGCCGGCGCCAAGATCGATGAGGTGTTCATCGGCTCGTGCATGACCAACATCGGCCACTTCCGCGCGGCGTCCAAGCTGCTGGAAGGCAAGCGCGACATCCCGGTCAAGCTGTGGATCGCGCCGCCGACCAAGATGGACGCGCAGCAGCTGACCGAGGAAGGCCACTACGGCGTCTTCGGCAATGCCGGTGCACGCACCGAAATGCCGGGCTGCTCGCTGTGCATGGGCAACCAGGCGCAGGTGCGCGAAGGCGCGACGGTGATGTCGACCAGCACCCGCAACTTCCCCAACCGTCTGGGCAAGAACACCAACGTGTACCTGGGTTCGGCGGAACTGGCCTCGATCTGCTCCAAGCTCGGCCGCATCCCGACCAAGGACGAGTACATGGCGGACATCGGCGTCATCAACCAGAACGGCGACAAGATCTACCAGTACCTGAACTTCGACAAGATCGAGGACTACAAGGAAGTGGCCGACGGCGTCGCTGCCTGACCCTGATCGCCGCCTCAGCCGGCGCATCGCCAATGCAAGGGCCCGCCGAAAGGCGGGCCCTTATTCGTTCTGAGGGGCGCCTACCGGCTGCAGCGGCGACTCGCTCAAGTCGAAGTCACCGCCGCGAACAAGCAGCACCGGCGCGGCAGAATCAGAGGTCGAGCTTCTTGTGCTCGCCCATTTGGGGCGGTGCCTTGCCGCCCATGGCGGCGCGGGCAATCTTGAGCAACTGCGTCACCTTGCTTTCGGTGACGTCCCAGTATTCGGCCGCCTCGATGCTGACGGCCAGCAGGCCGAGGTTGGGATCATCGACGCCCTTCGGGAACCAGGCCTCGGCGACCTTGTTGAACAGCTCGCGCTTTTTGGTTTCGTCGTTGGAGAGCATGGCCCGGCCTGCGACTGAGACATAGCTATCGTCGTCGGGATTGGCATAGGCCACGTTCACGACCGGATCACTGGCGACATGGCGAGCGATCTCACCATCGAGCGGGATGAAGAAGTACAACGTGGCGTTCTCGTCCACCGATCGGTTCTGCGTCGTCAGCGGGTGGCTGTGCAGCAGGCCATCACCATGGCGATGCGTGAGCATGCCGAAGCGCGTGTCCTTGATCAGCTCCCAGAGCTTGGCGTGGTCGTCGGTGTGAGTCATGGCGAACTTCCTTTGTCCTTCTGATGGGTGGGTGAGGCGGCGCGTGGTGTGGACGCGTGCCGTGCACCGTAAAAGCCCGTCATGCATGCGCCTGACGCCTGCAGGCGCGTCTGGCTGTCAGCGCAGGCCGACCCTGCTCGACAGTGGCGCCTCGGACGCCAGGTTGGCAAGCGCCGCCGAGGTGGCCGCGTCGGCCGGGAAGAAGGATTCGATGGCCAGGTCCTGCAGCGTGATGTCCACCGGGGTGCCGAAGACGGTCGTGGTGCTGATGAGATTGAGCACGCGCTCGCCATGGCGAAGGCGGAAGGGCACGGCGATGCCGGCGAACTCGCTGTCGACGGCCGGCTCCTCCTTGACCGCCGGACAGGGGTAGGCCGACAAGTCCTGGTGCAGCGCCTGCAGCACCGGATCGCCCGTCGCGCCGATCTGCTGGCACAGTCGCTCCAGCAGGTGTGCCCGCCAGGCTCGAAGGTTGGCGATCCGGGGCGCCAGACCTTGGGGATGCAGGCTCAGGCGCAGCACGTTCACCGGCGCAGCCAGCAGAAATGGCGCGACACCATCGAGCAGCCGCGGCACAAGCGCATTTGCCGCCACCAGCTTCCAATGGCGGTCCACCGCAAGTGCGGGATAGGGCTCATGGGCGCGCAGCAGGCGATCGACGGCCATGCGGGCCATGGCGAGTGCCGGATCGTCGATGGGCCGTTCGCGGTACATCGGTGCATAGCCGGCGGACACCAGCAGGCGGTTGCGCTCGCGCAGCGGTACTGAGAGCCGCTCGGCCAGGCGCAGCACCATGTCCCGGCTGGGCAGGGCGCGGCCGGTCTCCACACAACTGAGATGCCGGGTGGAAATGTCGGCCTCGTGAGCCAGGTCGAGCTGGCTCATGCGCCGGTGCTGGCGCCAGTGGCGCAGGTGCGCACCGAAGGCGGCGTCGCTTGTCGGCGGTGCAGAGGTGGCGGTTGTCGTCGTGGCGGACATGCGGCCATTCTGGCGACACGGCAGGGGCGGGGCCATGACCTCGCAGGTCATGGCCGGCACGCAGCGCCAGCGGGAGGATGGGGCCGACACCCTGCTTTCGGGTGCCGTCGATTCATCCACCTCAACCTCCAAGGAGCTGCCATGTCCCCGATCCTGACTTCGCCCCGCTTTCTCTCCCGCGTCATGTGGTTGGATGCCACGTCCTGCCTGCTGACAGGCGCCATCCAGTGCGTGGCGACGGCGAGTCTCGCGGCCCGCACCGGACTGCCGGCGCCGCTGCTCGGCGCGACCGGCCTGTTCCTGCTGGTCTACGCTGCCGCCGCCGGCTGGATGGCCAGCCGCGCTGTGCCGCCGCGGATCCTCATCGGGCTGGTGGCCATCGGCAATCTCGGCTGGGCCTTCGGCTGCCTGGTCCTGCTGTTCGGGAGCCGCCTTCAACCCACGGTGGTCGGCGAGATCTGGGTGGGGCTGCAGGTCGTGGTGGTGCTGGCATTGGCCGCCGCGCAGGGGGCGGGTCTGCGCGCCACGTCACCCCGGCCGGGCCCCGCACTGCAGGCCTGAGCGCTGGTGAAGGAGGGGTAGCCCACTGACGTCCAGTGCCTTCAAAGCCTGCTATCTTGCTCGCTGGTTCGAACAAGAAGGAACGCTTCCCATGGCCGACGCCGCTACTCCCCACGTCTTCGCTTCCGCCCTCAAGACCTTCAAGACGGCCTCCGGCCGCCAGGGCAAATACTGGTCCCTGCCCGAGCTGACCAAGCAGTTCCCCAACATCGCCAAGCTGCCGGTGTCCATCCGGATCGTGCTGGAGTCGGTGCTGCGCAACTGCGACGGCCAGAAGGTCTCGGCCGAGCATGTGGAGCAACTGGCCACCTGGCAGGCCAATGCCGAGCGCACGGAGGAGATTCCCTTCGTCGTCACGCGCGTCGTGCTCCAGGACTTCACCGGTGTGCCGCTGCTGGCCGACTTGGCCGCCATGCGCAGCACCGCCAAGCGGCTGGACAAGTCGCCCAAGACCATCGAGCCGCTGGTCCCGGTGGACCTGGTGGTGGACCACTCGGTGATGGTCGACCACTACGGCACGCCGCAGGCGCTCGACCTGAACATGAAGCTGGAGTTCTCCCGCAACAAGGAGCGCTACCAGTTCATGAAGTGGGGCATGCAGGCCTTCGACACCTTCGGCGTCACGCCGCCGGGCTTCGGCATCGTGCACCAGGTCAACCTGGAGTACCTGGCGCGCGGCGTCTACAAGTCGGCCGACGACAAGGCCGAGGTGGCCACCTGGTACCCGGACTCGCTGGTGGGCACGGACAGCCACACGACCATGATCAACGGCGTCGGCGTGGTGGGTTGGGGCGTGGGCGGCATCGAGGCCGAGGCCGCCATGCTCGGCCAGCCGGTGTACTTCCTCACGCCCGATGTGGTGGGCTTCGAGCTCACCGGCCAGCTGCGCGAAGGCGTGACCGCGACCGACCTGGTGCTCTACGTCACGCAGATCCTGCGGCAGGAGAAGGTCGTCGGCAAGTTCGTCGAGTTCTTCGGCCCCGGTGCGGCGTCCATCCCCGTGCCGGACCGCGCGACCATCGGCAACATGGCGCCCGAATACGGCGCCACCATGGGCTTCTTCCCGGTGGATGAGAAGACCATCGCCTACTTCCGCGGCACCGGCCGAACGGACGAGGAGATCGAGCGCCTGGAGGCCTACTACAAGGCCCAGGGCCTGTTCGGCATGCCCGCCCCCGGCGCGCTCAACTACACCAAGACCGTCAAGCTGGACCTGTCCACCGTCACGCCCAGCCTGGCCGGCCCCAAGCGGCCGCAGGACCGCATCGACCTGGGCCACCTGGCCGGCCGCTTCACCGAGCTCTACAGCAAGCCCAACGAGGCCAATGGCTTCAACCAGCCAGCCGACAAGCTGGCGGTGCGTCACGACATCGCGCTCGAGGGCAAGAAGGTCGACATCGGCAACGGCGATGTGCTGATCGCGGCCATCACCTCGTGCACCAACACGTCGAACCCCAGCGTGCTGCTGGCCGCCGGCCTGCTGGCCAAGAAGGCGGTGGAGGCGGGCCTGACGGTCAAGCCGCATGTCAAGACGTCGCTGGCGCCCGGCTCGCGCATCGTCACCGACTACCTGCAGAAGACGAAGCTGCTTCCGTACCTGGAGAAGCTGGGTTTCTACCTGGCGGGCTACGGCTGCACCACCTGCATCGGCAACGCGGGCGACCTGGCACCGGAGATCAACGACGTCATCACCACCAACAACCTGGTGTGCGCGGCCGTGCTGTCGGGCAACCGCAATTTCGAGGCGCGCATCCACCCCAACCTCAAGGCCAACTTCCTGGCCTCGCCGCCGCTGGTCGTGGCCTTCGCCATCGCCGGCAACGTGACGGTGGACCTGATGACCCAGCCGGTGGGCAAGGGCACGGGCGGCAAGGACGTCTACCTGGGTGACATCTGGCCCAGCGCCTCCGAGGTGGACGAGCTGCTGCGCTTCGCCATGGACGCGCAGGCTTTCCGCCGCAACTACGAGCAGATCGCCGCCAATCCCGGCGAGCTGTGGAACAGCATCAAGGGCGTGACGGGCGAGGTCTACGACTGGCCGACCTCCACCTACATCGCCGAGCCGCCCTTCTTCGAAGGCTTCGGCATGCAGCCGAAGGCGGCGGAGGCCGGCGTGACCGGTGCGCGCGTCATGGCACTGTTCGGCGACTCGATCACCACCGACCACATCTCGCCGGCCGGCTCCATCAAGGAAAGCTCGCCGGCCGGCCAGTGGCTCAAGGCCCATGGCGTGGGCAAGGCCGACTTCAACAGCTACGGCTCGCGCCGCGGCAACCACGAGGTGATGATGCGCGGCACCTTCGCCAACGTGCGCATCAAGAACCTGATGCTGCCGGCCGGCGCCGACGGCTCTCGGGAGGAGGGCGGCCTGACGCTGTTCCAGCCGGGCGGCGAGAAGATGTACATCTACGACGCCGCGATGAAGTACATCGACCAAGGCGTGCCGACGGTTATCTTCGCCGGCGAGGAGTACGGCACCGGCTCCAGCCGCGACTGGGCCGCCAAGGGCACCCAGCTGCTGGGCATCAAGGCCGTGGTGGCGCGCAGCTTCGAGCGCATCCACCGGGCCAATCTGGTCGGCATGGGCGTGCTGCCGCTGCAGTTCCTGGGTGCCGACTCATGGCAGAGCCTGGGGCTCAAGGGCGACGAGAAGATCGATGTGGTCATTCCCGGCGAGCTCAAGCCGCAGCGCGAAGACGTCAAGCTGGTGATCGAAAGCGCCGACGGCAGCCGCAAGGAGGTGACCGTGCGCCTGCGCATCGACACGCCGATCGAGGTCGAGTACTACAAGCACGGCGGCATCCTGCCTTTCGTGCTGCGTCAACTGCTGCAGGACTAAAGCGTCATCGCCGCGCCCGGCGCGGCGCAGTGCGGATGCCAGCGGGGCCGCGGAATGGTGAGAGCCGTTCCGCGGCCTTTGTTTTGCGCGGCTGGCTTCGGCCAGCATTGCCGAATGGCAACGAGGTTTCTGATCACCGAGGCTCCTGCTTGCAATTGAAAATTGTTAGCATCTGGCTTTTGCCAGAGAGCGCTTCGCCTTGCGGCGGGGCCCATTGCTTCCGTGTCCACCTCTGCCTCGCGCGCACCGGCCGCCTTTCTGCCGCTCGACCAACTGCCCGACCGCCAGTGGGCGACCGTGATGGATGTCGCTCGCGGCGAAGCCGCGGACGACCGCGACCTGGCGCTGCGCCTGACCGAGATCGGTTTCGTCCCCGGGGAGCGCGTCTGCGTGGTGGCCAGCGGCCATCCAGGGCGCGAGCCGCTGGCCGTGCGCCTCGGCCACACCACCTTCGCCCTGCGCCGCTACGAGGCTGCGCTGATCCACGTCGCGCCCACGGAGGCTGCCCATGGCTGAGGCGAGCATCGCATTCCAGTCGCCGAATCCGCCGCGCCGCGTGGCGCTGCTGGGCATTCCCAACTGCGGCAAGACGGCCTTGTTCAACCTGCTGACCGGCAGTCGCCAGAAAGTGGCCAACTATGCCGGCGTGACCGTCGAGCGCAAGGAAGGCGAACTGCGCACTCCCGGCGGCCGCCACGTGGCGGTGCTCGACTTGCCGGGTGCCTACAGCCTCAACGCCCTGTCGGCCGACGAGGCGGTGACGCGCGACGTGGTCACCGGCCGTCGCGACCAACTGCCCGACCTGCTGGTCTCCGTGACCGACGCCACGAACCTGCGGCTGAACCTGCGGCTGGTGCTCGAAGCCAAGCGCCTAGGCGTGCCGATGGTAATGGCGCTGAACATGACCGACATGGCCGAGCGCCAGGGCATCCGCGTCGACACCGACATCCTCTCGCGCGAGCTGGGCATTCCGGTGATCCGCACCGTGGGCGTGCGCCGACACGGCGCCACCGAGTTGCTGGCTGCGCTCGACGCGCCGGTGCCGGCCGCGTCGCCGCTGCCCTGGGAAGCACCGTCCATGGACGACGTGCTGGCCTCGCACAGGGAGGTGCGACGCATCCTCGATCTGGCGGTGCAGACGCCGCAGGGCAGCCTGGCCACCAGCGACCGCATCGACCGCGTGGTGCTGCATCCCGTCTGGGGCATGCTGGTGCTGGCCGTGACGCTGTTCCTCATGTTCCAGGCGGTGTTCAGCTGGGCGGCGGTGCCCATGGACGCCATCAAGGCCGGCACCGATGCGGTCGGTGGCTGGGTGCAGGGCGTGATGGCCGACGGGCCGCTGCGCAGCCTGCTGGTGGACGGCGTGGTGGCGGGCGTGGGCGGCGTGCTGGTCTTCCTGCCGCAGATCCTGATCCTGTTCCTCTTCATCCTGGCGCTGGAGGATTCCGGCTACCTGCCGCGTGCGGCCTTCCTGCTGGACCGGGTGATGGGCACGGTGGGCCTGTCGGGTCGTTCCTTCATTCCGCTGCTGTCCAGCTTCGCCTGCGCCATTCCCGGCATCATGGCCACCCGCACCATCAGCAACTGGCGCGACCGGCTGACCACCATCCTGATTGCGCCGCTGATGACCTGCTCGGCCCGCCTGCCGGTGTATGCGCTGCTGATCGGCGCCTTCATCCCGCAGCGCGAGGTGCTCGGCATCTTCAACCTGCAGGGCGTGGTGCTCTTCCTGCTGTACGTCTTCGGCATCGTCTCGGCCATGGCGGTGGCCTGGGTGCTCAAGCGACTGCGCACGCATCAGGGTCACTCCCCGCTGCTGATGGAGCTGCCGGCCTACCGCTGGCCCAACCTGCGCAACCTGTTGCTGGGGCTGTGGGAGCGGGCGTGGATCTTTCTGCGCCGCGTGGGCACCATCATCCTCACGCTGACCATCCTGCTGTGGTTCCTGTCGAGCTATCCGGCGCCGCCCGCCGGTGCCACCGGCCCGGCGATCGAGTACAGCTTCGCCGGGCGTCTGGGCCAGCTTCTGGAGCACATCTTCGCGCCCATCGGCTTCAACTGGCAGATCTCCATCGCGCTGGTGCCCGGCATGGCGGCCCGCGAAGTGGCGGTGGGTGCGCTGGGCACGGTGTACGCGCTGTCCGCCACCGGCGAGGAAGTGGCTGGCGCGCTGGAACCGCTGATCGCCGGCAGCTGGTCGCTGGCGACCGCGCTGTCGCTGCTGGTGTGGTTCGTGTTCGCGCCGCAGTGCATCTCGACGCTGGCCACCGTGAAGCGCGAAACCAACAGCTGGAAGCAGGTCTTCATCATGGCCGGCTACCTGTTCGGGCTGGCCTATGTGGCCTGTTTCATCACCTATCGCGTCGCGCTGGCCCTCGGGGCCGGCTGACGCTCCTGTGTTGCGGAGATCGCTGCCATGCAAAACGCCGTCGTTGCCCTGATCGTCCTCGTGGCTGCCGTCTATGCCGCCTGGCACTGGATGCCGGCCGGCTGGCGGCGCTCGCTCGCGCCGCGCATGGCGCGCTGGATGGCGCGCAGCGGCCTGGTGTGCGAGGAACGCGAGGCGAAAGTGGCCCGCTCTCTCGGCCAGGTGGGTGGCTGCGGTTCCTGCGACAGCTGCGGCACCTGCGGCCCGACGCCGGTCGGGGGCCGAGACGGCGCCTCGTCCTCGGCACGTCGCTGATCCAGCGCAGCCCGGCCGGCGCGGTCGGGCCGAGAATCGTGGACTTTTTTGGGATCCACGAGCGCATGCGCATCCATTCCCTCATCGTCGGCGGCGGCATCGGCGGTCTGGCCGCCGCCCTGGCTCTGGCGCGGGCCGGCCACACGGCAGACGTGACGGAGCAGGCGCCCGCCTTCAGCGAGGTGGGTGCGGGCATCCAGCTGGGACCGAACATCGTCCGGAGGCTGCGCGCTCTGGGGCTTGGCGAGGCGCTGAATGCCATCGTGGCCCATCCCGAGCGGCTGTGCGTGTCATCGGCGCTGAACGGCGGCCGCGTCGCCACCATGCCCCTTGCGGGCGTCATGGAGCAGCGCTACGGCGCACCGTACTTCACGGTCCATCGCGCCGATCTGCACGGCCTGCTGCTGGAGGCCGTGCGCGCGCAGGCCGAGGGTGCCGTGACGCTCAGCACGGGCGCGCGCATCGAGCGCCTGTCCACCCGCGGCGACGAATTCGTCTGCGCCGCCACCGACGATGGCCGCGCGTGGGAAGGCGACGCGCTCATCGGCGCCGATGGTGTGTGGGGTCGTGTCCGGCCGCGCATCTGGCCCGACGCAGCGCCGGCGCGGCCGACCGGGCACATGGCCTTTCGTGCGCTCCTGAAGCAGGACACCTTGCCCGCGCCGCTGCGCAGTCGGCAGGTGGATGTCTGGCTGGCGCCGCGACTGCACGCCGTGGCCTATCCCGTGCGTGGCGGCGAATGGCTCAATCTGGTGGTGCTGGTCGAATCACCGCCGGACGAGGCCGGTGCCGATGCGCGCGATTGGGACCAGTCCGCCAGCCGCGCTGCACTCGACCGTGCCACTGGTCATGTCGGCCAGCCGCTGCGGGCGCTGCTCGATGCCGTTCCGGCGTGGCGCGCTTGGACGCTGTGCGACCGGACGCCGCTGGCCGGACCGCAGGAGATGGTCGACGGGCGTGTGGCGCTGCTGGGCGATGCGGCGCACCCCATGCTGCCGTACCTGGCACAAGGTGCGGGCATGGCGATCGAGGACGCGGTGACGCTGGCACAGCAGCTCAGGGGCTGCACGTCGGCTGAGGTGCCCCAGGCCCTGGCGCGCTATGCGCAAGCGCGTTGGGCGCGCAATGGGCAGGTGCAGGCCCGTGCGCGGCGCAACGGGCGGATCTTCCATCTGGGTGGCCCCGCACGCTGGGGCCGCGACATGGTGATGCGGCTGGCCGGTCCTACACTAATGGACCAGCCCTGGCTGTACGCCGGCTGAGCGCCGTGCAGGCCCGTGAGGTCATCCGCAACCGAATGAAACCGTACTCGCGTCATGGATCGAAGGGCCGCGGAGCAGGCCAAGCCAAGGCACCCGAGGAACTGGCTTGGCCAGGCCTCCGGGTGCGCCCCCCTCCAAGCCGAAGGCGACAGAGAGCGGGGGAGCCGCGAAGCGGCTTGGGGGGTGCTTCAGAGCTCCGTCCTCAGCGTCCAGAGTTCAGGGAACAGCACCACGTCCAGCATCTTGCGCAGGTAGCTCACCCCACCGGTGCCGCCAGTGCCGCGCTTGAAGCCGATCACGCGTTCCACCGTCGTCACATGGCGGAAGCGCCATAGGCGGAAGGCGTCCTCGATGTCGGTGAGCTTCTCGCCGAGCTGGTAGAGGTCCCAGTGGGCCTTCGGGTCGCGGTAGACCGTGAGCCAGGCCTCCTGGACGGCCTCGCTCGCGGTGTAGGGCTGCGTCCAGTCCCGCTCGAGCTTGTCGGACGGAATGGCGAGGCCCTCGCGGGCCATGAGTCGCAGCGTCTCGTCGTACAGCGAAGGCCGGCGCCATGCGGCGTCCACCATCGCCAGCAGGTGCGGGCGATGGGCATGCGGCTTGAGCATGGCGGCGTTCTTGTTGCCCAGCGCAAACTCGATGCAGCGGTACTGGGCGCTCTGGAAGCCGCTGGAGTTGGCCAGGTAGGGCCGCATGGCGGTGTACTCGGGCGGCGTCATGGTCGAGAGCACGGTCCAGGCGCCCACCAGCTGCTCCATGATGCGCGTGACCCGCGCCAGCATCTTGAAGGCCTCGGGCTTGGTGTTCTCGCCCGGGTTGGCGATGGCGGCGGTGGCGGCGGTCAACTCATGCAGCATCAGCTTCATCCACAGCTCGCTGGTCTGGTGCTGCACGATGAACAGCATCTCGTCGTGCGCGGGCGACAGCGGATGCTGGGCGCCCAGGATCTCGTCCAGATGCAGGTAGTCGCCATAGCTCATCGACTGGCTGAAGTCGAGCTGGGCCTTCTCTTCGTGGACGATCTGTTCGGGCAGCGCTCCGCCCTCCGCCTGGCCGGCGGATGTCGAGGAATTCATCGCAAGGCTCCTGGGAGGGTGGGTTCAGTCCAGCACGGCGGCCATGGCCTGGGCGACGTAGGCCACGTTTTGGGTCGACAGGCCGGCGATGCACATGCGGCCCGAGCGCACCAGGTACACCGCATGCTCCTCGCGCAGGCGGTCCACCTGCTCGGGCGTGAGGCCCGTGTAGCTGAACATGCCGCGCTGGGTCAGGAAGTAGCCGAAGTCCCGGCCGGGCAGGCGGTCCGCCAGCGTGGCGTGAAGGGCTTCGCGCATGGCCTTGATTCGGCCGCGCATCTCGGCGAGCTCGGCGTCCCACTGCGCATACAGCTCCGGCGTGCTCAGCACGCGCGTGACGATGCGCGCGCCGTGCGTCGGCGGGCTCGAATAGTTGGCGCGCACCGAGCTCTTGAGCTGGCCCAGCACGCGGCCGGCTTCCTCGGCCGAGCCGCACACCACCGACAGGCCGCCGCAACGCTCGCCGTACAGCGAGAAGCTCTTGGAGAAGGAATTGGCCAGAAAGAAGCGCACGCCCGCATCGGCCAGCGCGCGCGGTGCGAAGGCGTCCTCCACCAGGCCATCGCCGAAGCCCTGGTAGGCCATGTCCACATAAGGAATCAGGCCACGCTCCGCGATCACGGGGATGAGCTGCTTCCACTGGTCCTGCGACAGATCGACGCCCGTAGGGTTGTGGCAGCTGGCGTGCATCAACACGATGCTGCGGGCCGGCAGCGTCTTGAAGGCGGCCAGCATGTCCTCGAAGCGCAGGCCGCCGGTGGCCGGGTCGTAGTAGGGATACAGGTTCACCTGGAAGCCAGCGCCCTCGAACATGGCGCGGTGGTTCTCCCAGGTCGGGTCGCTCACCCAGACCTGCGAATCGCTGAAGTAGCGCTTGAGGAAGTCGCCACCCACCTTCAGGCCGCCGGAGCCGCCGATGGTCTGGATGGTGGCGACGCGGCCGCTGGTCACGGCCTCGTGCGTGGGGCCGAAGGCGAGCTTCTGCACGGCGGCGCGGTAGTCGGCCATGCCTTCCATGGGCAGGTAGGAGCGCGGGCCGATCTCCTGCAGCAGCGCCGTCTCGGCGGCGCGCACGGCCTTCATCACCGGCAGGCGGCCGTCGTCGTCGAAATAGATGCCGATGCTCAGCGACACCTTGTTGGGCCGCGTGTCGCGCTGGAAGTCCTCCATCAGCGAAAGGATCGGGTCACCGGGATAGGCGGGAATGTGTTCGAACATGTGTGGCTTTCGGTGGTGCGGTCCGTGGGCGGATGGCGGAACGGACGATGCAAGCTGCGGGCCGGGCGGGCTGCCGCGCTCGGGGACGAGCGGCGTAGGACAGGGCGCTGCGGAGCGAAGCGGGGAAGTTATCACCGTCAAAAAATGCGTTGTGTCGCTTATTTCCAACGGCGACCATAAAATAAACGTCGTTTTATGTATGGAACATCTGGGGTTGTGATGAAGCAAGTGATCGATGTGGGCCTGCCGGCGCTCAAGCAACCTTTTTCCTGGGCCGTGAAGGCCACGGGCGCGATGCTGTTCACCGCGCATGGGCCCGTCCGCACCGACGGGACCATCGACACCGGGACCATCGAGGCGCAAACGCGCCTGACCTTCGAGAACCTCCGGCGCGCCGTACAGGCGGCCGGCGGATCGATGGCCGATGTGACGCAGGTGCTGATCTACATGACCGACGTGACCGACATGCCGGCCATCGACGCGGTGTACCGGGAGTTCTTCGAGGCGCCGTATCCCAACCGTTCCAGCGCCGCGGTCGCGGCACTGGTGGTGCCGGGCATGAAGATCGAGATCGTGGCCTACGCCATGGTGCCGGCCTGAGCCGCCGCCGGGTCCCGCGCTGTCGCGTGTTCGCAGGTCCTCAGGCCAGCGCACGCAGCACAGCGCGCACGGGCGAGGCATCCGCCTGCACCAGCTTGAGCGGTAGTGCGATCAGCTCGTAGTCGCCCTCGGGCACGGTGTCGAGCACCAGGTTCTCCAGCACGCGCATGTCGTGGCGGCGGATGGTCTGGTGGCTGGGCAGGGCCTTGCTGTCGGCGGGGTCGATGCTGGCCGTGTCGATGCCGATCAGGCGCACGCCGAGCGCGGCCAGGCGTTCGACCGTCTCGGGCGCGTAGGCGGGAAGGGCCGGGTCCCATCGATCCACGGGCGCGTGGTCATAGGTGCGCACCAGTACCCGCGGGGGCAACCGGTCATCAATGGCATGAGCGATGTGCCGCCATTCGATGAGCGGCGCCGCGCCGATGGCATGGATCACCCGGCATGGGCCGAGGAAGGCGTCCAGGTCCACGAGGCCGATGGTCGTGCCATCGGCCTCGTAGTGGAGAGGGGCGTCGGCATGCGCGCCCACATGGGGCGACATCGTGATCTGGCTGACGTTGACGGGGCAGCCGGGCCCCAGCGTCGCGGCCCATTGCTGGGCGTAGGGCGTGTCACCAGGAAAGACGGGGGCGCCGACGTAGACGGGCGGCGAAATGTCCCAGAGGCGGGCAGAGGTGGCAGACATAGGTCGGACCATAGCGCTGCCGCGGCGGGCGTGGTGTCGGTTATTCCCAACGCGGACGAAGACGCGACCGGTGCGCGTTGCCCCGGCGTCAGGGACTCGCCTCAGCCCTCGAGTGCCGGCAGGCCATGCCGCGCGCGCGCCTTCTCGCAGCCGTAGCTCCCGGGCTCCAGTTCGCGGCAGGGATTCGGTCGCCATTCGTAGATGCCGCAGCCCACCGATTGCCCCACCTTGCCGGTGAGTGCCGCGCAGCGGATGGGGACATGGTCCGTGCCTCGCATGCGGCAGGTGGCGCCGTTGACCTCGACCGTCAGCCCCGCGGGTACCGTGCCGCCCATGTCGTCCAGCTCGTAGATGCTGAAGTCGACCCGGTAGCTGGCGCAGCAGGCGCCGCAGCTCTGGCAGGGACTCATGGTGGAAGGCGAGTTCGGGCAGCGCCTCAGCCGATGCGGCCGAGCAGCAGGTACTCCATCAGTGCCTTCTGCACATGCATGCGGTTCTCGGCCTCGTCCCAGACGACCGACTGCGGGCCGTCGATGACCTCGCCCGTGACCTCTTCGCCGCGGTGGGCAGGCAGGCAGTGCATGAAGAGGGCGTCGGGCTGGGCGACGGCCATCATGGCCTCGTCCACGCACCAGTCGGCAAAGGCTTGGCGGCGCTGCTCGTTCTCCGCTTCGTAGCCCATGCTGGTCCACACGTCGGTGGTCACCAGATGGGCGTCGCGGCAGGCGTCCATCGGGTCCTTGAAGACCTTGTAGCTGTCGCTGGAGCGAATGCCGGCAACCGCCTGGTCCACCTCGTAGCCGCTGGGCGTGCTCACGTGCACCGCAAAGCCCAGGATCTCGGCGGCCTGCAGCCAGGTGTTGGCCATGTTGTTGCCGTCTCCCACCCAGGCCACGGTCTTGCCGCGCAGCGCCTCGGGGTCGGGCGTGCCGTCGGCATCGAAGCCGCGGTGCTCCAGATAGGTGAACAGGTCGGCCAGGATCTGGCAGGGATGGAATTCGTTGGTCAGGCCGTTGATGACCGGCACCCGCGAGTTGGCGGCGAAGCGCTCGATCTTCTCCTGCTCATAAGTCCGGATCATCACCAGGTCGGTCATGCGGCTGATGACCTTGGCGCTGTCCTCGATGGGCTCGGCCCGGCCCAGCTGGCTGTCGCCGGTGGTCAGGTGCACCACGCTGCCGCCGAGCTGGTACATGCCGGCCTCGAAGCTTACGCGGGTGCGGGTGCTGGCCTTCTCGAAGATCATGGCCAGGGTGCGATCCGCCAGCGTGTGGTGCTTCTCGTAGGTCTTGAACTTCTTCTTGATGAGCGCCGCGCGTCGGAACAGGTACGCGTACTCGTCGGCCGTGAAGTCGCTGAACTGGAGGTAGTGGCGGATCGCAGGAAGGCTCATGGGCTTATTGTGCCGGCTCGGCCAGGAAGGCCTTCACGAGGGGAGCGAGGAGGGCGACGATCTCGTCCGCCTCGGCCACGGTGAGCACCAGCGGCGGCACGAGGCGGATCACGCGGTCGGCCGTCACCGAGAAGAGCAGGCCGGCTTCGCAGCCGCGCTCCAGCAGCGCGCCGGCGGGGCGGTCGAGTTCGATGCCCAGCATCAGGCCCTGGCCGCGCACTTCCTTCACGCCCGCCACGCCTTCGAAGGCCGCCTGCAGCGCGCTCTTGAGGTGGGCGCCGACGTCGGCCGCGTTCTGCAGCAGGCCGTCCCTTTCCATGATGCGCAGCGTCTCGATGCCGGCGCGCATGGCCAGCGGGTTGCCGCCGAAGGTCGTGCCATGGTTGCCCGGCTGAAAGATGTTGGCGGCCCTGGGGCCGGCCACCACCGCGCCCACCGGCACGCCCGAGCCCAGGCCCTTGGCCAGCGACATCACGTCCGGCACGATGCCGGCCCACTGATGCGCAAACCACTTGCCGGTGCGGCCGATGCCGGTCTGGATCTCGTCGATCATCATCAGCCAGTCGTTGGCATCGCACAGGGCCCGCACCTGCTGCAGGTAGTCCCAGCGCATCGGGTTGATGCCGCCTTCGCCCTGGATGGTCTCGAACATCACGGCGACCACGTTGGGGTTGCCCTCGGTCGCCTGCTTCAGCGCCTCGATGTCGTTGAGGGGCACGCGGATGAAGCCTTCGACCAGCGGGCCGAAGCCCTTCTGGATCTTCGGATTGCCGGTGGCCGACAGCGTGGCCAGGCTGCGGCCGTGGAAGGCATGCTCGTACACCACGATCTCCGGCCGTTCGATGCCCTTGTCGTGGCCGAATTTGCGCGCCAGCTTGATGGCGGCCTCGTTGGCCTCCAGGCCGGTGCAGCAGAAGAAGGCATTGGTCATGCCCGACAGTGCCGTGAGGCGTTCGGCCAGCACTTCCTGACCGGGCACGTAGTAGTAGTTGGATGCGTGAATCAGCTGCGTGAGCTGTTCCTGCAGCGCAGGCACGAGCTCGGGGTGGTTGTGGCCCAGGGTGTTGACGGCGATGCCGCCCAGACCGTCCAGGTAGGCCTTGCCGTTCGCATCCCACACGCGGCAGCCCTGGCCGCGCACCAGGGCGATGGGCAGCCGGCCATAGGTGTTCATGACGTGGGGCGAGGTGGGGGCGGCAGTGGCGCTCATGGGTTCTCCTGAAAGTGAAGAAATTCTAGGTGGGGGGCGTGACGCCTTCGTTGAGGATTGCGCATCACTGCCATGCGCCCCAGTGGCATCCGGATGCATGTCCTTTCGGGGTCGCGCGCGGGACACGCTGGGTAGAATCCCTTGTGCGGCGCAACACGCCTGCGCCGAACACGAGAACAATGGTTTCCCCCTCTGCCAAAGAAGTCTTCATCCAGGGCGTCACGAGCCAGGGTCGCACCTTTCGGCCCAGCGACTGGGCCGAGCGATTGGCCGGCGTGATGAGCCAGTTCCGCCCCGGCGGCGCCCGCCTCGGGGGGCATCTCAGCTATTCGCCCTGGTGCGTGCCGACGGTGATCAACGGCGTGAAGTGCGTGGTGGTCCACCGTGACCTGCAGGAGTCCGAACCGATGGCCTGGGATTTCGTCATGAACTTCGCCAAGGACAACGACCTCCAGGTGGCCGAGGCCTGCCTGGTGCCGGACGCGAAGCCCGCCAAGGGCTGATTGCCTCGCCCCTTTGCCGTTCGGAGCCCGCCGGATCCAGAAACGAAAAAACCGCCCGAAGGCGGTTTCTCTTTTTTCGCTGCAGCGCACCCGATCAAACGGCGGACCGCCTGTGGGCAGTCCGGGCTGACCTGAATTCCGTCAGGCGGCGGCCGCCGGAGCGGCAGTGGCCAGGGCCTTGACCTTGGCGGCCAGGCGGCTCTTGTCGCGCGCGGCCTTGTTCTTGTGGAAGATGCCCTTGTCGGCAATGGTGTCGACGACGCTCTGGGCCTTGGCGAACAGCTCGGTGGCCTTGGCCTGGTCGCCGGCGGCAACGGCCTTGGCGACGTTCTTCAGGGCCGTGCGGTACTTGGAGCGCAGCGAGCTGTTGGCGGCATTGAGCTTGGTGTCCTGGCGGACGCGCTTGCGGCCCGACGCGAGGCGCGGGTTCTTCTTTTTGGGCTTGGCGGATGCCATATTTGTGTTCCTTGAGTGTCTGGGGATGATGCGGCGAACCTAAAAGTATACCACCCCGTTTCTTGCTCACTTCGTGTAGCCGAATCCCCCTCAAGGGGCGCACCCGGCGGCCCGGCAAAGCCGGTTCCGCGGGTGCACTGGGGGTTCCGGCTCACGATGACTGCCGCCGCATCATCGGATGTTGGCCTCGCTGGCCTCCGCTGTCCTTGTACCCGCCCCCCCCCCCCGCGCCGCCGGCGACGTGATCCGCGCCGATGCTGTGTCGCAGGCCAAACGCGGAGCCACGGGTGACGGAGGAGGCAGGCCCGCACTCTGCCAAGCTCTCAAACGCCCCGCCTACACTGCGCCGCCGTGTCGCTCTTCAAATCCGCTTCCACCGTCTCCCTGCTGACCCTGGCCTCGCGCATCACCGGCCTCGTGCGGGATGTGCTGATGAGCTCGGTGTTCGGCGTGAGCGCGCTGACCGACGCCTTCTACGTCGCTTTCCGCATTCCCAACCTGTTCCGTCGCGTGCTGGGAGAGGGCGCATTCAGCCAGGCCTTCGTGCCGGTGCTGTCGGCCACCCGCACCGAGGGCGGCGAAGACCGGGCCCGGCAGCTGATCGACCATGTCGGCACCTTGCTGCTGTGGGCGCTGGTGCTGCTGTGCCTGGTCGGCGTGGTGGCCGCGCCGCTCATGGTCTGGGCCATGGCCAGCGGGTTGGAGCGCTCGGGCAGCTTCGATGCGGCCGTGGTCATGACGCGCTGGATGTTTCCCTACATCGGCTTCATGTCCCTGGTGGCCTTTGCCGGCGGCATCCTCAACACCTGGAAGCGCTTTGCGGTGCCGGCGGCGTCGCCGGTGCTGCTCAACGTTGCGCTGATCCTGTCCATCGTGGCGGGGGCGCCGCTGTTCCGGCGCTGGGGCATCGAGCCGATCTACGCCCAGTGCGTGGGTGTGATGGTGGGCGGCATGCTGCAGCTGGCGATCCAGATCCCCGCGCTGCGCCGGCTGGGCCTGATGCCGAAGCTTGGCGCGCGCTTCGCGGCCGTGCGCGAAGCTCGGAACGACCCGGGCACCCGCAAGATCCTGGGCCTGATGCTGCCGGCCATGATCGGCGTCAGCGGGGCGCAGCTGTCGTTGCTCATCAACACCCAGATCGCCTCGCACCTGGCGGCGGGCAGCGTCACCTGGATCACCAATGCCGACCGGCTGATGGAGTTCCCCAGCGCCATGCTGGGCGTGGCCCTGGGCGTGGTGCTGATGCCCCAACTCGCCGCGGCGCGCGCGGCAAAGGATACCGACCGCTATTCCGCCATGCTCGACTGGGGCCTGCGCCTGATCGTGCTGCTGGCACTGCCCTGCGCGGCGGCGCTGCTGGTGTTCCCGGTGCCGCTGGTGGCGGTGCTGTTCCACAACGGCGCCTTCGACGATGCGAGCGTGCTGCGCACGGCCGACGCGCTGGCGGGCTACGGCGTCGGGCTGGTGGGCATCGTCTCGATCAAGGTGCTGGCCGCAGGCTTCTACGCGCGCCACGACATGCGCACGCCGATGCGCATCAGCCTGGCAGCGCTGGCCGTGACGCAGCTGCTCAATCTGGCCTTCGTGCCCTGGCTGCAGCATGCCGGCCTGACGCTGGCCATCGGCGTAGGCCAGCTCCTCAACGCGTTGGCGCTGTGGGTGGGCCTGCGCCGCAGCGGCAGCTACCGGCTGGCGCCGGGCTGGGGCCGCTTCCTGCTGCAGGTGCTGGCGAGCACGGCGGTGATGACCGGGTTGCTGGTCTGGGGCGCCCATGGCTTCGACTGGGTGGGCCTGCGCAGCGATCGCCTGCTGCGCACGGGTCTGCTGACAGCGTTCGTCGTCGGCGCGGCGCTGCTGTATTTCGGCGTGCTGACGGCCTGTGGCCTGCGGCTGCGCAGCTTCGTGCGGCGCTGACGCGGGCAGCCCGGCATCGCCGAGGTGCCCGTGGGGCTTCCGCCGGCCGCCTTGACGCTGGCGACGTGGCTCCACTACAAAGGCCCATGTCTCTTCGATACGACACGCCGACGCCGCTGGCCTATTTCGAATCGCTGGTGCAGAGTGACGAGCATTTCCCGCTGCTCGAGGCCGCCGCCAGCCTCGCGCAGGACGAGTATCCCGAGCTCGACGTCCAGCAGGTGCTGGGCGACATGGACCAGCTGCTGGCGCGCCTCAAGCGCCGTCTTCCGGCCGACGCCGCTCCGCTCGCGCGGCTGCGGGCGCTGAACCAGTTCTTCTTCCACGACCTGAGCTTCGGCGGCAATGTCAACGACTACTACGACCCCGACAACAGCTTCCTGCATGTGGTGCTGCGCACCCGGCGCGGCATCCCGATCTCGCTGGCGGTGTTGTGGATCGAGCTGGCCCAGGGCCTGAATCTGCATGCGCGCGGCATTAGCTTTCCTGGGCATTTCATGCTGAAGGTGTCGCTGCCCAAGGGCCAGGTCGTGATCGACCCCTTCACCGGCCGTTCGCTGTCGCGGGAGGAACTGGCCGAACGGCTGGAGCCGTACAAGCGCAGCAACGGCCTGGTGGGCGAATTCGACGTGCCGCTGGGCCTGTATCTGCAACCCGCGCCCGCGCGGGAGATCATCGCCCGCATGCTGCGCAACCTGAAGGAGATCCACAGCGCGCAGGAGGACTGGGCCCGCCTCATCGCCGTTCTGGACCGGCTGATCGTGCTGCTGCCCCAGGCCTGGGGCGAGTACCGCGACCGCGGCCTGGCCCGCGCCGAGCAGGGCCACACCGCGCAGGCGGTGGATGACCTCGACACCTACCTCGCACATGCCGAGGATGCCCTCGACGTCGACGCCATCACGGAGCGCGCCGCCGAACTCAGGCGCGCCCTGTCCTGAACAACGGCCACCAATGGCCGCTCAGGGCGCTGCAGGCCCCCAGCTGGCGCAATCAGGCCAAGACGACGAGATTCGCGCCAGCGCGCTGACGGCCTGCTGACCACCCTCTGGTCAGCTTCCCTTCGGGTGGGGTAGCCTTCGCCCCCATGCGAATCCTGTTGGTGGAAGACGATGCGACCCTGCGCGACGTGATGTTGCGCAGCCTGACCGATGCCGGGCACCGGGTCGATGTGGCGGCGAGCATGGAGGAGGCCGATTACCTCTGGCGTGTGCAACCCTTCGATGCCGTGCTGCTGGACCTGAACCTGCCGGCCGGCCCTGGGCCGGGCAGTCCGCTCGGCAGCGGCCTGACCGTGCTGCGCCAGGCGCGCAGCCGCGGCGACCGCACCCCCGTGCTGGTGCTCACCGCCCGCAACCGCACCGACGAGCGCATTGCCGGCCTGGACGCCGGCGCCGACGACTACCTCGGCAAACCCTTCGAACTGCCTGAAGTCGACGCCCGTCTGCGCGCCCTGGTTCGCCGTGCCCAGGGCACGGACGACGTCGCGCTGGTCGGCCAGCTCAAGCTCGACCGCCGGGCCCGCCGCTTCTTCATCGGCAGTGCGCCGCTGGACCTGCCGGCGCGCGAATTCGAAGTGCTGTGGGAGCTCATGAGCCCGCCCGGCCATGCCGTCAGCAAGCGTGTGCTCTCGAACAAGCTGTCCAGCTTCGACGACGCGCTGGGCGATAACGCGCTGGAGGCGTTCATCTCGCGTCTGCGCAAGAAGTTGCTGGGCAGCGGTGCCGGCATCCGGACGCTGCGCGGCATCGGCTACCTGCTGGAAGGCGACGTTTGAGCGCCCGGCCGCCCACGGCCACTGGAACCGCGGTGGCCGGGCATCGCCCGCGCCCGTCGCTGCGCGCGCGGGTGCTGCGGCAGGTGATGCTGCCGCTGGCCCTCACCTGGCTGGCCGGTACGGTGGTGGTGCTGATCATCTCCAACTACTTCGTGCGCCAGGCCTTCGACCGCGCACTGGTGGACGATGCCTACGCCATCGCCGCCAACATCCAGCCACTGGGCCGGCCCGACGCACAACTGCAGCTCACGGCGCGCGAGATGACCACGCTGCTGTTCGATCAGCGCGAGACGGTGTACTTCGCCGTCCGTCGGCCTGATGGCAGCCTGCTCTCCGGCGAGCCGATGCTGCAGACGCCCTTCCTGGCCGAGGGCGCGACATGGCATCTGGCCGACGTGCGTTTCGCCGGCAAGCAACTGCGCGCCGTGGTCCTGCGCCATCCGGCGGGTGCCGGCGAGTTCACCGTCGTCGTGGCCCAGACCACGGGCTCGCGCACGGCGCTGCTGCGGCGGCTGGCGCTCTACGCGACGCTGCCCCAGATCCTGCTGCTGGGCGTGCTGGCCTGGTGGCTGTGGCGCGGCATTGCGCGCGAGCTGGCCCCGCTGGGCGCGCTCCAGCAGGACCTGGGTCGGCGCGACGCCAGCGACCTGTCGCCGGTGATCGTCGGTGGCGACACACGCGAGGTCGCACAACTGGGCGACGCCCTCAACGACCTGTTCGTCCGCCTGGACGGCAGCGTGCGCGCGCAGCGCGAGTTCGCCGGCAACGTGGCGCACGAGCTGCGCACGCCGCTGGCTGGCATCCGCGCCCTGGCCCATTACGGCCTGGGCCATTCCGACCCGGGTGTCGCGCGCGAACAGTTGCAGCGCATCGCCGACAGCGAGGCGCGCGCTAGCCATCTGGTCGACCAGTTGCTCGCGCTGGCGCTGGCCGCCGAATCCGATGCCGTGCTGCAGCGCGAGCCCGTGGTGCTGGACGAGCTGGCGCATGAGGCCGTGCTGCGCCACCTGACCCGCGCCGACGCCCGCGGCGTCGACCTCGGCGCGCGTGGCCTCGACGAGGCGCAGGAGAGTGGCGGCTTCACCATCAACGGCAGCGTGGCGCTGGTCGAAGGCATCCTCGACAACCTGATCGACAACGCCCTGCGCTACGGCGGCAAGACGGTGACCATCGAGCTGTCGAAGGAGGAGGTCGATGGCGTGCTGGTGCCCGTGCTCTCCGTGGCCGACGACGGCCCCGGGATCCCCGAGGTGCAGCGGCAGGCCCTGATGCACCGCTGGGCCCAGGGCACCGACGGACGCAAGCTGGGCGAAGGGTCGGGGCTGGGACTGTCCATCGTCGCCCGCTATGCGAAGTTGCTGGGTGCGCAGATGCGCCTGGCCGCCACGGTGAGTTCGGGCGGGCTGCGGGCGAGCATCCTGTTCACGACCCGCTGAGCCGGTCGGCCATCACCGCCTTTCGGTGCGCTGGGCCACCGCCTGCATCGACGGGCGCACTGCTTCAACAGACCCGCGGCATGCATCCTGCGTGACCCGGACGACTTTCCGCTCTTCCATGGACTCCCTGATCTCGATAAACGGCCTGCGCGACCAATGGCGCATGCTCTTCCAGCGCGCACAGCCCCTGCGCGTGCTGCTGGCGCTGGCCACCCTGATGGCCGGCGCGCGGCTGGCTGGCCACCAGGACGCGGTGATTCCGCTCTTCCTCGGCACCATCGCCAGCGCGCTGGCCGAAACCGACGACAGCTGGCGCGGCCGGCTGCGCGCGCTTCTGGTGACGCTGGCCTGCTTCGCGGCAGTCGGCGCCGGGGTTCAGGCCCTGTTCGGCCTGTCGTGGGTGTTCATCGGTGTGTTCTGCCTGGCGGCCTTCGCCATCACCATGCTGGGCGCCATCGGCGCGCGCTACAAGGCCATTGCCTACGGCACGTTGATCCTGGCGATGTACGCCACCATCAGTATGGAGCACGCCGTGGCGGCGCACGGCCCCGGCCACCACTGGCGCGAGCCGCTGCTGCTGGTGGCCGGCGCCGCCTGGTACGGCGCGATCTCGGTGCTGTGGTGTGCGCTGTTCCCCTCGCTGCCGGTTCAGGCCATGCTGGTGCGGGTCTATGGTGCGCTGGGCGAATACGTGCGCTACAAAGCCTCCCTCTTCGAGCCCTTGCGCGGCGTGGACGTGCAGCGCAAGCGGCTGGCGCTGGCCGGGCTCAATGCGAAGGTCGTTGCGGCCCTCAACGATGCCAAGGAGGCCATCTTCTCGCGCCTCGGCCCGCGGGCGCCCACGGGCCGGCTCGCGCGCTACCGCGGCCTCTACCTGATCGCCCAGGACGTGCACGAGCGCGCCAGCTCGTCCCACGAGGACTACAACGCGCTGGCCGATGCCTTCTTCCACAGCGACCTGCTCTATCGCTGCCAGCGCGTGCTCTGGCTGCAGGGGGAGGCCTGCAGCCTGCTGGCCCACTCGGTGGAACGGCGCGAGCCCTTCGTGATGGACGGCCAGAGCGTGCAGGCCCTGGCCGAGTTGCGCAGCGCCATCGCACACGCGCATGCGACGGCTGGCGACGAGGCGCGGCAACGGCTGCCGGCCATCGAGGCGCTGGCGCGCAACCTGGCGCTGCTCGACGGCCAACTGGCCGGTGCCAGCCATACCGCGCATCCCTCCGCCCGGCTCGGCCGCACCGACATGAGCCTGTTCGACCGCTCGGCCCGCGACTGGCGCGACGCGCTGGCGCGCGTGCGCCGGCAGCTCACGCCGCGCTCGCCGCTGTTCCGCCATGCGGTGCGCCTGGCGGTGGCGCTGGCTGCCGGCTATGGTGTCATGCACGTGGTGCAGCTGCAGGAGGGCTACTGGATCATGTTGACCACGCTCTTCGTCTGCCAGCCCGGCTATGGCGAGACCATCGCGCGCATGGGCCAGCGCGTCGTCGGCACGGCCCTGGGCGTGGTGGCGGGTTGGGCGCTGATCGACCTCTTTCCGCAGCCGCTGCTGCAGTCGGTCTTCGCCGTGGTGGCGGGCGTGGTCTTCTTTGCCAACCGCAGCACGCGCTATCTGCTGGCCACGGCGGCCATGACGCTGCTGGTGCTGATGTGCTTCAACCAGATCACCGACAGCGCGCGGCTGATCGAGCCACGATTGATCGACACCGCCATCGGCAGCGTGATCGCCGGCCTGGCCGTGCTGCTGGTGCTGCCGCACTGGCAGGCCCGGCGCATCCACGAGATCGCCGCCCACGCCATGCGTCAGCATGCGACCTACCTGCGCCAGATCGCCAGCCAGTACGCCAGCGGTGCGCGCGACGATCTCGCCTACCGCCTCGCGCGGCGCAACGCGCACAACGGCGACGCGGCGCTGTCCACGGCCGTGACGGAGATGTTCCGCGAGCCGGGCTTTGCCCGCCGCCGTGCGGGTGTCGCCGTGCGCTTCGTGATCCAGTCGCACACGCTGCTGAGCTACCTGTCGGCGCTGGGCGCCCACCGCGCCGCCGTGCCTGATGGGCCGGAGATGGCCGTGCTGCGCGAGGCCGCCCAGCAGGCTGCCGCGGCGTTGGAGCAATTGGCGGCGGCCGTCGAGGCTGGCCAGGCGGACGCCACCCCGCCATACCCGGCACGCGAAGCGCTGGCCGCTGGCGCCGAGGCGGACGCCGGCCGCACGGCACCCCAGGCGGGCGAGGCCGACGAGGTGACGGCCCGCCTGCGGCTGATGCGCACCGAGCTGCTGCTCGTGTGGGTGCAGATCGACGTGCTGCGCGCCCATGCCGCGGACTGGCTGGCGGCGTCCGATACCGCGCCCGATCAGGCCGAAGGGCGCGCCGGCGTGCCCGGCAACCCGAACTGATGCCAGGCCCGGCGCAACTGCGTGTCGGTGCCGAAGCCGCAGGTCTCGGCCGCCTCGGTCACGCTGGCGCCTGCGCCGATGGCCTGCCGCGCCGCCTCCAGCCTCAGACGTCGTAGGTAGGTCAGCGGTGCCACGCCGGCATGCTGCACGAACAGGCGCGTCAGGTGCCGCGGTGAGGTGTGGGCCAGGGCGGCCATGCCGGGAACCGTCCAGTCGGCCTGGGGCGCCTCGCTCACCGCGTCCTGCACGCGGTGGACGGCGGCATGCAGATGATGGCGGTGGGCCAGGAAGGGCGACAGCTCCGGATCCTGCGGACCGCGCCGCAGCGGCATCACCATCGTCTGCGCCACCTGGGCCGCCAGCGCTTCGCCGCACAGGGTGCCGATGCGGTGCAGCATGAGGTCGATGCCGGTGGTCACGCCGGCGCTGCTGAAGACCGGCGCATCGAGCACGAAGACGCGGTTGGCCACCACCTCGCAGGCCGGCTCGCTGGCCTTCAGCTCATCGAGGTGATGGTGGTGCGTGGTGGCGCGCCGGCCCGCCAGCAGGCCCGCGTGGCCCGCGAGCAGGGCGCCACCGCAGATGGTCAGCAGCTCCAACTGGCCGGCTTGCAGACGCTGGCCGCGCAGCCAGTGCAGCAACTGGCGCGCCTCGGGTGTGTCGACGTCGATGTGCCGGCCGGGCAGGCCCACCAGCACGAGCCAGGTCGGGCGCGTGTCCCAGGATTCGGGCAGCGGCATCAGGCCGGCCAGTTGCACGCCGACGGAGCTGCGCAGCACGGGCTGGGCAGCGGCGAACTCCACGTCGAAGCGCAACGGCCGGCTACCGGTCGCGAGCAGGCGGTTGGCGATGCGCAGTGCCTCGGCCGGTCCGGCCCAATCGAGCGCCAGGCTGTCGGGCAACAGGGCAAAGACAACGCGGATGGCGGCGGGTGCGTCCTGTGGCGGGCCCGCCGGAGCCGCGCCGGCCTGGGCGGCGGCGCGCATGCGCCTCGGCGCGCATGCGCCTCGGCGCGAACGCACGGACGCTCATGGCCGGCCACTGCCATAGGCCCGCTCGACGCGGGCCACGCGAAGTTCGAAGGCCGCATACCAGCGGCTGCGGCCCTGCTCGCGTGCGGCGGCGTGCTCGCCATGTCGGCGCCAAGCAGCGATCGCCTCCTCGCTGGCCCAGTACGAAACCGTGATGCCGAAGCCATCGGCGCCGCGTGCGCTTTCCACGCCCAGGAAGCCGGGCTGCGCCGCCGCCAGCGCGACCATGCGGTCGGCGGCCTCGGCGTAGCCGTCGTCGTCGTGCCCAGCATTTCGCTGGGAGGAAAAGATGACGGCGTAGCAGGGACCGGCGGGCAGGTGCGCAAAGGGACTGGCGTTCGGGGTCGTCATGGAGCGCTCTGCTGGCCTCAGGCCGCTTCGAGTGCGGGCAGGCGTGCGAGGGCCTGCGCCGCGCTGCACACCTGCGCGAACCGGCCCTGCAGCACGGTGGCGGTCCGGGCCTTGATCTGCGCGGCCGTCAGAGGCTGGCCATCGGGCTGGACCATGTCGAAGGTGAGTGTGGCGTCCAGCGCATAGTCCACCTGCCAGCCGAGATCGCTGGCGTGGCGTGTCGTCGTTTCGCAGCATTGCTCGGTGCGGATGCCGCTGACGATCAGCCGGCTGATACCGTGCTGCGTGAGCCAGACGTCGAGGCCGGTGCCGACCAGCGCGCTGTGCCGATGCTTGATGAAGGTGGCGTCGGCGTCGAAAGCGGCCAGGCCGTCGAATGGGCGGACGTGGCCGCTCTCCTCGGCGAAGGGATTGGCAGGATCGTGCGGGCCGTCGACGTGATAGATGCGCACGATGGGCACGCCGGCCTTGCGGCAGCCTTCGATCAGCGCGTTCTGTGCAGCCAGCCAGGCGGGAACGTCGTCAGGGCGGAAGAAGGGGCGGTGGCGGAAGGATTCCTGGGCGTCGATCACGAGCAGGCAGGCGGTCATGGGATGGCTCCGTATCAAGGCGTTGAGACAGCCTGAATTGTTCAGATGGCCGCCTGGTGCGTCCGCACCGCCTGCGCCGAGCTTCGGTCGAAATCGGACATCGAGGACGCCGCCCCCGGCGCCGACGTCACACCAGCCGAGCCGCCTCCAGCTCCTTCTTGAGGTAGGCGTAGAACAACGGCGCCGCCACCAGCCCTGCCGGCCCGAAGACGGTTTCGGCCACGAACATGACCGACAGCAGCTCCCACACGGCCATGTGTGTCCGCTTGCCGACCACCTTGGCGTTGATGACGTACTCGGCCTTATGGATCAGGATCAGGAAGACCAGACAGGCCGCCGCCGTGAGCGGCGACACCGACAGCCCCACCAGGGTCAGCACCACGTTGCACAGCAGGTTGCCCACGATGGGCACCAGTCCGGCCACGAAGGTGAAGGTGATCAGCACCGGTGTATAGGGCAGCCGCGTCCCAGACAGCGGCAGTACCAGCAGCAGGAAGGTGGCCGTGAGCGCCGTGTTGAAGCTGGCGATCCAGAACTGTGCCGCCACGATCTGCTTGAAGGCCTGGCCGAAGGTGGTGATGCGCTGGTGGAGTTCGGCGGCCAGGGGGCGCCGGTGGGACGGCGGCAGCGCGACGGCGGCCAGGCCGCCGACGATCAGGCCCACGTAGCCGTGGAGCACCGCGTTGAGCCAGGCCCGTCCGGCCAGCGCGAGCGTGCCGGCCTCGTTGCGCAGGTAATTGGCCACCATGCGCTGGACGTCGTCCGCGGCCGCCGGCAGGGAAGCGGCCAGTTCGGGCGGCAGCTTCTGGCGCAGTTCCAGGATGGTGCGGGCGATGTAGTCGAGCAGGCCGCGGTACTGCTGCGGCGCTTCGACCACGTATTCGCGCGCCTGCGACACGCCCAGTGCCAGCAATGCCAGCGGCCCCACGACCACCAGCAGGATCGCCACGGCCTTGATGATCGATTCGACGCGAGCCGCCGTGCGCGGCGCCAGCCGACGGTGCGCGAGCCGCACGGCCAGCCTCACGAACCAGCGCGTGAACAGGAAACCCACGCAGGCGCACAGCAGGCCCACCAGCAGATGGCTGAGCAGGATGCCCAGCAGGCCCAGCCCCATCAGCAGGTAGCTGGCGATGACCACCGAGCGGCGCGCGCCGGTGGCGACAGATGGCGGCATCGTCACGGCGTGGCCGGGCGGATCCTCAGGCCACGACTACCGCGGCGCCGTTGCCGCGCTCTGCGATGGTGCCGATCTCGTGCACCGTCTCGCCCTGCGCACGCAGCGTGGCAGCGCAGGCCTCGGCGTCGGCCGCGGCGACCACCACCACCATGCCGATGCCGTTGTTGAAGGTACGGTTCATCTCGATGTCGTCGATGCCGGCCACCTTCTGCAGCCAGGCGAACAGTTCGGTCTGCGGCCAGCTGCCCTTGGTGAGGTGGGCGGCGGTGCCTTCCGGCAGCACGCGCGGAATGTTCTCCAGCAGGCCGCCGCCGGTGATGTGGGCCAGGGCCTTGATGCCGCCGTCGCCCGCCTCGCCGCCGTGCGGATGCGCGGCCAGCGCCGCCAGCACCGGCTTGACGTACAGACGGGTGGGCGCCATCACGGCCTCGCGGAAGGGCTGGCCATCGAGCGTGGACGGCAGGTCGGCGCCCGCGCGCTCGATCACCTTGCGCACCAGCGAGAAGCCGTTGGAATGCACACCATGCGAGGCCAGGCCCAGCACCACGTCGCCGGGCTTCACGTTCTGGCCGGTGAGGATCTTCGACTTCTCGACCGCGCCGACGGCAAAGCCGGCCAGGTCGTATTCGCCGGCGGGGTACATGCCGGGCATCTCGGCCGTCTCGCCGCCGATCAGCGCGCAGCCCGACAGTTCGCAGCCGCGGGCGATGCCGCCGACCACGCGGGCCGCGGTGTCCACGTCCAGCTTGCCGCAGGCGAAGTAGTCGAGGAAGAACAGCGGCTAGGCGCCCTGCACCAGCACGTCGTTGACGCTCATGGCCACCAGGTCGATGCCCACGGTGTCGTGCATCTGCCATTCGAAGGCCAGCTTGAGCTTGGTGCCGACGCCGTCGGTGCCGGAGACCAGCACCGGCTCTTTGTAGCGCTTCGGTACCTCGAACAGGGCGCCGAAGCCGCCGATGCCGGCCAGCACGCCTTCTCGCATGGTCTTCTTCGCGAGCGGCTTGATGCGGTCGACCAGCGCGTCCCCCGCGTCGATGTCGACGCCGGCGTCCTTGTAGCTGAGGGGGGTGGAGGAGGGCGAGGTCATGGTGGCGAGCGGCGCAGACAGAAAGACAAAAAGAAGGCGGCCCGGGCGTCTTCGACAGGCGCGGAGGCGGGCCGCATAGAATTTCGGGCGATTTTAAGGGTCGGCTCCGGCCCGCCTCCCGCATTCCCGCATCCCCTCCGCCGCCATCCATCTCCCTCGCATGAAGCAGCTCGCGCTCGACATCGGCCTGCAGACAGCGCCGACGCTGGCGAGCTTCCACGTCGGGCCCAATGAGGAAGCGGTGGCGCATCTGCGGGCGTGGGTGGGCACCGGCCGCGGCACGCTGCACTCGCCGGTGCCGATCTACCTGTGGGGCGAATCGGGCACCGGCAAGACGCACCTGCTGGAGTCGGTTGCCGCGGCCCTGTACGACCAGGGCGCCCGGCTGGGCTGGATGCATCCGGGCCTTTACGACCCGCCACCCTTCGACGAACAGTGGGACGCCGTGCTGATGGACGACGTGCACCTGTACGACACCGTGCAGCAGCAGGCGGCCTTCAGCTGGTTCGTGCAGGCGCAGTCGCTGCAATGCGGCGTGGTGGCGGCGGGCGAACTGCCGCCGGCCGACCTCAAGCTGCGCGAGGACCTTCGCACGCGCCTGGCCTGGGGCCATGTGTTCCAACTGCAGTTGCTGAGCGAGGCCGAGCGGCGTGCCGTGCTGCACGAGCTGGCTTCGGCACGTGGCCTCAAGCTGCCGCCGGAGGTGGTCGACTACATGCTGCACCGCTTCAGCCGCGACTTGGGCAGCCTCGTCGAGCTGCTCAAGAAGCTCGACGGCTATGCCCTGCAGACGCAGCGTGCCATCACCATCCCGCTGGTGCGGCACATGCTCGAAAACGAATGAAGACACTCCGGGCCGCCCTGCGGGGGCGACCCGACACACGGATTCCATGATCAAGCAATTCATCGACAAGATCCTGGCCAAGACGGGCTCGGCCCGCGGCGGCCGCTCGCGCTTCGGCAAGCGCCAGGAAGTGGATGCCAGCGTGCACCGCATCGACCCCGCCCTGGTGGACGAGCGGGCCAAGAACGTGGTGGCCACCTTGCAGCAGGCCGGTTTCGAGGCCTACATCGTGGGCGGCGCGGTGCGCGACCTGCTGCTGGGCCTCAAGCCCAAGGACTTCGACGTCGCCACCAATGCCACGCCGGAAGAGGTGAAGGGCCTGTTCCGGCGCGCCTTCATCATCGGCCGGCGCTTCCGTATCGTGCACGTGGTGTACGGCCGGGGTCGGGAGCACGAGGTGATCGAGGTCTCGACCTTCCGCGCCTACATGGAAGCCGGTGCCGCCGAGCAGGTGGCCGGCAACGAGCGCACCAGCAGGAGCGAACTCTCGGCCATGAAGCATGCCGTGGACGCCAGCGGACGCGTGCTGCGCGACAACGTCTGGGGTCCGCAGGACGAGGACGCCGCGCGGCGCGACTTCACCGTCAACGCGATGTACTACGACCCGGCGCGGCAGATCGTGGTGGACTACCACCACGGCATCCGCGACGCGCAGAAGCTGGTTCTGCGCATGATCGGCGACCCGGCCACCCGCTACCGCGAGGATCCGGTGCGCATCGTGCGCGCCATCCGTTTCTCCGCCAAGCTGGCGGCGCTGGGCTTCAAGATGGACGCCAAGACCGCGGCGCCGCTGGTCGAATCCGCGAAGCTGTTGGCCGACGTGCCGCAAAGCCGCATGTTCGACGAGATGCTCAAGCTGCTGCAGACGGGCCATGCGCTGGCCAGCATCGCGCAGTTGCGGACGCTGGGCCTGGCGCGCGGCATCTATCCGCTGCTGGACGTGGTGGTGGAGCGCGCCGACCTGCCCTTCGTGAAGGCCGCGCTGGCCGACACCGACCGCCGCGTGGGCGAGGGCAAGCCGGTGGCGGCCAGCTTCCTGCTGGCCTGCGTGCTGTGGAGCGACGTGCGCGAAGGCTGGCAGGCCCGACTCAAGGAACGTCCGGGCCAGCGTGCGCAGCCGCCGATTCCCGCGCTGCAGGACGCCATCGACGACGTCTTCAACACGCGCATCGGCGACGTGTCGGGCCGCGGCAAGCTGGCGGCCGACATGCGCGAGATCTGGATGATGCAGCCGCGCTTCGACAAGCGCGTCGGCAGCACGCCCTACGGCCTGGTCGAACAGGCACGCTTTCGCGCCGGCTTCGATTTCATGCGCCTGCGCGCCGACATCGGCGAGGTGGACGAAGCCATCGCCGAGTGGTGGCAGGAATTCAGCACCGCGGACGACATCCGCCGCGAGGACCTGATCGAGCAGGTGCGTGCCGAGCAGCGCAAGGCGCAGTCGGGCAGCCGCGCGCCCCGCGTGCACACGCGCAGTCCTCGCGCTTCAGTGCCCGCGCCGACAGGCGACGGAGAGCAGGTCGGGGCCGTCATGGACGGGCAGGCGCCCGACGGCGAAGACGCCCTGGTGCCGACCGATGGCGAGACGGGCGC
>NZ_CAJYES010000209.1 GCF_913773995.1 uncultured Pseudacidovorax sp.
AGCGCGAACCAGCCGACGGTCTGGGCGCCGCCGACCATGTCGCGCCAGCCCGGCGACTTCAGCCACATCGGCGCCAGCAGCACCACCACGCCGATCAGCGCGCACATCGCGCCGCGCATCAGCATCTGGTTTTCGATCTTCTTGGGCATGGAATGGGATTCTGGAAGGGAAGGGGCTGCCTTGCGGGCGAAAAAAAGCGCGGACCTGCCGCGCCTTTCGCCTGCATGGCAGGTCGCTCAGCCCTGGTGGGCGCGCTTGCCCGGGTTCTTCTTGCTGCGGGTGGCGGTGCCACGCTCCAGGCTGCGCTTCTGTCCGCCGCCGCTGCGCATGACGATGGCGCCCGGCAGGGGCTTGGTGGCCTTGCGGTCGGCTTCGGTGACGATCTTGTTGCCCATGGTGAGTACTCCTTGCTGGACGAGGTGACAAAAATGCGAAACCCCGTATTGTGGCGCCTCGCGCCGGACTACTGGCCGCGCAACCCTGCAAGGGCTGCCGGATTGCGCTCCAATCGCGCGGCGGCGGCTGTATCGCCACGCATTTTCCGCATGACCTTTCCACTTCTCTTCCGCTCTTCGTCGGCCGCTTGCTGCCTTGCCGCCGCGCTGCTGGTGGGCGTGACCGCGGCCCACGCGCAGGCTGATGTGCGCGACTTCCCGGCAGCGGCGCTGCGCCTGCTGCAGGCCGAGCAGGCGGCCATCGACCGCGCCGTGGCCGAGCGCGACCGCGACCAGTTCGAGGTCTCCATGGGCCGTACGCTGGCCTTTACCGAGGCCTGGGACTTCAAGAGCCATGCCAACCCGGCCCTGGCCCCCTACGTCACCTGCACCGAGGCCATTGCCGACCTGCACGTCGTGGGCCTGTGCCGGATGCTTCCGGCCGCCGAGGGATGCCAGCCATCGCCGGCGCCGCGGCTGGCCGACAACATCAACCGCTGCCGACAACTGGCCCAGCAATGAGCACCTCCGACACCCGCCCGCCCATCGAAATCGAGACCGCCCCTGACCCTCGCGCCACCGTGCTGCTGATGCACGGACTCGGTGCCGATGGCAGCGACTTCGTGCCCATCGTGCAGGAGATGAAGCCGGCCCTGGCCGCCATCGGCCCGGTGCGCTTCGTCTTTCCCAATGCGCCGGTGCAGCCCGTCACCATCAATGGCGGCTACGTGATGCCGGCCTGGTACAACATCCTCGGTCCGGGCCGGCCGGAGGACGAGGCCGGCCTGCGACGTTCCCGCTCCACCCTGGAAGGCCTGCTGGCCCGCGAGCGCGAGCGAGGCATCGCTAGCGAGCGCACCGTGATCGCCGGCTTCTCGCAGGGGTGCGCCATGGCGCTGCTCACGGGCCTGCGTCATGCACACACCCTGGCCGGCATCGTCGGCCTCTCGGGCTATCTGCCGTTGGCGGACCTGACGGAGGCCGAGCGTCACGAGGCCAACCTGCGCACGCCCATCTTCCTGGCCCATGGCACGCGGGACAACGTCGTCGTGCCGGCCCGCGCCGAGCACGGCCGCGACACGCTCCAGCGCCTGGGCCATCCGGTGGAGTGGCACAGCTACCCCATGGACCACAGCGTTTGCATGGAAGAGATCGGCGACATCGCCGCCTTCCTGCGGCGCGTTCTCGGCTGAACGCCTCCACCCTTTTGTTGACGGGCCACAAGGCGCTGCGCGGCAGCGCCAACGACGCGCCCGTGTCGGGAGCAGGCTCCGCAAGGTCGAGAGCACCCTCGGCGGCATGACTCGGCGGGCGGTGTTACCGTCCGCCCGATTCCCAGATTTCAGACGATGCACATGAACAGACTTCAACAACGTCTGGGCGGCCTGGCGCCGACCCGGCTCCAGGGCATCGGTCGCGGCATCGAGAAGGAAAGCCTGCGCGCGCAGCCGGATGGCAAGCTCGCGCTCACGCCCCACCCCGGCGCGCTGGGCAGTGCGCTCACGCATCCGCACATCACCACCGACTTCAGCGAATCGCAACTCGAGCTGATCACCGGTGTGCGTGCCGACGTCGACGCCTGCCTGGCCGAACTGACCGAGGTGCACCAGTTCACCTACCGCGCACTGCGCGAGGCTGGCGGCGACGAGATGATGTGGGTCTCCAGCATGCCCTGCGGCCTGCCCTCGGACGAGACCATTCCGCTGGGTCGTTACGGCACCTCCAACGTCGGCCGCGCCAAGAGCGTCTACCGCATGGGGCTGGGCCACCGCTATGGCCGGCGCATGCAGACCATCTCGGGCATCCACTACAACTGGTCCATGCCCGAGGTGTCGAGCGAGGACTACTTCGCGCTGATCCGCAACTTCCGCCGCCAGGCCTTCCTGCTGCTGGTGCTGTTCGGCGCGTCGCCCGCGGTCTGTGCGAGCTTCGTCGAAGGCCGGCCGCATGCACTGGAGCCCATCGGCGAATACACCATGCACAAGCCCCATGCGACCTCGCTGCGCATGGGCCGCCTGGGCTACCAGAGCGAGGCGCAGGCTTCCCTCTTCGTGAGCTACAACGGGCTCGATGGCTACGGGGCCTCGCTGGCCGATGCGCTCACCCGGCCCTATGCGCCCTACGAGGCCATCGGCGTGCGCAATCTGGGTGGCGAGTACAACCAGCTCGCCACCACGCTGCTGCAGATCGAGAACGAGTTCTACGGCACGATCCGGCCCAAGCGCACCATCTTCCCGGGCGAGCGTCCGCTGCATGCACTGCGCGAGCGCGGCGTGGAGTATGTGGAAGTGCGCCTGATGGACCTCGACCCCTTCGAGCCGGTCGGCATCAGCGCTCAGACCATGCGCTTCCTCGACGTGTTCCTGCTCCAGTGCCTGCTGCGCGAGAGCCCGCCCGACAGCCGCGACGAGATCGTCGAGATGAAGCACAACCAGCACCTGGTGGCCGAATCCGGTCGACAGCCCGGCCTGACGCTGCGACGCGGCGGCCAGGAGGTCCCGCTCGCCGACTGGGGCCGCGAGATCCTGGAGGAATGCCGGCCGATCGCCGAAGCCATGGACGCGGCGCTGGGCAGCGGTGAGGCGCATGCGCGGGCCGTGGAGGCGGCCTTCCAGTCCCTGGCCCGGCCCGACACGCTGCCGTCGGCCCGTGTGCTGCAGGCCATGGCGGCCTCGCATGCGGATTCCTTCACTTCCTTCGTCATCGATCGTTCGCGCCAGGCGCAGATCGCCATGCTGGACAAGCCGTGGACGCCCGCGCAGCAGGCGCGCTACGAAGCCATGAGCGCCGACTCGGTCCAGGCCCAGAAGCAGATCGAGGCCGGCGACACGATGCCCTTCGAAGAGTATCGACAGCAGTACACCTCGCCGGGCCGGCTGGGACTTCGGCCCGTCAAGGGCGACGTGCTGCTCGCCATCTGATCGGCTGGGCGGTCGTCCGCCTTCGTCCGCATCAAGCCATCGCCTGTCCGGAGCTCATGGCCGGCCTTGCCGTCACACATCCGTCACAACCCTGAGCGCCAATCGGGGCCGCCTGCCGCACGGTGCGCAGGCCATAACGACGGATGAAGATGAGCAAGAGAACACGACATGCAACGAGGGGATGGGCAGCGGTCGCGGGCGCGAGCCTGCTGCTGGCGGCCTGCGGCGGTGGTGGCAATGGCAACTGGGTGCCGTTTGCCGGTACCTCGGGAACCAGCGGCGGCAGCACCACCCCGAGCAACGGCGGCAGCGCCACCCCCGTCGCAACCACCACGACAGGCGTCTTCCTCGACGCTGCCGTGGAAGGTCTCGACTACCAGGCCGGCAGCGCCGCCGTCGCACAGACCGACGCGCAAGGCCGCTTCCAGTGCAAGCCCGGCGAGACCGTGCGCTTTCGCGCCGGCGCGCTCGAACTCGGCAGCGCTGCATGCGGCAGCGTGGTCACGCCCATCACCCTGGCCGGCCTGGCCGACGGTGCAGCCGGCCTGCAGGCCGATGCCGTGGTCAACCGCCTGCTCGCGCTCCAGTCCCTCGACGATGACGGCGATCCGTCCAACGGCATCCGGCTGACGTCCGAACTCAAGGCCCGCCTCAAGGCTGGCGCGCTCGACTTCTCGGCCGCGCCGACGGCCTTCAACACCGCCCTGCAGGCCTTGCTGACGGGCCTGCCTGCCCCCTGGTCGGCACGCACGGCCGACGACAGCCGCCGTCTGCTGGCACGCGAGCATTTCGAGAACACGCTGGCCTCGGTGGTGGGCGCGCCGTTGGCGACCACGGCCACCCAGACCAACACGCTGGGCACGATGGGCATCAGCGTCACCCGCTACCAGCTGCAGGCCGACGCCAAGTACTACGTGCCCTACCAAGGGGCCCAGGCGGCGGTGAAGGCCGACTTCCCCCTGGGCTTCCTGCCGGCGTATGGCTCGGGCCTGGCCTTCAAGGGCAAGGCCGAGGACGGCGCGCTCGAGTTCTATGCCGTGACCGACCGCGGCCCCAACGGGGATGGCCCCACCGTGCCGGTGCCCGGCGACACGAGCGGCGCGACCAGCGTGAGCAAGGTCTTTCCCGCCCCGTCGTTCGCACCCAGCTTCGGCCTGATCCGCGTCGGCAAGGGCGGCGCGGTGCTTGCCTCCAGCACGGCGTTGCGCGTGGATGCGCAGACCAAGGTCACAGGATTGCCGCCCAAGGCGGGCAGCGTGGGTTCCACCGGCGAGATTCCGCTGACCGACACCTACGTCTTCGACGCCGGCAAGTCGGGCTTCGATGCCAACGGCCTCGACCCGGAGTCGATGGTGTTCGACAAGGCCCGCAATGTGCTGTGGACCAGCGACGAGTACGGGCCTTTCGTGGCCCGCGTCAACATCGCAACCGGCGTCATCGAGAAGAAGTACGCGCCGGGCACCGGCCTGCCTGCCGTGTTCGCCAAGCGCCGCCTCAACCGCGGCATGGAAGGGCTGACGCTCGATGTGGCGACCGGCCGCCTGCACGGCTTCCTGCAGAGTCCGATCGATCCGAAGGACGCTGCCGGCAAGTCGCTCAAGGCCAAGCCGCCCGGTGGCAGCAGCACCGACGTGCGCCACATCGCGAAGTTCGCGCGCTGGGTCGAATTCGATCCGGCGACGGAGACGTCCAAGTCCTACGCTTACCCGATCGATGGCTCGCTCTACGACAAGGACCGCACCGGCAACGCCAAGCTGGGCGACGTCGTGAGCCTGGGCAACGGCCGCTTCATCGTCATCGAGCAGGGTGCACGCAAGAGCGACGGCAAGGTGATGAACAAGCTGATGCTGGTCGAACTGCCGGCCGCGGCGACCGACATCGCGGCGATGGACGAGAACCTGGAGATCAGCAGCATCACCCAGGCCGCCTCCAACGGCGTGAACTATGCGAACGTGGTCACGATGAAGAAGACCGAACTGCTGGACCTCAATGCACTGGGCTGGCTGGCCGAGAAGGCCGAAGGCCTGGCGCTGGTGGACGACAACACGCTGGCGCTGGTCAACGACGACGACTTCGGCCTGACGACCGTGCTGCTGGACGCCAATGGCAACAAGGTCGACGGCAGCGTCGAGGACTGCACCGCCGACGCGAACGGGGCTCTGGTCAGCGGTTGCCCGGCCGGCACGGTCAAGGCGCGCATCACGCGCGGCAGCGATCTGGAGCGGCCCACGCGCGTCTGGCTGATCAAGCTGGACCGCGCGCTGTCGGGACTGCGCCTACCGGGCTGATCCGATCGGTCGGCGACCGCTGGATGTCTTCAGCGGTCGCGCGTCGGCCAGCCCTGCAGATGCCGCTCGGCCAACTGCGTGAGCGCAGCCATCCAATCGGCGTCCTCGTTCAGGCAGGGGATGTAGTGGAAGGCCTTCCCGCCCGATTCGAGGAAGGCCTCGCGCGCCTCCATGGCGATCTCCTCCAGCGTTTCCAGGCAGTCGGCCGGGAAGCCCGGGCACATCACGTCCACGCGCGCCAGGCCCTCGGCGGCCAGCTGGCGCAGCGTGGGCTCGGTGTAGGGCTGCAGCCATTCGGCCGCGCCGAAGCGTGACTGGAAGGTGGCGCGCCAGGCCTGTGCGGGCAGGCCTAGGCGTGCGGCCAGCAACTGTGCCGTGCGAAGGCATTGCTGCTCGTAGGGGTCGCCCAGCTTGATGTTGCGCGCCGGGATGCCATGGAAGCTCATCACCAGCATCGCGCCGCGGCCGTGGGCCTGCCAGTGGCGCTCCACGCTGCGGGCGAGGGCGTCGATGTAGGCCGGGTCGTCGTGGTAGTCCGCCACGAAGCGCAGCTCGGGCACGCGCCGGGCCCGGCTGCACCAGGCATTGACGGCGTCGACCATGCTGGCCGTGGTGGTGCCCGAGTACTGCGGATAGGCCTGCAACACCAGGATGCGGTGGACACCGGCGTCCGCCAGTTGCTGCAGCCGGGTGGCGACCGACGGCTCGCCATAGCGCATCGCGTGCAGCACCTGCACCCCGCCGTGGCCGGCCTCGGCCAGGCCTTCGCTGAGCAGCCGGGACTGTGCCTCCGTGTGCACCGCCAGGGGCGAGCCCTGCGGCGTCCAGACGCTGGCGTACTTGGCCGCGGACTTGGCGGGCCGCACGCGCAGGATGATGCCGTGCAGGATCGGCAGCCAGGCGGCCCGCGGAATCTCGACCACGCGCGGATCGCCCAGGAATTGGGCCAGGTAGGGCCGTACCGCTGCGGCAGTGGGGGCGGCCGGCGAGCCCAGGTTGCACCAGAGGACGGCCGCGCCGGCGGAAGGGGACGAAAAAGGCATGCGGTATTCTGGTGCATGCCCGAGACAATCACGGCCGGCCTGGATTTGCCGCGCATCGCCGCCATCACCCTGGATCTGGACGACACCCTGTGGCCCGTGTGGCCGACCATCGAACGTGCTGAAGGCGTGCTCCACCAGTGGCTGCAGCAGAACGCACCGCGCACGGCGGCGCTGGTGGCCTCGCCGGCCGAGCTTCGGGCCCTGCGCATCGCCACCGAGAAGGAACGCTCCGATCTCGCGCACGACCTGGCCGCCCTGCGGCGCGAATCGATCCGACTGGCCCTGCGCCGTTCCGGCGAGGACCCGGCCCTGGCCGAGCCTGCCTTCGAGGTCTTCTATGCCGAGCGGCAGCGCGTCGAGCTGTACGAGGACGCGGCGCCGGCGCTGGACTGGCTGGCCGCACGCTATCCGCTGGTGGCGGTCTCCAACGGCAACGCCGACCTGGCCCTCACCGGCGTGGACCGCTGGTTCCGTGGCGGCTTCAGCGCCTTCCGTTTCGGCACGGCCAAGCCGCACGCGGCCATCTTCCATGCGGCGGCCGCCTCCGTGGATGTGCAGCCCGACCAGGTGCTGCATGTGGGCGACGACGCGGCGCTGGATGTGACTGGCGCCCTGAACGCCGGCATGCAGGCCGCCTGGCTGGTGCGCGACGAGCGGCCCTGGGCCGAAGGCGCCCGGCCCCAGTTGATTGTGCCCGACCTGCGTGCGCTGTGCGTGGCGCTCGGTGCCTCGGCCGACCTGCGCTGAGGCTCGCTCCATCGCGGGCAATCCCGCAGACTTTTCGGGGAACCTTTGCGCGCCGTGGGCGCACCCACTGGCGGCCGCGCCAAGACGCGGCCGCTTTTTTCTTGTTCTTCCTCTTCTTCTGACAAAGGACCGCTTCCGATGATGTTCACCCGTTCCCTGCGCCGCTCGACCCTGTCCCTCGTGCTGATGCTGCTGCTGATGCTGGCCACCGTGTCGAGCGCCTGGGCCCGGGAGATGGTCAGCGCCGCGCGCGACGGCACCATGCTGCGTGCCGGCCCCGGCCCGAAGCACGAGGCGCGTTGGAGCGTGGACCGCGGATACCCGCTGGAAGTGCTGCGCCGCCAGGGCGGCTGGCTGCAGGTGCGCGACTTCGAGGGCGACCGCAGCTGGGTGGCCCGCTCGGTCACCAACCGCCAGCGGCATGTGGTGTCGACGGCCGGCCGGCTCAACATTCGCGCCAGTGCCAGCCTCAAGGCACGCATCCTGGCCGTGGCCGAGTACGGCGAGGTGCTGCGCGTGATGGGCAGCGGTGGCGACTGGCTGAAGGTGCGCAGCAGCCACGGCCGTGTCGGATGGGTGTCGAAGAAGCTGACCTGGGGCTACTGAAGCGCCGCAGCCGCTGCAGCCAGTCCGCTGCGCACCGCGCCTTCGAGCGTGGCGGGGTAGGGGCCTTCGACATGGTCGCCACACGTGAGCAGTCCGGGCGCCACCGCCATCACGGGCCGGACGAGCCCCGGCCGGCAGGCGAAGGTGGCGCGCTTCTCGACCACCGTGAGCACGGGTTCCAGACCCTGCCAGCCGAGTTGCGCGGCCGCCTGGGCCAGGACCTGGGCGGTGAGTGTTTCCCGGCCGACGCTGCAAGCACTGCAGACGAAAGCGGCCATTGCCGCGTGGCCCCGCAGGCGTTGCAGGTCGAAGACGAACTGCGCCGGCTGATCGATGCCCGCAGGCAGGGCGCGAAGCGGCGGCCCCTCCGCCAGGCCCGGGGCGTGCCGCACGTAGACCGTGCCGATGGGCACATGGTCCAGCGCGCGCGCCGTGGCGGCCCAGGCGGGCGCGATGCCCTCGGCCAGGCGTGCACTTTCCCAGGCGGACGTCGCCAGCACGACCCGGTCGAACGCTTCGCCGTCGATGTGCCATCCTTCGACCTCCCGCTCGAGTCCATCCACCCGGGTGCCCAGGCGGATCGTCGTCCCCTGCGCGACCAGCCAGTCGGCTGCCGCATCGGGCAGCAGCGCGCCCAGATCCACGCGCGGCAACAGCAGGTCGGCGCCGCCGCGTTCGCCGAACAGGGCATCGCGCAGCACACGCAGGAAGACGGTGCCGCTGGCTTCATGCATGGGCGTGTTGAGCGCGGACACGCACAGCGGCTCGATCAGCAGTTGCTGCACGGCCGGCGCCAGGTCGCTGCAAAGATCGGCGACGCTGGCCGAGGCATCGCAGGCGAAGCCGGCGCGCCGCCAGCGCCCCGCCGTGCGCAGCAGCGAGAGCTTGTCGCGCCAGGTCCACCCGCGGGCGGCAGCGATGGCGACGGCCAGGTTCAGCGGCGGCGGCAGGCGGGCGGGCACCTTCAACCCGCGCCCGTCGGCATGGCGCAGGTCGAGCGGCTGGCGCTCCAGCACGGCCTCGGGCGCCATGCCCAGCTCGCGCATCAGGCCCAGTGTGGCGGTGTAGGCGCCGATCAGGATGTGCTGGCCGTTGTCCAGCGGCAGGCCATCGACTTCGACGCGGCGCGCGCGGCCGCCGAGCTGGCGGGCGCTTTCGAAGACGGTGACGCGGGCGCCGGCCCGCGTGGCGGCCACGGCACAGGCCAGACCCGCCCAGCCGGCGCCGATGACGGCGAGCTTCATGCGGGACCGCGAAGCGACACGGGGACAGTGGCGCCCGGCGCCACGCCGTGCAGCGAGGGCGCGGCGGCCTTCACAGCCGGCCGAGCGCCTGGACCTTCCACGCCAGCCACAGCTTGCGCAGCGGCGTGAGGCTGATGCGCTGGTCGAGCACCTTGAAGTCCTCCGATTGGATCTCGCGCAGCAGCGTGCGGTAGATGCTGGCCATCATCAGGCCAGGCTTCTGGCTGCGGCGATCGGCGGCGGGCAGCAGGGCCAGCGCCTCGTCGTAGGCGGCGTGGGCGCGCTGCGCCTGGAAGCGCATCAGCGCCACGAAGCGATCGGAGTGCACGCGGTTCAGCACCTCGTGCGCCTTGACGTCGAACTGCTGCAGCTCGTTGACGGGCAGGTAGATCCGGCCGCGTCGGGCGTCCTCGCCCACGTCGCGGATGATGTTGGTCAGCTGCAGGGCCAGGCCCAGCTTGTGGGCGTAGGCGGTGGTGGCCGCATCGGTCTGGCCGAAGATGCGCGCCGCCACTTCGCCCACCACGCCGGCCACCAGGTGACAGTAGCGGGCCAGGCCGGGGAAGTCGAGGTAGCGTGTCTGCTGCAGGTCCATCTCGCAGCCTTCGATCACCTGCTGCAGCTGCGTGGCCTCGATGCCGTAGGTGGCGGTGTGCGGCATCAGGGCCTTCATCGCCGGATGCCGGGGCTCGCCTGCGAAGGCCTGGGCCACCTCGGTATGCCACCAGGCCAGCTTGGTGGCGGCCACGCCCGGGTCGCTCACTTCGTCGACCACGTCGTCCACCTCGCGGCAGAAGGCATAGAAGGCGGTGATGGCCGCGCGGCGCTCCGGCGGCAGGAAGAGGAAGGCGTAATAGAAGCTGCTGCCCGAGGCGGCGGCCTTGTCCTGGACGTATTGCTCGGGGGTGCTCATTGGGCGCAGGCGGCTCGGGGGGCGCGGGTCATGGGCCGGCGATTGTCGGGGATGGCTCGTGTCACGCCCGCATCCCCAGTGCGCGCCATAGCAGTCGCGGCGTATCCGCCTTGCCGACCGTCGGTCGGCGGCGGAAGCTGTCGAAGCCCTGGGCCTCGATCTTGTCGAGGATGGCCAGGCCGCCCTGGACCACCAGCCGAAGCTCCCAGCCGATGCGGCCGGGCAGGCGGTGGACCAAGGGCGCTCCTTCTCGCATGAGCGTGCGTGCCCAGCGCACTTCGTCGGCCACCATGGCGAGCGCCGCGGGCGGCGGCTCGGCCTCGGCCAGCGGTGCGAAACGGGCGATGTCGGCGCGCTGCAGCCCGTGTGCGGCACAGTCCGCGAGCGGCAGGTACAGACGGCCGCGCGGCAGGTCCACGCTCAGGTCCTGCCAGAAGTTGATGAGCTGCAGAGCGCTGCAGATGGCGTCGCTCTGCCGCAGCGCCCGGGCATCGTGCACGCCGTACAGGTGCAGCAGCAACCGGCCGATGGGGTCGGCGGAGCGGCGGCAGTAGTCCATCAGTTCCGCCCGATCCGCGTAGGCACGGCCGTCGCGGGTGAAGGCGATGTCCTGCGCGAAGGCGTCCAGCAGATCGGCCAGCAACAGGCGGGGCAGGCCGAAGACGTGCGCCTGGTGGGCGAGCGGCCCGAAGACCTGGGGCCAGCGGGCCGACGGGGCCGTACCTGCGAAGACGGCGTCCAGGTCCGCGCGGTAGGCGGCCAGATCGGCCAGCCGCTGGTCGGGCGTGGCATCGCCCTCGTCCGCGATGTCGTCGGCGGTGCGGGCGAAGTGGTAGATGGCGGCGATCGGTGGCCGCAGCCGCGGTGGACAGAGCCAGGACGCGACCGGGAAATTCTCGTAATGGCCGGGCGGCAGGGGCTGGGCAGGCCCTTGCGCGTGGAGGGTGGGGGGCATGCCACGCATTGTCGACGGCGGCTGTTCGCCACCTGACCGCGCGCCGACCGCCCTCGTCGAACGGGTTCGCGGCGGCGCTATGCTGGCCGGCTGCGCGACAGCACCAACCGACCGATGACCCCCGCCACCGCCTCGCATCCGCCAGCCGCGGCTGCCCCACCGCATTCGCATCCTGCCGGCGCCGCACTCATGGTTGCGGCGCTGGGTGTCGTGTTCGGCGACATCGGCACCTCGCCGCTCTATGCCTTCAAGGAGACGCTCAATCCAGAGCACGGCGTGCCATTCACCACAGCGGCCGTGCTGGGCTTGCTGTCGCTGATCTTCTGGGGCCTGATGGTGGTGGTGACGCTCAAGTACGTGGTCTTCGTGCTGCGGGCGGACCACGACGGCGAAGGCGGCATCCTGGCGTTGCAGGCCCTGGCCCGCCACGCGGCCGGCTCGCCCGACCGGCGGGGGCGCACGCATCCCGCCATGGTGTCGGCCACCATCGGCCTGGGGCTGCTGGGTGCGGCGATGTTCTACGGCGACAGCCTGATCACGCCCGCGATTTCGGTTCTGTCGGCCGTCGAGGGGCTCGAAGTCCAGGCACCCGGTCTGCAGCGCTGGGTGATTCCGCTGACCCTGGTGATCCTGGTGGCCCTGTTCATGGTGCAGCGACGCGGCACGGGCGCGGTGGGCAAGGTGTTCGGACCGGTGATGCTGCTGTGGTTCGGCGCGCTCGGCGTCAGCGGGGCGATGCAGGTGATCGAGCAGCCGGCGGTGCTGGAGGCCCTGGACCCGCGCCACGCTGTGCGCTTTCTCGTCCAGCACCGGGCCCAGTCGCTTGCGGTGCTGGGTGCGGTGTTCCTGGCCTTTACGGGCGGCGAGGCGCTGTATGCGGACATGGGGCATTTCGGCGCGCGGCCGATCCGGCTGGCCTGGCTGCTGATCGCGCTGCCGGCGCTGGTGCTCAACTACTTCGGCCAGGGCGCGCTGGTGCTTGCCGATCCGCAGGCCGTGGACAACCCTTTCTTCCGGCTCTTTCCGTCCTGGGCACTGCTGCCGATGGTGGGGCTGGCTGCCATGGCGACGGTGATCGCCTCGCAGGCCGTGATCTCTGGCGCCTTCTCGCTCACGGCGCAGGCCATGCGCCTGGGCTACCTGCCGCGCATGCGCATCGTGCAGACCTCCGGCGAATCCATCGGCCAGGTCTACGTGCCGGCCATCAACTGGCTGCTGATGGTCGGGGTGCTGCTGCTGGTGCTGGGCTTTCGCAGCTCCAGTGCCCTGTCGGCCGCCTACGGCATCGCGGTGTCGATCACGATGGTCACCACCACCCTGCTGGCCGGGCTGGTGGCCTGGCGGCTGTGGCACTGGAATCGCCTGGCCGTGTTGCTGGGCGTGATCTTCTTCGTGGGCGTCGATCTGGCCTTCGTCGTGGCCAACACGCTCAAGGTGGCCGAAGGCGGCTGGCTGACCCTGGCCGTCGCGGTGGTCGCCATGGTGCTGTTCAGCACCTGGGCCAAGGGCGTGCGGCTGACGCGGGCCGAACTGGTGGCCGAACTGATCCCGCTGCCGGATTTCGTGGATTCGCTGGCGCTGGAGATGCCCTTCCGCGCGCGCGGGACGGCGGTCTTCCTCACGGCCGACGCCATGTCCGTGCCTCACGCCTTGCTGCACAACCTGCACCACAACCAGGTGCTGCACGAGCAGGTCTTCGTGATGCAGATGCTGGCCTGCGAGACGCCGCGTGTGCCCGCGCGCGAGCGCATCGAGGCGCAGGACCTGGGCCACGGCATCTGGGCGGTGAAGGTGCGCTACGGCTTCATGGAGCCGCCGAACGTTCCGGAGTTCGTGCGCATGCTGGCCTACCAGAAGGGGTTGGCGGTGGAATCGATGGCCACCTCGTACTTCATCTCCCGCGCCTCGCTGGGCCGGCGGCGGCTTCCCGCCTTCAGCGGCGTGCGGCAGGCGCTGTTCAGCTGGCTGCAGCGCAACGCCGGCCGGGCCTCGGACTATTTCCATCTGCCGGAGAACCGGCTGGTGGAAATGGGCCAGCGCCTCTAGCGCGCGCCCTTTTCTTCCTTTGTCCGGCCTGCCGTCCGGCGCAGGGCCGGCTGAAGGCTGCGCGTTGCGCCTGGGCGATTGACAGCCCGAATGCCCTTCCCCGAAGATTGCTGACTCGTCGGTCATTAATTGTGGCCGGTGTCTCAACCCTTGTTCCGCCGCCCGTTCACCGCCGGCGCCAGGCCATGCCTCATACGACTACCACCCGGGCTCCGCGGGGCCTTGTGCCGGGATTCCTTGCGCTCGGCGTCCTTGCGATCCTTCTGGCGGGCTGTTCGCGGCAGCCGGCCCAGGAGGAGCCGGTGCGCGCGGTCAAGCTGATGACGGTGGCCGTCACGCCCTTCGCCAGCGAGCCCGAATTTGCCGGCGAGGTGCGTGCACAGGTCGAATCGCGCCTGGGCTTCCGGGTCGGCGGCAAGGTGCTGCGGCGGCAGGCCGAGCTGGGCCAGCGGGTTAAGGCGGCCCAGGTACTGGCCGAACTCGATCCGCGCGACCTGCGCCTTTCAGTGGAAGCCGCCCAGGCCCAGGCCAGTGCCGCGCGAACCCAGCGCGACCTGGCCGAGGCCGACCTGGCACGCTACCGCGAGCTGCGGGCCAAGAACTTCATCAGCGCCGCGGAAATGGAACGCCGCGAGGCAAGTTTCAAGTCCGCCCAGGCGCAGTTCGACCAGTCCCGGGCGCAGCTCAGCGCCCAGGCCAACCAGGCCGGCTATGCCGTGCTCACCGCCGATGCGCCCGGCATCGTGACCGCGGTCGACGCCGAGCCCGGCCAGGTGGTGGCGGCCGGCACGCCGGTAGTGCGGGTGGCGCTGGACGGCCCGCGCGATGTCGTCTTCGCCGTGCCGGAGGACCGGGCCGCGCAGGTGCGCATCGGCTCGGCCGTGTCGGTGCGCGGCTGGTCGCCAGGCACCGAGACGCTCGAAGGCCGCGTGCGTGAGGTGGCCGCTAGCGCCGACCCCGTCACCCGCACCTATACCGTGAAGGTGGCGGTCGATGCCGCGCAGGCACCCGCGCTGGGCGCCACCGTCTATGCCAAGCCGCGCGCGCTGTCGCTGGCTGGCACACCCGTCATTAAGCTGCCGACCAGCGCGCTGCGCCAGGAAGGACAGGGCTCGGCAGTCTGGGTGCTGGATCCGGCCAGCATGACGGTGAAGTCGCAGCCCGTGGACATCGCCACGGCCGACGGCAACGAGGCAGTGATCGCCAAGGGTCTGGCGCCCGGCATGCAGGTGGTCACGGCCGGGGTGCATGTGCTCGCGCCGGGACAGAAGGTGACGGTCTACCGGGACCGCTACGCCACGCAGGAGGGCGGCGCATCTGCCGCCCCGGCGGCGGTCAAGGCCGGCAGCGGAGCCCGCTGATGTCCGCCGCCCCGTCCGAGAAGCCCTCGGGCTTCAACCTCTCCGCCTGGGCGCTCGACCATGCGCCGCTCACGCGCTACCTGATGGTGGTGCTGATGGTGCTCGGCTTCGCGGCCTACTTCCAGCTCGGGCAGGACGAGGATCCGCCTTTCACCTTCCGGGCCATGGTGGTGCGCACCTACTGGCCCGGCGCCACGGCCCAGCAGGTGGCCGAGCAGGTCACCGACAAGATCGAGCGCACGCTGCAGGAAGTGCCCTATGCCGACAAGATCCGCAGCTATTCCAAGCCGGGCGAGTCGCAGGTGGTCTTCGAGCTGAAGGACGCGGCCCGTCCCTCCGAGGTGCCGCAGGTCTGGTACACGGTGCGCAAGAAGATCGGCGACATGCGCTATACGCTGCCCGGCAACATCCAGGGGCCATTCTTCAACGACGACTTCGGCGATGTTTACGGCGTGATCTACGCCCTGCGCGGTGAGGGCTTCAGCCCGGCCGAGCTCAAGACCGTGGCCGACGACCTGCGCCTGCGCCTGCTGCGTGTGAAGGACGTGGCCAAGGTCGAGCAGTTCGGCGTGCAGGACGAGAAGGTCTTCGTCGAGGTCTCGCAGAAGCGCCTGGCGCAGATGGGCCTGGACCTCAACGCGGTGCTGCAGCAGCTCGGCGCCCAGAACGCGGTGGAGAGCGCCGGCACCATCCGCTCGCCGCAGGATGTGCTGCAGGTGCGGGTCGGCGGGCAGTTCACCGACCTCGACCAGCTGCGTGCCATGCCGATCCGCGGCAGCTCGGGCAACCAGCTGCGCCTGGGCGACATCGCCCGCGTGGAGCGCGGCTATGTCGATCCGCCGAGCGTCAAGGTGCAATACCAAGGCGAGCCAGTGGTCGGCCTGGGCATCTCGATGATGAAGGGCGGCGACATCATCGCCCTGGGCAAGGCGCTTCGCGAGACGGTGGCACAGGTCAATCGCCAGTTGCCGGCCGGCATGCGGCTCGACCAGGTGCAGGACCAGCCCGCCACCGTGGCCACCTCGGTGAACGAGTTCGTCAAGGTGCTGATCGAGGCGGTGGTGATCGTGCTAGGGGTGAGTTTCATCGCGCTTGGACTGCACAAGGGCGGCCGCTTCGGCTGGCACATCGACTGGCGCCCTGGCCTGGTGGTCGGCATCACCATTCCACTGGTGCTGTCGGTGACCTTCCTGGCGATGAACTACTTCGGCATCGGATTGCACAAGATCTCGCTGGGGTCGCTGATCATCGCCCTGGGCCTGCTGGTGGACGACGCCATCATCGCGGTGGAAATGATGGTGCGGAAGATGGAGGAGGGCTACGACAAGCGCCGCGCCGCCACCTTCGCCTACGACGTCACGGCCATGCCGATGCTCACCGGCACGCTCATCACGGCAGCCGGCTTCATGCCCATCGGCATCGCCAAGTCGACCACCGGCGAATACACCTTCGCGATCTTCGCGGTGACGGTCATTGCGCTACTGCTGTCGTGGATCGTGTCGGTGTACTTCGTGCCCTACCTCGGTACGCTGCTGCTGAAGGTCAAGCCGCATGACCCCGACGCACCGCCTCATGAGCTGTTCGACACCCCGTTCTACAACCGCTTCCGCGCGGCGGTCGACTGGTGCGTGACCCACCGCTGGCTCACCATCGGCGCCACGCTGGTGGTCCTGTCGCTGGGCATCCTGGGCATGACGCGGGTGCAGCAGCAGTTCTTCCCTGACTCGAACCGGCCGGAGATCATGGTCGACGCCTGGTTTCCCGAGGGCACCACCTTCGAGGCCAACGAGGCCGTCACCCGGCGCCTGGAGCGGCGCCTGATGGCGCAGGAAGGCGTGCAGAGCGTGGCCACCTGGATCGGCTCGGGCGCGCCGCGCTTCTATCTGCCGCTGGATCAGACCTTTCCGCAAAGCAACGTCTCGCAGTTCATCGTGCTGGCCAAGGACCTGAAGGTCCGCGACGCTGTGCGCCGCCAGTTGCCGGCGCTTCTGGCGCAGGAGTTTCCGGAGCTGCGCGGCCGCGTCAAGCTGCTGGCCAGCGGGCCGCCGGTGCCGTACCCGGTGCAGTTCCGCGTGGTGGGTGACGATCCGGCCACGCTGCGGCGCCTGGCCGACGAGGTCAAGGCCGAGGTCCGCAGCAACCCGTCGATGGTGGGCGTCAACGACAACTGGAACGAGTCCATCAAGTCCATCCGCATGGATGTGGACCAGGCCAAGGCGCGTGCATTGGGTGTGACCAGCCAGTCCATCGCCCAGGCCTCGCGCGGGATCTACACCGGCAACCCGATCGGCCAGTACCGCGAGCAGGACAAGCTGATCGACATCGTGCTGCGCCAGGCGCGCGAAGAGCGCGACGCCATCTCGGACCTGACGGATGCGTACGTGACGACCGCGGCCGGCCGCTCGATTCCGCTGCTGCAGATCGCCCAGCCCCATTTCGCCTGGGAGCCCGGCGTGATCTGGCGCTGGAACCGGGCCTACGCCGTCACCGTCCAGGGCGACGTGGTGGACGGCATGCAGGGTGCCACCGTCAGTCAGCAGCTGTTGCCGAAGCTGCGCGCGCTGGAGGCGAAGTGGCAGGCTCGCGGCGAGCCGCCGGTGCGCATCGAGGTGGCCGGCGCGGTGGAGGAGAGCAGCAAGGGGTCGGCCTCGATCATGGCGGGCATTCCCATCATGCTGTTCGCCGTCTTCACGCTGCTGATGCTGCAGCTTCACAGCTTCAGCCGGGCGCTGCTGGTCTTCCTGACCGGCCCGATGGGCATCGCCGGCGTGGCGGCGGCACTGCTGCTGCTGGACCGGCCCTTCGGCTTCGTCGCCATGCTGGGCGTGATCGCGCTCATGGGCATGATCCAGCGCAACTCGGTGATCCTGATCGATCAGATCGAACTGGACCGCGCGGCTGGGGTGCCGGCCCGCCAGGCCATCGTCGAATCCGCGGTGCGGCGGCTGCGGCCCATCGTGCTCACGGCGGCGGCGGCCGTGCTGGCGATGATCCCCTTGTCGCGCAGCGTCTTCTGGGGACCGATGGCGGTGGCCATCATGGGAGGGCTGATCGTGGCGACGGCGCTGACGCTGCTCGCGTTGCCGGCCATGTATGCGGCCTGGTTCCGTGTCGGGAAGGAGGACGGACCGACGCCTTCAACGCCAGCGGGGGCGGCCGGCGCTGGTGCTGCGCATTAGGGTCTTGCGCTGGGCCGAAAGCCCGTTCGAACCCGACTAGAATGCGCGATTGACCAATTTCAGGCAGGCGGCCTGTGGCGGGTGATCCCCACGGCCGCTGGTGGCACCCAAGGCGGTGCTCCATGCCTCTAGTTTGTTGTCAGGGCGGCCCTGCCTTCGCGGCGGGGCCGCCTTGTTCATCATCCACCATCGGCTGAAAAGTCCGGAGCTGCGCGGGTGGCGAAATTGGTAGACGCACCAGGTTTAGGTCCTGACGCCAGCAATGGTGTGGGGGTTCGAGTCCCCCCCCGCGCACCAGCATCCTTCATTTGGAAGAGATTCACACCATGACCGTGAACGTTGAAACCCTCGAGAAGCTCGAGCGCAAGATCACCCTGACGCTCCCCGTGGAGACGATCCAGGCAGAAGTCGATTCGCGGCTCAAGCGGCTGGCCCGTACCGTCAAGATGGACGGCTTCCGCCCCGGCAAGGTGCCGATGAGCGTAGTGGCCCAGCGCTACGGCTACTCGGTGCAGTACGAGGTGATGAACGACAAGGTCGGCCAGGCCTTCTCGCAGGCTGCCAACGAGGCCAAGCTGCGCGTCGCCGGGCAGCCCACCATCACTGAAAAGGAAGGCGCGCCCGAGGGCCAGGTGGCCTTCGACGCCGTCTTCGAGGTGTACCCCGAGGTCAAGATCGGCGAACTGGCCGAGGCCGAGGTCGAGCGCGTGTCCACCGAGGTGACCGACGAGGCCATCGACCGCACCGTCGACATCCTGCGCAAGCAGCGCCGCACCTTCGGCCTGCGCTCGCAAGACAGCGCCGCCGCCGACGGCGACCGCGTGACGGTCGACTTCGAAGGCAAGATCGACGGCGAGCCCTTCCAGGGCGGCAAGGCCGAAGACTTCCAGTTCATCGTCGGAGAAGGCCAGATGCTCAAGGAGTTCGAGGACGCCGTGCGCGGCATGAAGGTGGGCGACAGCCGCACCTTCCCGCTGGCCTTCCCGGCCGACTACCACGGCAAGGACGTGGCCGGCAAGCAGGCCGACTTCATGGTCACCGTCAAGAAGATCGAGGCCGCCAACTTGCCCGAGATCGACGAAGCCTTCACCAAGTCGCTGGGCATCGGCGAAGGCACGGTCGAGGCGTTGCGCGACGACATCCGCAAGAACCTCGAGCGTGAAGTCAAGTTCCGCCTGCTGGCCCGCAACAAGACGGCCGTGATGGACGCGCTGCTTGCCAAGTCCGAGCTAGATCTGCCGAAGTCGGTGGTGCAGTCCGAAATCGACCGCATGGTCGAAGGCGCGCGTGCCGAGCTCAAGCAGCGCGGCATCAAGGACGCCGACAAGGCCCCGATCCCCGCCGACGTGTTCCGTCCGCAGGCCGAGCGCCGCGTGCGCCTGGGCCTGGTGGTGGCCGAGCTGGTGCGTGCCAACAGCCTCGAAGCCAAGCCCGAGCAGATCAAGGCCCACATCGAAGAACTGGCCTCCAGCTACGAGAAGCCGGCGGACGTGGTGCGCTGGTACTACGGCGACAACCGCCGCCTGGCCGAGGTCGAGGCCGTGGTCATCGAGAACAACGTGACCGACTTCGTCCTGGGCAAGGCCAAGGTCAGCGACAAGGCTGTCGGCTTCGACGAGCTGATGCAGCAGCAACAGGCTTGATCGTCGTCTGATCGCTTCTTCGTGGGGCTTGTGCCGTGCGGCACAGGCCCCATTTGCTTTCCAGCACCGGCTTCGCGGGCGGCAATGTCCGTCGCCTGAAACCCGGCATGCGGCGCAGTACAGTTGCGCCATCTTTTGCGGAGAAACCCAATGAGTGCACAGGAAACCCAAGCCCTCGGCCTGATCCCGATGGTCGTCGAGCAGTCGGGCCGCGGCGAGCGGTCCTTCGACATCTACTCGCGCCTGCTCAAGGAGCGCGTCGTGTTCCTGGTGGGCGAGGTCAACGACCAGACCGCCAATCTGGTGGTCGCGCAACTGCTGTTCCTGGAGAGCGAGAACCCCGACAAGGACATCTCGCTGTACATCAACTCGCCGGGCGGCAGTGTGACGGCCGGCATGTCGATCTACGACACCGTGCAGTTCATCAAGCCCGACGTGTCGACCATGTGCCTGGGCTTCGCGGCCAGCATGGGCGCCTTCCTGCTGGCGGCCGGGGCGCCGGGCAAGCGCTATTCGCTGCCCAACTCGAAGGTCATGATCCACCAGGTGCTGGGCGGCGCCCGCGGCCAGGCCACGGACATCGAGATCCAGGCGCGCGACATCCTGCGTACCAAGGACCAGATGAACCGCATCCTGGCCGAGCGCACGGGTCAGCCCTTGGAAAAGATCAAGAACGACACCGAGCGCGACTACTACATGACCGCGGACGAGGCCAAGGACTACGGCATCGTCGACCAGGTCATCTCGCGGCGCGGCTGATGCGGGCGCACCGGCGGCAATGCCGGTGTCCGTCCTAGGAAAAACGGCGTTTTTCCCTGCGGAAAACGCCGTTTTTCCTTTCGCTATCATTGGTTCATTACTGTTTTGGGCATCCGTTCATGGCCGAGAAAAAAGGCTCTTCCAGCGAGAAAACGCTTTATTGCTCCTTCTGCGGCAAGAGCCAGCACGAGGTCAAGAAGCTGATCGCCGGCCCTTCCGTTTTCATCTGCGACGAGTGCATCGACCTGTGCAATGAAATCATCCGCGACGAACTGCCCGCTGGCGGGGACGCGCGGGAGCAGGGACGCGGCGACCTGCCGACGCCTTCCGAGATCAAGGGCAACCTCGACAACTACGTGATCGGCCAGGAGGCCGCCAAGCGCATGCTGGCGGTGGCGGTCTACAACCACTACAAGCGTCTGAAGCACAAGGAACGGGCCAAGGGCGACGACGTCGAGCTGTCCAAGAGCAACATCCTGCTGATCGGCCCCACCGGCTCGGGCAAGACGCTGCTGGCCCAGACGCTCGCCCGCCAGCTCGACGTGCCTTTCGTCATGGCCGATGCCACCACGCTGACCGAGGCGGGCTATGTGGGCGAGGACGTCGAGAACATCATCCAGAAGCTGCTGCAGAGCTGCAATTACGACGTCGAGCGCGCCCAGCGCGGCATTGTCTACATCGACGAGATCGACAAGATCTCGCGCAAGTCCGACAACCCCAGCATCACCCGCGACGTGTCGGGCGAGGGCGTGCAGCAGGCGCTGCTCAAGCTGATCGAAGGCACCATGGCCAGCGTGCCGCCGCAGGGCGGGCGCAAGCATCCCAACCAGGACTTCCTGCAGATCGACACGACCAACATCCTGTTCATCTGCGGTGGCGCCTTCGCGGGGCTGGAAAAGGTGATCGAGGCGCGCACCGAAGCCTCCGGCATCGGCTTCGGCGCGCTGGTGCGCAGCAAGCAGCAGCGCAGCCTGACCGAGGTGTTCAGCGAGGTCGAGCCCGAGGATCTGATCAAGTTCGGCATCATCCCCGAGTTGGTCGGCCGCTTGCCGGTGGTCGCCTCTCTGGCGGAGCTGAGTGAAGACGCGCTGGTGCAGATCCTGACCGAGCCACGCAATGCTGTCGTCAAGCAGTTCTCCAAGCTGCTGCAGATGGAGGGCGTGGAGCTGGAAGTGCGGCCCGCCGCCCTTCGTGCGGTGGCGCGCAAGGCGCTGGCGCGCAAGACTGGCGCCCGCGGCCTGCGCTCCATCCTTGAAGGTGCCCTGATCGACACCATGTTCGATCTTCCCACCGCGTCCAACGTGGAAAAGGTGGTGGTCGACGAGTCGACCATCGAAGAAAACAAGCCGCCGCTTCTCGTCTACCGCGAGGCGGCCAAGAAGGCCTGAAGAGGAACACCATGTCCGGTCACATTCCCCTGCCGTCCGATCCCATCGATCTGCCGCTGCTTCCGCTGCGCGATGTGGTGGTGTTTCCCCACATGGTCATCCCGCTCTTCGTGGGTCGGCCCAAGAGCATCAAGGCGCTCGAACTCGCCATGGAGGCCGAGCGCCGCATCATGCTGGTGGCCCAGAAGGCCGCCGCCAAGGATGAGCCCTCGGTCGACGACATGTTCGAGGTGGGCTGCGTCTCGACCATCCTGCAGATGCTGAAGCTGCCGGACGGCACCGTGAAGGTGTTGGTCGAAGGCCAGCAACGTGCCCGCGTGGCCCGCATCGAAGACAGCCAGACGCACTTCTCGGCCAATGTGGTGCCGCTCGAAGCGGCGGGTGCCGCCGGCACCGAGGTCGAGGCACTGCGTCGCGCGGTGATGCAGCAGTTCGACCAGTACGTCAAGCTCAACAAGAAGATCCCGCCGGAGATTCTCACGTCGATCTCCAGCATCGACGACCCAGGCCGCCTGGCCGACACCATCGCCGCACATTTGCCGCTCAAGCTCGACAACAAGCA
>NZ_CAJYES010000210.1 GCF_913773995.1 uncultured Pseudacidovorax sp.
AGTCAATCAGGGGGCGCCTCATGCAGCCTCCTTCGCGACGCCCAGGTAGGCTTCCTGCACCACGGGCGAGGCGATCACTTCGGCGGGCTCGCCGTCGGCCACCAGCGTGCCGTTGTGCAGCACGATGATGCGGTCGGCCAGCTCGCGCACCACGTCCATCTTGTGTTCGACCAGCAGGATGGTCTTGGTCTTGTCCTGCTTGAGCCGGCGGATCAGGTCGAGGATGACCGGCGCCTCGGCCGCGTTCATCCCCGCCGTGGGCTCGTCGAACATGAAGACCTGCGGTTCCAGCGCCATCAGCAGCGCGACTTCCAGCTTGCGCTGATCGCCGTGCGGCAGGCTCGCCACCACATCGTGCTCGCGGGCCTTGAGGTTGGTCTCGGCCAGCAGCGCATCGGCGCGCTCGGTAAGCGCACGGTGGTCGCTCCAGATGCTCCAGAGGTTGAGGCCGCGGCGGTGCGGCCCTTCGTGCGCGGCCTGCACGGCCAGGCGCACGTTCTCCAGCACCGTGAGGTTGGGGAACAGGTTGGTCAGCTGGAAGGCACGGCCCAGGCCCGCGCGGGTGCGCGCCGAGGCCGGCAGCGCCGACAGGTCACGGCCGTCCAGCAGCACCTTGCCCTCCGTGGCCTTGAGCTGGCCCGAGACCAGGTTGAAGTAGGTGGTCTTGCCCGCCCCGTTGGGGCCGACGATGGCCGTCAGCGTGCCCGGCGCAAAGCGGCAGCTGACGGCATTCACCGCCACATGCCCGCCGAAGCGGATGGTGAGGTTCTGGGTTTCAAGCAATTTCGGAAGTCCTGGCGCGTTCAGTAGCAGGTGCCGACCTCGTAGTAGCCGGCGGCGGTCTTCTTCAGGGTCGTCTCGATGTAGATGTTCCACAGCCCCATCCCCTGGTTGGAGCCATAGGCATAGGCGAAGCCGTAGAGCGCATAGGCCCGCGCGGCCATGGTGTGGCTGTAGTTGTCGGTGGTGGTACACACAGGCGTCATGCCGGTGGTGGTGGCGGTGGCCGTGGCAGACGCGGCGCCACGTGCGCCGGCCGCATTCACCGCGCGCACCGTCCACCCGTAGCTGCTGCCCGCGACGAGGTCGCTGTCGGTGTAGCTGGTGCCGGTGAGCGGCGTGGCGTTGCGACGGCCGCCGTTGCGGTAGACCACATAGCCCGCCGCACCCGGCACGGCGGACCAGCTCAACTTCATGGTGCTGGCCGTCGCGGCCGAAGCCGTCGGGCCACTCGGCGCCGCGAGCGCGGCCGTGGCCGTGCCGCCCGACAGATGCTTGACCATGGCCTGGATGGCGGCCATCTGCGGGCCTGCTTTCTTCGCGTAGTCCGCGCTGTCGTAGCCCCACCAGTCCCAGCAACCATTGGTCGCCGTCACACCCGTCTGCGGATAGAGCACCACGATGTTGTTCGTGTCGGCCCAGCGGTTGTAGCCCGTGCTGCGCACGTACTGCTGCCCGATCTGCGCCGTGTTCTGCTTGCAGCCGTGCAGCGCCAAGTGCAGCCGGCAGGTGGCACTGCCGCTGGCGCAGGCCGCAGGCACATAGGCCCAGCCGGTCTGCGCCAGCGCATGGCCGCCGACGAAGCCGCGCTGGTCGAACTCCACGAAGCTGCCACCCAGCGGGCCCACGTTGCGCGGGTTGAGCGTGCCGTAGATCTGCTGCAGCAGCGCGCCGGCCAGGTCGAAGTTGCAGTCGTCGATGTACGGGTCGCCCTTGACCGAGCAGGCACTGCCGTAGTCGTCGGTGACGAAGGAGTGCTCGGCCGCCAGATCCTTCTTGTAGGAGATGTTGGCCGCAGGCACGAAAGCGCCGTAGTAGCTGCGCAGGTCGTCCATCACGGCCGTCTTGACCACGCTGTCGAGCGTGCCCGAGAACAGGTAGAGCCGGCTGGCCGCGAGGTTGGACACCGGGTCGATGGCGCCGCTGGCCGCCCAGTTGTTGGTGGTGGTCACCAGGCTGCTGACCGGGATGCTGCTGTCATGTGCCATGCAGCGACCGGTGGCATAGACCACCGAGCCCTCCGCACAGTAGTAAGGCCCGCCCGCCACCACGCCCGCCCCCTTCTTGAAGGTGGCCGAATAGGCCACGTGCAGCTGCACGGCCATGTAGCCGCCCGAGGACACGCCCGACACGCTGACCTGCGCAGGGTCGATGTTCAGCTCCGGCAGCGGCACGGCCGTCGCCGCGCCGGCCAGCAGCCAGGCCGACACGAGCACACCGGCGGCGCGCCTGAGCGGCGCGGTGAACTTCTGCATGGTGGTTCTCCTGGCTGGGAAATAGCCGTCAGCCGGTGGCGAAGCGATGCGGGGACACCCACGACCGGCTTGCCGATCCTGGGCCTGGCGAATGATCGAAGGGCTCGCACCCAGGCTTCGACAAGCTCAGCCCGAACGGGCTGTGGTTGACTGGCCTGGCATTGAGCGCAGGGGGCCCTTATCGCTTATTGCGGATCGGGATGTCCATCTCGGACGGCTTGATCTCGTGCACCAGCTCCGGCACACCCCACGCGAAGGCCGGGTCCACCTTGATCTTGAAGTGGTACATGCTCTGCAGCGCCTGGTGATCTTCCTTGCGGAAGGTCATGGTGCCCTTGGGCGTGTCGAAGCTCATGCCTTCCATGGTGCTGATGAGCTTGTTGGTGCCGGTGTCGCCGCCCGTCTTCTTGAGCGCGGTGACGACGGCCATGGCGGCCGAGAAGCCGCCGGCGGTGAAGAAGTCCGGCGGGCTCTTGAACTCCTTGTAGTGCATGGACACCAGCGCCTCGTTCACCGGGTTCTTCGGGATGCCGAAGTAGTAGTAGGTGGCGCCTTCCATGCCGGGAAAGTTCTTGTAGCTGGCCATGGCCGGCAGGATGTTGCCGCCGGTGGCGATCTCGATGCCGTAGCGCTTCAGGTCCAGGTCGGCGATCTTGAAGGGGTTGCCCGCGCCGGCCCACACGATCCAGATCACCTTGCGGCCGGGCTGGTCCTTGAGCTTGTCGATCAGGCGCTGCGCACCGGCGGTGAAGTCGGTGGTGTTCTGCGGCAGGTATTCCTCAT
>NZ_CAJYES010000211.1 GCF_913773995.1 uncultured Pseudacidovorax sp.
GGCGGCATGTCGTCGACCCAGGCCGGCGGGCCGTCTTCCACGGCGGGGACCGGTTCCGGCGCGGCTTCGGTGGCTTCGGGCGCCGCCTCCACCATCACCGCCGTCTCCGGCGCATGCACCGGCCACCAGACCTTGACGCCCATCTCCTCCAGCATGGCGCGCTGGCGCGCATCGAGCATCAGGCCGTTCACGAGATCGCTCCTTCGAGCCGCAGGCTCATCACGATCGCGTCCTCGCGCCGGCCGGGGGCCGCGGGGTAGTAGCCCTTGCGCTGGCCCACGCGGCGGAAGCCGTGGCGTTCGTAGACCTGCTGGGCGCGCGTGTTGCTCACCCGCACCTCCAGCCACAGCCAGCCCGCGCCCTGCGCGCGCGACCACACGCTCAGCGCCGTCAGCATCAGCGCCGCCCAGCCCTGGTGCTGGAAGGCGGGCGCCACGGTGATGTTGAGCAGATGCACCTCGTCCACGCCCTTCATGGCGACGAAGTAGCCGATCAGCGTGTCGGCCTGCGGGCGCGGCGCGGCGCCGTCGGCGCCGAAGCCGGGCGCCTCGGGCGTCGTGGGCCCGACCAGGCACATGCAGTGGTAGCCGGCGTGCATCGAGTCGATGAAGTTGCCGCGCGTCCACGGATGGGTGTAGGCCTGCTGCTCGATGGGCAGCAGGGCGTCGAGGTGGGTGACGCGCATGGGCTCCAGGCGCGCTTCGGGCAGTTGGGGCAGGGCGCTCACGGGCAAGGACTCCGCGTGAAAGGCTTTGGCGCGGCGCAGGCCAGGCAACGACGGGCGCTGCTCATGCCGGGGTCGCGCGGGCCGCGTTCTTGATGGCTTCGCGCTCGGCCGTGGTCTGGGCGACCTTGTCGCGCACGTAGAGCGGCTGGGCCTCGGCCGCCGGCACGGCGCGGCCGGCCGCCAGCAGCGCCGGGGCCAGGCGCAGCAGCGCGGTGGCGGTGGGCAGGCAGGCATGGCGGGGTGCATCGGCGGGCAGGCGCTCGCCATAGACCGCGACGGCATTGCCGGCCAGCAGGAAGCCGGGCGGCACCTGCACCTGTTCGGGGGCCATCAGGCGCGGAGCCTCGCAGCGGGCGGCGGCGGTGTCGCAGGCGGCGGCATAGACCTCGTCCATGCGCGCATCGAGCACCGCCAGCACCTGCGCCGCGCCGGTGGCATGGCGGGCCTCCTCGGCCACGGCCTGCAGCGTGTCGATGGGCAGCACGGGAATGTCCGCCCCATAGCCCAGGCCCTGTGCCACCGCACAAGCGGTGCGCAGGCCGGTGAAGGCGCCGGGGCCACGGCCGAAGACGATGGCCTGCAGTGCGCCGAGCGTCAGCCCGGCTTCGGCCAGCAGTTCGTGGATCAGCGGGATCAGCGCGGCCGAGGCCTGCGCGCCGCCAGCCTGTGTGCGGGCGATCACGCGGTCGCCGTGCTGCACGGCCACCGACAGCGTGTCGGTGCTGCAATCGAAGGCGAGGAGTTCAGGCATTGCAACCCTTGGTCGTGGCACAGGCCGGCACCGCGGCCGCTGCGGCCGATGCTGCCGGCGCCTTGCGCTGCACCCCCAGCAGGATGCCGGTGGTCACCAGCGCCAGGCCGGCCAGCAGGCCCGGATGCAGCGGCTCGTCGAGGAAGAACACCGCCGACAGCGCCGACAGGCCCGGCACCAGCGCCGTGATCATGGTGGTCCGCACGGGGCCGAAGTAGCCGATCATCTTCGTGAAGGTGATGCCCGAGATCACCACCGAGCCGATGCCCTGGAAGGCCATCTGGAAGGCGATGGCGCCCCAGGGTGCGGTGGGCAGCTTGCTGTGCACGACGCCCGCCCAGACCAGCAGGGCATACAGCGGCACATAGGTCAGCAGCGCGAACATGGTGATGGCGATGGTGGCGCGCACCGCGTCCAGCGCATGCCGGCGGACGATGACGCCGTAGCAGGCCCAGCAGAAGGCGGCGGACATGAAGAGCAGGTCGCCCTTCCACACATCGGCCGCGCCGCCCGCGTCCGCGCCGCCGAAGGCCTGCAGCAGGCTGCGCCCGCCCACCATCAGGTCGCCCGCGACGATCAGGCCCAGCCCCGCGGCCCGCAGCGGCGTGATGCGGTCGCGCAGCACCACCGCCGCCAGCAGCGCCGTCCACAGCGGCAGGCTGCCGGGCATCAGCACCGCAGCATGGCCGGCCGGCGCGAAGAAGAAACCCGAATACGCCAGGCCCGCATAGAGCACCGCGCCGAAGACGCCGGCCAGTGCGCTCAGCCGCAGCGAGAGCGGCGACAGGCCGAACAGCGAGCCGGCCTGGGTGTCGCCCGCCCGCCGGGCCTGCGCCACCAGCCAGGCGCCCCACGGCGCGAGCACCACGCTGGCGCCCAGGATGCGGGCCAGACCGATGTCCAGTGGCGCCAGCGAGCGGCCGGCGGTGGCGCGGGAGATGACGATGAAGCCCGTCCACACCAGCACGGTGATGACGGCCGAGCCGACACCCACCGCCCGGGGAGACAGGCGCAGGAGCGATCGGTCGGCAGCAGGCATCGGGCGATTATCGAGGGGCCTCGCCGTGGGCGCAGTCGCCGGGGCTTGGCCGGCCGTCAGGCGACCGCGACCGTGGCGCCAGCCGCGCGCAGAGCGGCCACCGCCGCCTCGGGGGCCTGGGGCGCCACCAGCACCGTGCCGGCCTCGGCCAGCGGCGCGATCACATAGGGCGAGGCGGCACCGAGCTTTTCGGAAGAGGCCATGACCACCGTCTCGGCCGAGGCGGCCATGAGCGCCCGCTTGATGGCGGCTTCCTCCATGTCGGCGGTGGTCAGGCCCGCCTGCGCATGCACCCCGGTCACGCCCAGGAAGCAGGTGTCGGCATGGATGCGGGCGATGGCCTCGGTGGCCGCCGCGCCCACCGTCACCACCGAATGCTTGAACAGCCGGCCGCCGATCAGCACCACCTCCACGCCGGGGTGTTCCACGAGCGCCACCGCCACCGACGGGCTGTGCGTGACCACCGTGGCCCGCAGCGTGGCCGGCAGGTGGCGCGCCAGTTGCACGGCGGTGGTGCCGCCGTCGACGAACACCACCTGCCCGGGCCGCACCATGGCGGCCGCGGCGCGGCCGATGGCCACCTTCTCCTGCGGGGCCAGGCGCTCGCGGCCGGCGAAGTCGGCCTCGGCCGCCGCCATCGGCAACGCGCCGCCGTGCACCCGCTGCAGCCTGCCCTGCGCCGCCAGCTCCCGCAGGTCGCGGCGGATCGTGTCTTCCGACAGGCCCAGCGATTCGCCGAATGCCTTGGCCACCACCTGGCCATCGCGGCGGAGGGCGTCGAGGATGAGCTGATGGCGCTGGCGGGTGAGCATGGGTCGATGGTAGCCACGACTGCATGAAGATGCACGAAATTTCTTGATGTTGCACGAATGCGCGTCTAGCATCCGCCGCCATGACTTCCACCAGCGAACGCGTCCGGGTGCGCGACGTCACCCTGCTCTCCGACAACTGGTACACGCTCAAGACCACGCGCTTCGACTGGCAGCGCCGCGACGGACGCTGGCAGACCCAGCAGCGCGAGACCTACGACCGTGGCAATGGCGCCGTCCTCCTGGCCTACGACCTGGCGCGCCGCACCGTGCTGCTGGTGCGGCAGTTCCGCTATCCGGCCTTCGTCAACGGCCATGACGGCCTGCTCATCGAGGCCGCGGCCGGCCTGCTGGACGATGCCGAGCCCGAGGCCCGCATCCGCGCCGAGGCCGAGGAAGAACTGGGCTACCGCCTGGGCGAGGTGCGCAAGGTGTTCGAGGCCTTCATGAGCCCCGGCTCGGTCACCGAGAAGCTGCACTTCTTCGTCGCACCCTACGACGCCGGCATGCGCATCGGCGACGGCGGCGGTCTGGCCGAGGAAGGCGAAGACATCGAGGTGCTGGAGCTGCCCTTCGACGAGGCGCTGGCCATGGCGGCGGATGGTCGCATCGCCGATGCGAAGACCATCCTCCTTCTGTACCACGCGCAATTGCACCTGTTCGGCCCGCGCGGTGGCTGAGCGGGCACATTCCAGGCGAATGGGGCAGGGTGCGCGCATGGCGATTACCCGCGTCGCATCCCGCCATTCCCCGTGGAGCGCCCGAACCGGGGCACGCGCAAGGGCGAGGGCGTTGCCGTCGCAGTGCCGGGCCGCCGAGAAGCGTGCCGCTGTCTGTTGGCGCATCCATCGCTCCGGATAATCCCCGCGCATGCCTGTGCGCTGCCTTTCTTCCCGACTGCCCCGCCTCCCGCTCCTACCTCTGCTGCGCGCCGCCGCGCTGGCCGCTACCGTCGCGGCCGGTGGCTCGCCGGTGCGGGCCCAACCCGCGTCCCCGGTCCCTGCAGGCGCTGCCATGGCGTCCACGGCGCTGCCGCCCTCGGTCGAAGCCGCCCTGGCCCGCGCCAAGGTGCCGCGCGATGCCGTCACCTTCTTCGTGGCCGACGCCGACGGCCGCCAGCCCCCGCGCCTGGCCTGGCGGGCGCAGGAACTGGTCAACCCAGCCTCGGTGATGAAGCTGGTCACCACCTATGCCGGGCTCGACCTGCTCGGCCCCGCCTACACCTGGAGCACGCCGGTGTACGCCGATGGCGCCGTGGTCGACGGCACGCTGCAGGGCAACCTGTACCTGCGCGGCCAGGGCGACCCCACGATGGTGGTCGAGCGGCTCTGGCTGCTGCTGCGCCGCGTGCAGGCCCTGGGCATCCGCCGCATCGCCGGAGACGTGGTGGTCGACCGCAGCGCCTTCGACGCGGGCGTCGAGAGCGACCCGGCCGCCTTCGACGGCGAGCCGCTGCGGCCTTACAACGCCTCGCCCGACGCCTTCCTCGTCAACTTCCGCTCGGTCACGCTGGACTTCACGCCCGAGGCCGGCGGCCGCTTCGCGTTGGTGAGCGCCGAGCCGCCGCTGGCGGGCGTCAGCTTTCCGACGCGCGTGCCGCTGGGCACCGGGGAATGCGGCGACTGGCGCACCGCGCTGCAGGCCGACTTCGCGGACCCGGCGCAACCGCGCTTTGCCGGCGCCCTGCCGGCTGCCTGCGGCGCGCGCAGCTGGCCCGTGGCCTGGCCCGATCCGCAGCGCTTCGGCCTGCGCGCCATCGGCGGCCTCTGGCAGCAGATGGGCGGCCAGATCGACGGCCAGCTGCGCCTGGGCGCCGTGCCTGCGGGCGCGCGCCTGCTCTTCGAGGCCGCCTCGCCGCCGCTGGGTCAGGTGGTGCGCGACATCAACAAATACAGCAACAACGTGATGACCCAGCAGCTGTTCCTGACGCTGGGCCTCACGCAGCGGCAGCGCGGCAGCTTCGACGCCGCACGCGCCGCCGTGCGGCAATGGTGGACGTCGCGCGTGGGCGGCAACGAACCGGCGCCGGTGATGGTCAACGGTGCCGGCCTGTCGCGCGAGGACCGGCTCACCGCGGCCGGCCTGGCGCGCATGCTGCAGGTGGCTTGGCGCTCGCCGGTCATGCCGGAACTGATCGCCTCACTGCCCGTGATGGGCGTGGACGGCACCCTGCGCCACCGGCCGGCGACCACGTCGGCGCACCTGAAGACCGGCAGCCTGCGCGATGTGGCCGCAATTGCCGGCTATGTCGATGGCGCTGGGGGGCGCAGGTGGGTGGTCGTCGCGATTGCCAACGACCCGGCGGCTGGGGCGGCGCGCCCAGCCTTCGATGCGTTGGTGGAGTGGGTGGGACGCGGCGCCCAGTGATACCTGGCCGAGCGCGGGAAGCGTTGCGCTCCAAGACTCGAATGGCCGTGGAACAGGCCACGCCAGTGCACCCGCGGAACTGGCTTCGCCAGGCCGCGGGGTGCGCCCCCCTCCAAGCCGAAGGCGCGAGGGAGGGGGGAGCCGCGAAGCGGCATGGGGGGTGCTTTCTGTTTACGCAGCGGCGCGCATCAACCGATCCCGCACACCTTCCCATTCCGGGCCATCGGGCGGCGTCTCGATCCAGATCAGCTTGGCGCCCTCGTCGTCGAACTGCCGCAGCAGCGCGAACAACTGCCGCGCCGCCTCGGCGGCGTCGTCGGGCATTCGGCGCAGGATCAGGCGCTGCGAGCGGCTCTTGAGCGGCGTGCGCGACCACACGGCGATGTGGGCGGCCTGCGCGCCCAGTACGTCCAGCGCGGACTGCAGCATGCGGCCGTCCATCAGCCGCACCTTGGCCGTCGGGGCGTAGTGCGATTCCAGCGTGCCCGAGGCGCGCGGGTCGGGCTGGGCCAGCTCGGCCTGGCTGCGCAGGCGCTCGCCGGCCACGCGCTCGATCTGCGCGCGGGTGATGACGCCGGGCCGCAGCAGCACGGGCGCGCCGCGGCTGCAGTCGACGATGGTGGACTCGATGCCCACGGTGCAGGGGCCGCCATCCACGATCAGCAGGTCGTCGCCGAATTCGCCGGCGACGTGGGCGGCGGTGGTCGGGCTCACGCGGCCGAAGCGGTTGGCACTGGGGCCGGCCAGGCCCGGAACACCATGGCGCGCGCAGGCATGCAGCAGCGCCTGCGCTACCGGGTGGTCGGGGCAGCGCAGGCCGATGGTGTCCGGCCCGCCCGCGGCGGCCGCGCCCACGCCGGGCTGGCGGGTGGCGATGAGCGTCAGCGGGCCGGGCCAGAAGGCATCGGCCAGCGCGCGCCCGAAGGCCGGCAGCGGCTGCGCGAAGCGCGACAGCGATTCCGCCTGCCGCAGCTTGTCGGGCAGGTGCACGATCAGCGGATGATCCGAGGGCCGGCCCTTGGCGCGGAAGATGCCGCGCGTGGCGTCGTCGTTGGCGGCGTCGGCCCCCAGGCCGTAGACCGTCTCGGTGGGAAAGGCCACCAGCTCGCCCGCGCGCAGCGCGAGCGCGGCGCGTTCGATGGCGTCGCTGTCGTGGCCGTCGAGGATCATGGCGGGCTCAGCAGGCGGTGCTGTCGGGCAGGCCGAGCAGCGCCGCGGCCTGGGCGGCGGCGGCGCGCACGCCGGCGATGTCGGCGCCGGTGATGTTCAGGTGACCCATCTTGCGCCCGCGCCGCGCCTCGGTCTTGCCGTAGAGATGCAGGTGGGTGCCCGGCACGGCCAGCACCTGGGCCCAGGCGGGATCGCGCTGCTGGCTGCTGCCTTCGGCGAACCACAGGTCGCCCAGCAGGTTGAGCATGATGGCCGGGCTGTGCTGGCGAGGCGCCACCAGCGGCAGGCCGGCCAGGGTACGCACCTGCAGGTCGAACTGCGAGACGTCGCAGGCGTCCATGGTGTAGTGGCCGCTGTTGTGCGGGCGCGGCGCCATCTCGTTGGCGACCAGGCTGCCGTCTTCCAGCATGAAGAACTCCACGCACAGCACGCCCACATAGCCGATGCCGTCGGCGATGGCGCGTGCGGCCTCGACGGCGCGCGCGGCGACGGCCGGCGGCAGGGCCTGCTCATGCACTTCGGTCACGGCCAGGATGCCGCCCCGGTGCAGGTTGCGCTGGGGCGGGAAGTGCACCGCCTGGCCGTCGTGGCCGCGGGCCACGATCACCGAGCATTCCAGCGCCAGTGGCAGGCGCTTTTCGAGCACGCAGGGCACGCGGCCGGTGGCCTCCCACGCGGCGGCGAGTTCGGCCAGGGTCTGCACGCCCTGCTGGCCCTTGCCGTCGTAGCCCATGCGCGCAGTCTTCAGGATGCCGGGCAGCAGGTCGGCCGACACGGCGGCCAGGTGGTCGGCGTTCTCGATCACCGCATAGGGCGCGCAGCCGATGCCGCTGGCGGCGCTGCAGCGCACGAAATGCGCCTTCTCGCGGATGCGGTCCTGCGCGATGGCGACGGCATCGGCCGCGGGCGCCACCGGCACGTCGCCCGCCAGCGTGGCCAGGGCCTGGGCCGGCACGTTCTCGAATTCGGTGGTGACGGCATCGGCCAGGCGCGAGAGGCGGCCCAGGGCGTCGCTGTCCAGGTAGTCCGCGTGCAGGTGGTGGTGGCTGATGCGGCCGGCGGGGCTGTCCGGATCGGGGTCGAGCACCGCGGTGAAGTAGCCCGTGGCCTGGGCCGCATGCACGAACATGCGGCCCAGCTGGCCGCCGCCCATCACGCCCAGCGTGCTGCCGGGCAGCAGGGGCAGGCTCTTGCGGCCCGGGGCCGTAACCTTGGGGCTCACAGCGCGCCTCCGCCCTGGGGCGAGAACACGGGTGCCGCGGCGGCCGGTGCGCCCTCGGCGGGCGGCGGCAGAGTCATGGCCTCGGCCGCGCGGGTCTGGGCGGCGCGGAAGTCGTCCAGCTTCTTGCGCAGGGCCGGGTCGTTCACCGCCAGCATGGCCACCGCGAACAGGGCGGCATTGGCCGCGCCCGCCGTGCCGATGGCGAAGGTGCCCACCGGAATGCCCTTGGGCATCTGCACGATGCTGTAGAGCGAATCCACGCCCTGCAGGTGGCGGCTGGCGACGGGCACGCCCAGCACGGGCACCGTGGTCTTGGCGGCCAGCATGCCAGGCAGGTGGGCGGCGCCGCCGGCGCCCGCGATGATGGCCGTCAGGCCGCGGGAGGCGGCGCTTTCGGCATAGGCGAACAGGGCGTCCGGCATGCGGTGCGCCGAGACGACGCGTGTTTCGTGGGCGATGCCGAATTGCTGGAGAATCTCGGCCGCATGGCGCATCGTCTCCCAGTCGGAGTTCGAGCCCATGACCACGCCGACCTGGATGGTTTCACTCATCTTTCAATTTTACGTTTCGGCCCCAGCTGGAACGGGAATCTGAATCGGCCGGGCGCCCGGCCATCCCCCAACGACGCAGCCTCACCCATGATCGACATCACCCTCGACAACTTCCAGACCGAACTGGTCGAAGCCTCGCTCGCCACGCCGGTGCTGCTGGACATCTGGGCCGAATGGTGCGGCCCCTGCAAGCAGCTGGGCCCGGTGCTGGAGAAGCTGGAGGTCGAATACGGCGGCCGCTTCATCCTGGCCAAGCTCGACGCCGACAAGGTGCCGCAGATCTCGACCCAGTTGTCGCAGATGTTCGGCGTGCGCAGCATTCCCTTTTGCGTGATGTTCTCGGGCGGCCAGCCGGTGGACGGCTTCGTCGGCGCCCTGCCGGCAGACAAGATCCGCGAGTTTCTGGACAAGCACGTGCCCGGCGCCGACGAGCTGGCCGCGCAGCAGGAGGAAGAGGCCGCGCAGGAGGCCCTGGCCGAAGGCGACACCGACGGCGCGCTCGAGAAGCTGCAGCATGCCGTGGCCACCGACCCGTCCAATGACGACGCCCGCTTCGACTACGTCAAGCTGCTGCTGCAGATGGGCCGCACCGACGACGCCAAGGTGGCCTTCGCGCCGGTGATCGACCGCCGCGCGCTGGTGCGCCGCTTCGACTCGCTGCAGCGCTGGATGGACGCGCTGGACGCGGCCGAGGGCGCGGACTTCGCCGCGCTGGACGCGCGCATCGCCGCCAACCGCCGCGACTTCGATGCCCGCTTTGCCCGCGCCCAGGCGCTGATCGCGCAGCAGCAGTGGACCGAGGCCATGGACGAACTGCTCGAGATCCTCATGCGCGACCGCAGCTGGAACGAAGAGCTGGCGCGCAAGACCTACATCGCCATCCTCGACGTGATCGAGCCGCCCAAGCCCAAGGTGGCCGAGGGCCAGATTCCGCCGGACGATCCGGTGGTGGCGACGTACCGCCGCCGGCTGTCGAGCGTGATCCTGAGTTGAGCGCGCGTTTCGCCCGCCCATGAAAAAGCGCCTCGACGACGAGGCGCTTTTTCTTTGCCCGCACCGTGGCGGGCAGGCACGGCTCAACCCAGTGCGGTGCGCAGTCGGTCGCCCGCGTAGGCCATCGCATCGCGGGCCTTCTGCAGCACGGCCGCGGCGCCGAAGAACTCGTGGGCCACGCCCTCGTAGTCGCGGCGTTCGACCGGCACCCCGGCATCGCGCAGGGCGGATTCCAGCTTGGCACCGTCGCTGCGCAGCGGATCCAGTCGCGCATTGACGATCGTCACCGGCGGCAGGCCGGCCAAGTCGGCGTCGATCAGCGACAGGCGCGTGTCCTTCAGCTCCTCTTCCGAATTGACGAGGTGGTCGACGAACCACTTCACCATGGCGCGGTTCAGCGGCTTGGCGATGGCGTTCTCGATGTAGGACTCGGTGTTGAGGCTGGTCTGTGCGACGGGGTAGACCGACAGTACGTGCCGCGGGGCAGGTAGGCCGGCGTCCCGCGCGGCGATGGCGGTGGCCACGGCCAGGTTGCCGCCGGCACTTTCGCCGGCCAGGGCCATGCGCACCGGGTCGCCGCCCAGCGATGCCGCGTTCTGGCTCAGCCAGCGGTACGCCGCCAGGGCATCGTCCCAGGCGGCGGGGAAGCGGTGCTCGGGCGCCTGGCGGTAGTCCACCGACACCACGATGGCGTTGGCCGCCTTGGCCAGGCCACGGGCGCCCGCGTCGTAGACGTCCTTGTCGGCGATCACCCAGCCGCCACCATGGAAGTACAGGATCACCGGAAAAGGTCCCACGCCCTGCGGCGTGTAGACATTGGCCGGCAACGCACCGG
>NZ_CAJYES010000212.1 GCF_913773995.1 uncultured Pseudacidovorax sp.
CACGACGCTCTTCCGATCTGGCAGCGTTGCCGGTGGCAAGCTGCCCACGGCCACGCCCGAGCAGCGGCGCATCGTGCGCTGACTCGGGGCTGCCGTCGGCGTGGAACCGCCGCGCCACCGCTCACTCCTTTCCCTTTTCGTGACCTCCCAGGGAGTTTCTGCGTGATGTTTTCCTATCCCACCCTCCTCACCCGCCGCTGGGTTCTGGCGCTGGCCGCCGCGGCGGCCGTGCCCACGGCCGCCTGGAGCCAGGCCGCCGCCCCGCGCGTCAAGCTGACCACCAGTGCCGGCGATCTCGTGCTGCAGCTCGATCCCGCCAAGGCACCCAAGACCGTCGCCAACTTCCTTCAGTATGTGCAGGACAAGCATTACGACGGCACGGTGTTTCACCGCGTCATCGACGGCTTCATGATCCAGGGCGGCGGCTTCACGCCCGACCTGCGCCAGAAGCCCACACGGGCCGCGGTGCCGCTGGAAGCCGACAACGGCCTCAAGAACGACCGTGGCACCATCGCGATGGCCCGAACCAGCGACCCCAACTCGGCCACGGCGCAGTTCTTCATCAACGTGAAGAACAACGACATGCTCAACGCCCCCAACCCTGACGGCCATGGCTATGCCGTGTTCGGCAAGGTGGTGTCGGGCATGGACGTGGTCGACAAGATCCGCGCCGTGCCCACCGGCGCCCAGGGCCCAATGCGCGATGTGCCTGTCGAGCCCGTCGTCATCCGCAGCGCCTCGGTGCTGAAGTAAGCCACCGCGCAAGCGCCCCCTTTCTCCAGGAGCCTCCAATGAGCAATCCCAAAGTCGAACTCACCATCAAGGGCCAAGGCCCCATCGTCCTCGAGCTGGACGCCGAGAAGGCGCCGAAGACGGTCGAGAACTTTCTCGCCTACGTCACCAAGGGCCACTACGACAACACCGTTTTTCACCGGATCATCGACGGCTTCATGATCCAGGGCGGCGGCTTCGAGCCCGGCATGAAGCAGAAGCCCACGGGTGCCGAGATCACCAACGAGGCCAATAACGGTCTGAAGAACGAGATGTATACGGTGGCCATGGCCCGCACCAGCGCCCCCCATTCGGCCACTGCCCAGTTCTTCATCAACGTGGCCAAGAACGACTTCCTGAACCACACCGCACCCTCGCAGCAAGGCTGGGGCTATGCGGTGTTCGGCAAGGTCGTCTCTGGCACCGAGATCGTCGACCAGCTGCGCAAGGTCAAGACCGGTCGCCGCGGCTTCCACGACGACGTGCCGCTGGATGATGTCGTGATCGAGAAGGCCACCATCCTGGCCGAGTGAGCTGAGCCGCGCCATGCACGCGTCCGGTCTGTGCCCGCGCCCCGCGCGCTCGTCCCCACGATGACTGCGCAGACCGCCTTCACCGAATTCCTCGCGCCGCCGCAATGGGGCACGGTCGACCTGCTGTCGGACCTGCACCTGCATCCCGGCGAGCCGGAGACACTGCAGGCTTGGCGCAGCTATCTGCAGACCACACCGGCCGACGCCCTTTTCATCCTCGGCGATCTGTTCGAGGTCTGGGTGGGTGACGATGCCGCCCTCGAGCCAGGCTTCGAGGCCGACTGCGCCGACTGGCTGCGCGAGGCCGCCAAGCGGCGGCCCATCTTCTTCATGGCTGGCAACCGCGATTTCCTGCTCGGTCAGGCCTTTGCGGCCCAGGCTGGCATCCAATTGCTGCCCGACCCCCTGGTGCTCGTGCTTCACGGCGAGCGCTGGCTGCTGAGCCACGGCGACCTGCTTTGCCTGGACGACGCTGACTATCTCGCCTTCCGGGCGCAAGTGCGGACGGCGGCGTGGCAGGACGACTTCCTGGCCCGCCCTCTGGCGGAGCGACGTGCGCTCGCGCGCCACATGCGCACGCAAAGCGAATCCCGCAAGGCCGACCCCCGCGCCGTATGGGCCGACGTGGATGCCGAGGCCGCCGTCGCCTGGCTGCGCAGTGCCCGCGCCCGGACCCTGGTGCACGGGCACACCCACAAGCCGGGCCGCCATTCGCTGGGCGGCCAGCTGGAGCGCTTGGTGCTCAGCGACTGGGACGTCGCTGCATCGCCACCGCGCGCCCAAGTGTTGTGCCTGACGCCGACGGGTGCGCAGCGTGTGGATCTGCGTTAGCGGGATGCATCGCCTGATGACCGCCTCGTGTCGCGGCACGCGCTCGTGCCGGACGGTGCCCCGCGCTCCAGGAGGTTGACATGCTCGGCCGCTGGCTACGCAGCAAGCTGCGCCCCCCTCCCGAAATTCCCGAAGCCGCCTGGCGGCACGCGCTGACCGCCCTGCCATTTCTGGCCGGCCGGCCGGCGTCGGAACTGGCGCGCCTTCGCCGACTTGCGGCCCAATTCCTGCAGCAGAAGGAGTTCCATGGCGCGCTGGGCCTCACCATCACTGATGAAGTCGCGCTGCTGATCGCCACCCAGGCGGTACTCCCCACACTTCACTTGCCAGGCGACCTGGACTGGTACGACGACTTTGTCGGCATCGTGGTGGTGCCGTCGGAGGTCTCGACCCGCCGCACCCTGGTGGATGAGGCCGGCGTGGTACACGAGTACGACGAGGCCATCATCGGCGAGGCCCGCGCACAAGGCCCGGTCATGCTGAGCTGGCCGCATGTCGAAGAAGGCGCAAGTGGCGGTGGCGAAGGGCCGATCCTCAACGTCGTGATCCACGAGTTCGCCCACAAGATCGACATGCGCGACGGCCAGGTCGACGGCTGCCCCCCCCTGCCGAACGGGTTCATGGGCAGCACGACGGCGCTGCAGGCCCGCGAGCGCTGGCTGGCCACGCTACAGCCCGCCTACGACCGCTTCCGCGAGCAGGCCATCGTGGCAGAGCGCTTCGGCGGCGAGCCGCCCTGGCTGGACGGCTATGCCGCCTCATCGGTGGCGGAGTTCTTCGCTGTGGCGTGCGAGGCCTACTTCGTCGACCGGCCCCGCTTCGCGCGCGAGTTCGAGAACCTCACGCCGGCCTTCGACGCTTTCTTCCTGAACGGGCGACAAGGCGACTGAGAAGCGCAACGGTGCCACCCACGCGCGCCGCGGAGCGATGACCGCGGCTATCCGAGCGGCGGCCGCCTTTTCAGCAATGCGCCAAGAAAAAAGCGGCGCGCCGTGACCGGCGCGCCGCCTCTGCGTGGGTGACGTCCTTCGCGCGGATCAGCCCTTGCGCAGCAGCGGCTTGAGCGCGCTCTGTAGACGCCGCGCCACCGTCGGCTCGTGGGCTGATGCCAACACGCGAGCAGCATCCTGCGCCCAGGTCTCAGCAGGGCCCGGCTCGTTGCGCTTGGTCAGCAGCTTCAGTTGCAGGGCACGGCGGGCGTCCAGTTGCTCGGGCGGCGTGGGCACTTCGGCGGCCATTTCCAGCCGCAGCAGCGCTTCAGCGGCATCGCCCGACGGCGCCGCGGACAGCGACTGAACCCACTGGTTGCGCACGGAAGGGGTCACGCGGCCCAGTTCCTGGGCTTGCGGCACCCCCGCGCCGTCGCGCTTGTTCCAGGCGTCAAGCAGTTGCGTGACGGCCTCTCCGTGGGCCTGAGATCGGAAGAGCACACGTCTGAACT
>NZ_CAJYES010000213.1 GCF_913773995.1 uncultured Pseudacidovorax sp.
CGCTAATGGGCGTGGCGCTGTGGCGCCGGCGCCGGTGAGCGCCACTCCTGCCCATGCTGCCAACCGGCATCCTCATGCGCTCCGCTTGAGCCGTTTGGCGATCTCGACCACGGCGAGCACGACGGCACCGGCCACGATGCCGATGGCCGCATTGGCCACCAGCCCGAGCAGCGTGCCCGGGAACCCACCGAACTGGTGGGCCCAGCCCTCGACCGCATGGGCCACGGCCGGCACGCCATGCACCAGGATGCCGCCGCCGACCAGAAACATCGCGGCCGTCCCCAGCACCGACAGCGCCTTCATCAGCCAGGGCGCCATGCCCACCAGACCGCGGCCCACGGTACGCGCCAGCGCGCCGGAACGGCGGGTAAGCCACAGGCCCAGGTCGTCCAGCTTCACGATGCCGGCCACCAGGCCGTAGACACCCACGGTCATCAACACCGCGATGGCGGCCAGCACGGTCAGCTGCGTCAGAAAGGGCTGTCCTTCCACGGCGCCGAGGGTGATCACGATGATCTCGGCCGAGAGGATGAAGTCGGTGCGGATGGCACCCTTGATCTTGTCCCTCTCCAGTTGCGCCGGATCGGCGCCCCCCTCCACCATGGCCTGCACATGCTCGCGGCGCGCCTGCGCGTCCTCACCCTTGTGCAGGAACTTGTGGGCCAGCTTCTCGACGCCCTCGAAGCACAGGAAGGCCCCGCCCACCATCAGCAACGGGGTGATGAGCCAGGGCAACCACGACGCGATGGCCAGCGCCGCCGGCACCAGGATGGCCTTGTTGAGCAGCGACCCTTTGGCCACGCCCCACACCACCGGCAGCTCGCGGTTGGCCTTGACGCCCGTCACCTGCTGGGCATTGAGCGCCAGGTCGTCGCCCAGCACGCCGGCGGTCTTCTTGGCGGCCACCTTGGTGAGCACCGACACGTCGTCGAGCACGGTGGCGATATCGTCGAGCAGCAGGAGGAGACTGGAGGCCATGCGGGGAGTTCTCGGTCAGGGGCACAGCGCAAGCTCGCTGCGCGCGGGAGCGTAGGCGATGGGCCGCGTCTGCTGCGTCAGCGCAGGCGTCAACCCAGCGTGCGCTTCAGCCGCACTTCCTCGATGCGAACGGTGCTGTTCAGCGCCGTGGTCTTGGCGGTCTTCATGTCACGCTTGAAGCCGATCTGGTGCTCGAAGAAGTTGAGGGCGCGCTCGTTGCGCAGCGGCACCCAGGCGGTGACGGTGGTGCAGCCCTCGTCCTCCAGGCCCTCGGAGGCGGCGTCCCACAGTTGCAGGGCCACACCCTTGCCCCAGTGGTCGGGGTGCACATACAGCGCCCAGATCTCGCCGGTGGTCGGCGGCGTCTTGGGGTCGCGCGAGCGGTCGAAGCCGACGAAGCCGACCACCTGGTCGCCCTGCACGGCCACCAGCACCTGCGGCTCGGCGAATTCGATGGCCTGGCGCCACTTGGCTTCGCGGGTGCTGGGCGCGACCAGCGCTTCGAGCTGGTCGTCGGGCACCAGCCCCTGGTAGACGGCCCGGGCCGCAGCGGCGTGGATCTCGGCGATGGCGCGGGCGTCACGGGTTTCGGCGGGGCAGACTTCGTACGGAGACATTCAGAACTTCTAAAAAAACGGGCCGCCATTGTCGCCGCCCAGCTGTGGCGCCCCCCACCCCTACACTGCGCCCCTGCGTCGCTTGCTGCCATGTCCTACAGCATCCTCATCCAGCCCTCGGGCCTGCGCTTCACCGCCCAAGCCGGTCGAAGCCTGCTGCGCGCGGCCGAGGACGCTGGCGTGGTGCTGCCCAGTTCGTGCCGCAACGGCACCTGCCGCACCTGCCTGTGCCAGGTGAGCGAGGGCGTCGTGGCGCACACCATCGAATGGCCGGGCGTGACCCGCGAGGAGCGCGCCGAAGGCTGGATCCTGCCCTGCGTGGCCGAGGCCCGCAGCGACGTGGTGCTGGAGGCGCCGCTCGCCGCGTCCTTCGGCGACTGAGAAGCGTCGTTCCAGATCGAGGCTTCCGGCGCCGCAGGCCGGCCCCGTCAGCGGGCGTGGCGGCGCTCCCAGGCGACCAGCGCCAGCACGACCGCCCCGGCCGCGACGCTGAGATGACCGAACCACGCCACCGGACCGACCGCCCAGCCCCAGGCCTGCACGGCGGCGGCCAGGCCGACCAGCAGCGCGGCGCTGCCCCCCAGCCGCAGCAGCGCGGTGAGGCGCGCCGGCAGCGGCCGGCCGAAGAGGTCGTCCTGGTGCCGCTCCATCGCGGCCGCCAGCAGCGCGAAGCCGGCGAGCAGCAGTGCCGTGACGAGCGCGTGCATCAGCGGCCCCCTTCCGCAGCCAGCCCGTCGACTGGCGTCCGCGGGACGGCCGCCTTCGCCGATGCCCGCAGCCTGGGCAGACGGGCCTGGTGCCGCATCGTGCGCAGGGCCAGCACCGCGTGCAGCGCCGCGAGGGCCCACAGCGTGAGCTCCATGCCGGCGAACACGCCGTCGCCCGCCTGAAGGCTGGCCAGCAGGTGGCGGCCGGTGGTCAGCCAGCTCAGCACCGGCAGCAGCGCCAGCACGGCGGCGGCGGTCCACAGCAGTTCGATCCAGGCCCGGCGGGCCGGCCGCAGCAGCGCCCAGGCCAGGGTTG
>NZ_CAJYES010000214.1 GCF_913773995.1 uncultured Pseudacidovorax sp.
GCCAGGTCGGCAGGCTGGGGCGGTGCAGGCAGCGCTGCGCCGGTCGGTGCCCACGGTGTGGCGCCGCTGCGGCCGACCAACTGGTCCAGGGCCACCTGGCGCACCTGGCGGTCGTTCTCGGCCGCGATCTCCTGCGCCACCACCAGGTCGTAGCGGGCCTGGGCCTCGCGCTGGTCGGTGACCGTGGCATTGCCCACGTCGAAGTTGCGCTGGGCCGTCGCCCGCTGCTCCGCCACCGACGCCTTCTGGGCACGGATGAGGCGCAGGTTGTCCTCGGCCGACAGCAGGTCGAAATAGGCCTGGCCCACGCGCACGATCAGGTCCTGCTCGGCCAGCTGCAGTTGGGCCAGGGCCAGCGCGGCCTGCCGCTGGCCTTGCCGATAGCTGGCCCAGTTGGCAGGACGGTAGATGGCCTGCGTGGCCTGCACCCCGACCTGGGTCGTGGAGAAGTCGCGCGGCCCGGTGCCGACGGGTGTGCGGATGTCGGAGTCGGTGCGCGAGGCGCTGGCGGCAAAGCCCACCTGCGGCAGGATGCCGGCCCGGGCCTGCTCGCCGCGGGCCGTGGTCGCGTCGGCCTGGGCGCGGGCGGCCTGGTAGCTGGCGTCGTAGCCACGGGCAGCGTCGTAGAGGCTGCCCAGGTTCTGGGCGGCGGCCGGCCCATGCAGGGCCAGCGTGGCGGCCGCCAGGGCCACCGCGCGAAGAACGAGCGGGCGCATGAGCGTGCGCCGCTCAGTAGCGGGGAACGGAAGGGTCGCGCTGCTGCGACCAGGCGTCGATGCCGCCGCTGATGTTGGCGACCTGCTCGTAGCCGTTGTGGGCCAGGAAGGCGGCCACCCGCTGGCTGCGGGCGCCGTGGTGGCACAGGCAGGCGATGCGCTGGGCGGGGTCGAGCTCGGCCAGGCGGGCGGGGATCTCGTTCATGGGTACGGCCACCACGATGAAGCCGGCATCGGGCTTCACGCTGGCGGTCTGCAGTTCCCAGGGCTCGCGCACGTCGAGCACCACGGCCGGCGCGTCGGGCGCCTGGTCGAACCAGGCTTGCAGGTGGGCGGGAGGGACTTGGTCGATCATGGTGGCGCTGGGTAGGCGGAAGACCGTCCCTGGCGCTCCTTCGACGTCCCGGCCCGGCGCTTCGACAGGCTCAGCGCGAACGGATGACGCTCAAGGCGCGCTCGGTGGCGGTCAGAAGTTGAAGCGCGAGGGCTCCGGGAAGTTCAGCAGGCGGGGGGCGATGGTGTCCCAGGGCTCCTGGGTGTCCCACTTGCCTTCGGCCGTGCGGGTGACGAAATGGGCGCGCATCACCGGCTCGTCACCGACGATGGCGGCCAGCCGGCCGCCGATGTTCAGCGAGCCCAGCAGGTTCTGCGGAATGCGGGCGACCGAGCCGCTGAGCAGGATGACGTCGAAGGTCGGGCCGCTGGGCAGCGGCTGGGCGCCGTCGGCGTGGCGCACTTCGACATTGCCGACGCCGTTGCGCTGCAGGGTCTGGGCGGCCGTGGCGGCCAGCTTGGGGTCGATCTCCAGCGTCAGCACGCGGGCGGCGCGGGCGCCAAGCAGGGCGGCCATGTAGCCGGAGCCGGTGCCGATCTCGAGCACGGAGTCGGTCTTCTTGACCTGCAGGTCCTGCAGCAGCCGCGCCTCCATCTTGGGCGAGAGCATGACCTGGCCGGGGCCGTCGCCGAGCGGGATGTCCATGTCGAAGAAGGCCATGCCGCGGTGGGCGGCGGGCACGTAGTCTTCGCGGCGCACTTCGGTCAGCAGTTCCAGGATCTCGAGGTCGAGCACGTTCCAGGGGCGGATCTGCTGCTCGATCATGTTGAAGCGCAGGGGATCGGTGACGAGGGAGGCGGTCATGGTGGGGGCGGGGCGACGCAGAACGGACAAAGCCCGGGATTCTAGGAGCCTGCCGCGCCGCCGTCCGCGGCGAGCCCCTGGCGGGTGCACATGCCGTGCAGCAGCAGATCGGCCTGTGCGGCCAGATAGCGTGCCGGGTCCAGCGCGGCCGTGCCGCCACACACCTCGGGTGCGTGCTTCCACAGGATCATGAAGAGCAGCGGCGCCACCACGGCATGGACGGCGTGGTCCAGGTCCATGGCGCGGAATTCACCCCGGGCGATCCCGCGTTCCAGGATCCGGCGCACCAGCGCATTGCCCGGCGCCACCACGCTCTGGTGGTAGAAGGCCGACAGCTCGGGGAAGTTGCGGCCCTCGCTCATCATCAGCTTGCTGATGCCCGACACCTGCGTGCTGCCCACGCGTTGCCACCAGGTGTTGAGCGCATAGCGCAGCATGTCGGGACTGCTGCCTTCGAAGGTCTCGAACTCCTGGTTCCACTCGGTGAAGCGGCCGGCCAGGTTCTCGGTGACGACCGCCTTGAACAGCTCCTCCTTGGAACCGAAGTACAGGAACAGCGTGCCCTTGGAGACTCCGGCGCGGGCGGCCACGTCCTCCGACCGGGTGGCGGCGAAGCCCTTCTCGACGAACAGGTCGAGTGCGGCCTGCAGCAGCTCGCCCGGTCGGGCCTCCTTGCGACGCGCGCGCTTGGCGCCGGTCATGGCGTCGCGCAGTCGGCAGGGCAGGGAGGCAGAGGAACCCATGAGGGGGAGGGCGAAGAAGTTAATGACCGGTTGGTTATTAATTATTGGCCGCCGGTTCTGCAGGCGTCAAGACGAGACGGCACAATCGCCCGTTTGCCCAGGAGAAGCGCCATGTCCGAAACCCAAGCCGCATCGCCGCAGACCATCGTCCTCGGGGGCGGGTGCTTCTGGTGCACTGAGGCCGTGTTCGACCGCGTCGAAGGCGTGCTGGACGTGGAGTCCGGCTACGCCAACGGGCATGTGGACCATCCCACCTACGAGCAGGTCTGCAGCGGCACCACCGGCCATGCCGAGGTGATCAAGGTGCAGTTCGATCCCTCGGTCATCGACCTGCGCGAGATCCTGCACATCTTCTTCGTCGTGCACGACCCGACCACGCCCGACCGACAGGGCAACGACGTCGGCCCGCAGTACCGCAGCGCCATCTACACCACCGACGAGGCCCAGTTGGCCACCGTTCGCGAGGTGGTGGCGGAGCTGGCCGCCCACCAGGCCTATGGCGGCGTGCCCATCGTGACCGAGATCGGCCCGCTGCAGCGCTACTGGCCGGCCGAGGCCTATCACCAGGACTACTTCGCCAAGCATCCCAACCAGGGCTACTGCGCCTTCGTCGTGGCGCCCAAGGTCGAGAAGTTCCGCAAGACCTTTGCCGAGCGGGTCAGGAAGGGCTGAGGCCCGCACCGACCGCCCCCCGCACGACCTCGCCTCTGGATGCCGCCTCGCCTCCTGCGCACGTCTGCCTCGCCTGTGCTGGCCATCGTGCTGGCGTGGGTGCTGGTGATCGCGTCGGCGCTGGGGCTCATGCACCGCACCCTGCACATGCATGCGGGTGGCGGGCATGCGGTTGCGGTCGAGGCGCATGCCCCCCATCTTGGCCACGCGGCCGACGCCCATGGTGCCGAGCCCTTCGCGCATGCCGCGCACCATGGGCTGGCGGCCCTGTTCGACGACCATGAGGACGGCAGCGCGCTCTGCCTGATCCTGGACCAGCTTCAGCACGATGCGGCCACGCCCACCATCGTGCTGCTCATGCTGCCCACCCTGCCGCCCGCGGCGGTGCTCGCCTTCATGCAGGGCGAGGCCCTGCGGCGCTGGGTGGCGCTCTTCGACGCGCGCGGTCCGCCCGTCACTCGCTGAATCTCCCTGAGCCCTGGCCCTGCCGCCCGCACCTGCGTGGGCGGTGGAGGCCTGTCCATCGATTCGCCAGTGACATCCCATGAACCAGAATTTCCCTCGCAGTGCCGTCGGCATTGCCGTTCTCACGCTCCTGTGCGCCCCGGCCTTCGCCCAGGACGCCGCACCCCCGGGCAATGCCGCTTCCGGCGCGGCGACGCCGGCCCAGCCCCAGACGCTGTCCACCGTCGAGGTCAGCTCCGAGCGCCTCAAGAAGGCGCGCATGGAGCTGTCGCCCGAGACGGGCGCCACCGTCTACCGCATCGACCAGAGCGCCATCGGCGCGCTGGGCAAGGGCGACGCCACGCCGCTGGACGACGTTTTGCTCACCCTGCCCGGCGTGGCCAAGGACTCCAAGGCCTCCGGCTCCCTGCATGTACGTGACGACCACGGCAACGTGCAGTACCGCATCAACGGCGTGCAACTGCCCGAAGGCATCTCCGGCTTCGGCCAGACGCTGGACACCCGCTACATCGACACGATCACCTACCTGACCGGCGCGCTGCCGGCCCAGTACGGGCTGCGCACCGCCGGTGTGGTCGACATCCAGACGAAGCAGGGCTTCGGCAAGCCCGGCGGCTCCCTGGGCTTCACCCTCGGCAGCCACGACACACTGGAAGGCAGTGGCTCGGTCTACGGCACCACGGGCAACCTGAGCTACTACCTCTCGGCCAGTGGCGTGGGCAACAGCCAGGGCATCGAGAACCCGCAGCCCACGCTCAATGCCCAGAACGACCGCACCCGCCAGGGCAAGACCTTCGGCAACTTCTCGTACTACCTGGACGACGACACGCGGCTGGGCCTGATGTTCGGCACCTACGATGGCAAGTTCCAGATCCCGACCAACCCGAACCAGACGCCAGCCTTCTCGCTGGCCGGCTTCAGCGACCTGGGCTCGGGCTACAACGGCCTGCCTTCGTCGCAGGTGCGCGAGCGCCAGAACGAGAGCACGCGTTTCGTCGCGCTGTCGTACCAGAAGTCGCTGGGCGCGCTGGACTTCCAGTTGTCGGCCTTCCACCAGTATTCGAGCCTGCACTACCGGCCCGACCCGGTGGGCGACCTGATCTACAACGGCGTCGCCTCGGACACCGAGCGCACCAACTCGTCCAATGGCCTGCAGGCCGATGCCTCGTACAAGCTGGGCGACGCCCACACGCTGCGCTTCGGCGGGCTGTACACACGCGCGAACACGCGCAGCATCAACGCGGTGAACGTGTTCCCGGTCGACGACTCGGGCGCGCAGGTGGGCAATACGCCGGTGCTCATCAACGACAACTCGGGCAAGACCGGCGAGCTGGCCAGCCTGTACCTGCAGGACGAGTGGCGCATCGACCCGAAGCTCACCTTCAACTACGGGCTGCGCTACGACAGCGTGAACGCCTTCACCAAGGAGCACCAGTGGAGCCCGCGGCTGAACCTGGCCTATGCGGCAACCGAGAGCACGGCGCTGCATGCCGGCTTCGCGCGCTACTTCACGCCGCCGCCGCAGGAGCTGGCCTCGCAGCAGAGCATCAACCTCTACACCGGCACCACCAACCAGCCCGAGGTGGCCAACTCCGACGCGGTGAAGGCCGAGCGCTCGCGCTACTTCGATGTGGGCGTGGACCAGAAGGTGGGCGAGCACCTGTCGCTGTCCGCCGATGCGTACTACAAGCACATCGACAACCTGCTCGACGAAGGCCAGTTCGGCCAGGCGCTGATCCTGTCGCCCTTCAACTATGCGCAGGGCTTCGCGCGCGGGCTGGAGCTGTCGGCGCGCTACAGCGACGACCACTGGGCCGCCTATGCCAACCTGGCCTACCAGAAGGCGATGGGCAAGAACATCGTGTCCAGCCAGTCGCTGTTCGGTGCGGACGAGCTGAGCTACATCGCCAACCACTACGTGTACCTGGACCATGACCAGATCTACACCGCCTCGTTGGGCGCCAGCTACCGCTTCGGTGCCGACCAGGTCAGCGGTGACCTGATCTACGGCAGCGGCCTGCGACGCACGCCCGACGGCGGGGCGCCCAACAGCGCGGCGCTGCCGCACTACACCGTGGTCAATGCCGCCTACTCGCACACCTGGAAGTACGGGGACGGCGGCGACGTGGTGGGCCGCGTCGCGGTGCTGAACCTGTTCGACGAGAAGTACCTGCTGCGCGACGGCACGGGCGTCGGCGTGGGCGCGCCGCAGTACGGCACCCGCCGCAGCCTGTACGTGAGCATGACCACGCACTTCTGATCTGCCGGGACGCACGCGGATGAATCGCTCCAGGCCGTCACGCATCGTCGCGCTCGCACTGCTCGTCGCAGTGTGGGTGACGACGACGCTCGGCCTTGTGCATGGCACCCTGCATGCGCCGAACGACCATCCGCATGCCGCCTGGCAGGCGACGGCCGGAACCCCCGCGGAGCCGGCTGCCTCTGCTGACGGCGCCGTCCTCCAGGCGCCGCGCCATGCCTGGCTGCATGCCCTGTTTGCGGACAAGACCGATGCGGAATGCCGTCTGTACGACGTGCTGTCGCACGGCGCCGGCCTGCCGGGCGTGCCGCTGGTGCTGCTGCCGGTGGCGCTGCCTGCGGCCACCTTCGCCTGCCTCGCCGTCCAGGCCATCTACCGATGGACCGTGCACTTCGATGCGCGCGGTCCACCCGGCGCTCGCTGAATTCCCGTGCTTCCTCGACGCTGCCGCGACCGCCCCGTGCGGGCCGTGGCGGCACGTCCTTTCAAATTCAACGAGTGCTTCCAGATGACCCCCCAATTCCATCGCCACGCCATCGGCGCGGCCGTTCTCTTTGCCCTGTCCACGCTGGCGCATGCCCAGCCCACGGCCGAAGGCGCCACGCTGAGCACCATCACCGTCACGGGCAACCCGCTCGGCGCGGCCGAATCCATCGCGCCGGTCGAGGCGCTGTCGGGCAGCGCGCTGCTGTACCGCTCGCAGTCCACCCTGGGCGAGACGCTGCAGGGCCTGCCCGGCGTCTCCAGCACCTACTTCGGGCCCACCGCCAGCCGGCCCACGATCCGCGGGCAGGACGGCGACCGCATCCGCATCCTTTCCAACGGCGGCGCCTCGCTCGATGCCTCGGCCCTGAGCTATGACCATGCGGTGCCCACCGACGCCCTCGTCACCGACCGCATCGAGGTGCTGCGCGGCCCCGGCGCACTGCTTTATGGCGGCAGCGCCGTGGGCGGCGTGGTCAACGTGATCGACAACCGCATCCCGACGGAGCCGATCAACGGCTTCGGCGGCCGCGCCGATGCCAGCTACGCCAGCGGCAGCAAGGAAGGCAACGGCGCCGTGGTGCTCGAAGGCGGCAACGACCGCTTCGCGCTGCATGTCGATGCCTTCCGCCGCCATGCCGACGACGTGAACGCGCCCACCTGGCTGGAGTGCGGCAAGGGCGGCGTCAACGTGCTGCAGAAGCGCATCTGCAACTCGGCCTCCGAGAGCCGCGGGGGCGCCGTGGGCGGCACGCTGTTCTTCGGCGGTGCCGGCTGGATCGGCGCCTCGGTGAGCGACTACCGCAGCAGCTATGGCACCGTGGCCGAGGACGACGTCACCATCGGCATGCGCCAGCAACGCCAGGCCATCGAAGGCGAATGGCGCCCCGGCGGCTTCTTCACGAGCATCCATGCCAAGGCCAGCCACACCGACTACAGGCACACCGAGTACGAAGGCGGCTCGCCGGGCACCACCTTCACCAACAACGGCAACGACCTGCGCATCGAGGCGCGTCATCGGCCCATCGCGGGCTTCGAGGGCCTGATCGGCCTGCAAAGCGAGCGCACCCGTTTCGCCGCCGATGGCGAAGAGGCCTTCGCGCCGCACAGCCGCACGCACAGCGACGCGCTCTTCCTGTACGAGGAGCTGCCGCTGTCCTGGGGCAGGCTGAGCTTCGGGGCGCGCACCGAGCGGGTGAAGGTGTCGTCGCAGGGCTATCCGGACGATCCGTCGATCACCCGCTTCGCCATCGGCGAGCGCAGCTTCAACCCGCACAGTGCGTCCTTCGGCCTGCTCTACAACATGGCGCCGCAGTGGCAGATCACGGGCAACCTCGCCTACACCGAGCGCGCGCCCAAGGACTACGAGCTCTTCGCCAACGGCCCCCACGTGGCCACCGCTGCCTGGGAGGTGGGCGATGCCAACCTGCAGAAGGAGCGCTCGCTGGGCGCCGACATCGGCGCGCAGTGGAAGTCCGGCGCCCACAACGCCCGCGTCAATGCCTACTGGTCGAAGTTCCGCAACTACATCGGCCTCACGGCCACGGGCAAGCTGCGCAACGACGAGGGCGAGTCCTTCGTCCGCGGCTCGGAGGAGGCCCTGGCCGCCGCGCTGGACGAAGAACTGCTGGCCGAATACGTCTACCGCGGCGTGCGGGCCCGCTTCACCGGCATCGAGGCCAGCGGCAGCCTGCGCCTGCTGGGCAACGACGGCCTGCGCCCGCTGCCCGGTGGCAAGCTCGACCTCGAATGGCGTGCCGATGCCGTGCGTGCCACCAACACCGACACGGGCGAGGCGCTGCCGCGCATCGCACCGGTGCGTTTGGGCGCCACGCTGGCCTGGACCAGCGGGCCCTGGAGCGCGCGCGTCGGCTTCGACCACTACGCCGCGCAGAAGCGCGTGCCGGCCACCGACCGGGCCACGGACAGCTACACGCTGTGGAATGCATCGCTGGGCTACCGCATGAAGGTGCAGCGCGCCAGCCTGCTGTGGTATGCGCGCGTGGACAACCTGGGCAACGAGCTGGCCT
>NZ_CAJYES010000215.1 GCF_913773995.1 uncultured Pseudacidovorax sp.
CGATGTCATTGCCGTCCTGGCGCATCTCCACGTGCAGCTGCCCGGTGGCCGGCTTGCCGGCGCGAGCGCGCTCCTCGGGCGGCTCGATGCCGTGGACCACCGCATTGCGCAGCAGGTGCTCGAAGGCCGGTGCGACGCGGTCGAGCACGCCGCGGTCCATCTCCACCTCGCCGCCGAACAGGTCGAGGTGCACCGGCTTGCCCGTTTCCTTGGAAGCCTGGCGCACCACACGGTAGAGCCGCTCGGCCAGGTTGTCGAAGGCCACCATGCGTGTGCGCAGCAGCGAGCGCTGCAGCTCGCGCGTCTGGCGGGCCTGGGTCTGCAGGCCGTCCTCGGCCACCTGCACGGTGCGCTGCAGGGTGCGGTGCACGGCGGCGACGTCGTCCACCGACTCGGCCATCATGCGGGTGAGTTCCTGCACGCGGGTGAAGCGGTCGAACTCCAGCGGGTCGAAGCCCTGCGCGTCGCGCGACTGCATCTGGCGCGACTGCATCTGGCTCTCGGCCTGCACCTCCAGGTCGCGCAATTGCTGGCGCAGGCGCTGCAGGTTGCCGGTGAGTTCGCCCAGGGCGCCGCGCAACTGCTCGACCGAGGCCTCGACGCGGCCGCGGGTGATGGTCACCTCGCCGGCCTCGGCCATCAGCCGGTCCAGCAACTGGGCGCGGATGCGCACCACGGCGCCCGCGGTCGCCGCCACCGGCGTCATGGCCGTCGGCAGGGCCGCGGCCAGCACAGCGTCCAGGCCTTCGGGACGCGGCACCTCGCCCTGCGCATTCGCGGGCGGCCGGGCGTCATGCGAGACGGTCGGCGAGACCGCCTCGCCGGTCTCGATGCGCAGCACGGGCGCACTGTGCTCGGCCGCGACCGACTCGGCCGCCCATTGCTGGCGCCGGGCTTCGTCGGCCGAATCGGCCGCGCACAGTTGGTCGAACTCGGCCTGGAGGACGTCCAGCCGACCCAGCGCCTGCTCGAGCGCCTCGCGCACGGCGTCGCCCAGGCCGAGCGGCTCCAGCGCCGATTCCATCTGGTGCGCACGCTGGCCCAGGCGCATGGCGCCGGCCAGCCGGGCGCTGCCCTTGAGGGTGTGCAGGGCCCGCAGCACCTGCGCCCGGGCATCGGCATCGTCGGGCTGCGCGGCCCAGGCGCGCAGGGCGCGGCTGAGGGCGGGCAGCAGTTCGGCAGCCTCCTCCTCGAAGATGGGAAAGAGCTCGTGGTCCACCGCGTCCTGGACGGCGTCGAGCTCGTCTTCGGGCTCCAGGGCGACGTCGGGCCCGGGCGCCGAGGCCCGGCCGACGGTCGATGCCGCGCTCTCCAGGGGCAGGTCGAGAAGGGCACGCAGGCGCTCGGGCAGCCCGGCGGCCGGAGCCTTGACGAAACCCGCCGCGAACTGGTGCAGCAGCCGGCGGATGTCCTGCGCGGCTTCGAGCAGCACATCCGCCTGGGCCGCGCCCGCCCGGTGTTCGCCCTGCACATGCTGCAGCACGTTCTCCACTAGACGCGCCAGTTCGGACAGCAGCGCGAAGCCGACCGTGGCCGAACTGCCGGCGAGGGAATGCGCGGCGGCGACCGCCTCGTCGGGCAGGCGCGTGCCCGGCGACTGCGCCCAGACCGCGAGCAGCTCGACCAGCTGGCGCGACCACTCCTCGGCTTCGCCCAGGTAGACGTTGTAGAGCGCCAGTGGAATGCGCAGCCCGCCGACCAGGCGAACCTCGTCGTCCGGGCGGGGCGCCACGGCCTCCTGCGGCGCGCCCACCGCTTCCTGCGCCGCGGAGGCGGCAACAGGATCGGGCGCGGAAGGGACGGCGGGTGCGGCAACGTCGGGCGTCGCATCGTCCTGCACCGCTGGCGCCGGAGCGTCGTCGGCCGGCGGTGGCTCGCTGGGCGCGGGCTCGGTGGGCGCCATCGACAGCTCGAAATCCACGCCATAGTGCGGAGACAGCGGCACCGAACCCGCGGCGGGCTCGGCCTGCGTGGTGCGCTCGAAATCCGCGAGCCCTTCGTCGGCGTCGGCCTCCTCTTCGTCGCGGCGCATGGGTGCCGGCAGCGTGGGCGGCTCGTCGTAGGCGAACTCGGCCTCCATGCGGGTATGGCCGAAGCTGGCGGGCGGTGGCAGGGGCGGGGCAGGCGGCGGGTCGGGCAGCAGGAAGTCGAGGTCGGCCGGCCGGGTGGGACCGCCCAGGTCCAGGTCCAGATCGGGGAGCAGGTCGGGCTCCTCCACGGGCGGGGGCAGGGGCTCGAGCGGCGCGGGCAGCGTGGTGGCCTCGAAATCGGGCTCGAAGACCGGCAACGGCGCCAGCGCCTCGGACGCCGCCGCCGTGGCGGGTGCCTGCGCGTCGACCTGCGCGGCAAGAGGCGCCGGCGCGGCCGGCACGGTCGTCGCGGCGGCCAGCGGCGCCGAAGCAGGCGCACCGGGCGGGTCGGTCAGCGCACGCATCGGCGCCAGCCACGGCTCGCTCGGCGGCGGCGTGTGGCCGGCAGCGATGGCCTCGATCCACGCGGCGAAGCCGGGCAATGCCCCTTCGGCCGCCGAGATCAGCGCCCGGTCGGCGTGGCGCTGCTCGGCCAGCCAGGTGTTGAGGACCTGCTCGCACGCCCAGGCCGCCTCGCCGAAGTCGTCCAGCCCCACCATGCGGGCACTGCCCTTGAGCGTGTGGAAGGCCCGGCGCAGCACCGTGAGCTCCTCGCCGGAGGCAGGCGGCTCGGTCAATGCGCGCAGCGCGGTCCGGGCGGACTGCAGCACCTCCCGGGCCTCATCCAGGAAGATGGTCCGCAGGTCGTCTTCATCCAGCTCGGCCACGTCCATGCCGGGCGGCAACGGCGGCTCGGAATGCGGCGCCGGTGCGGACGAAGTCCCTGCCGACGCCTTCCAGGTCTCGGCGGCGCGGCTGAACTCTTCGAGGGCCGGCGCCACGGGCGCGCTGACCTCGGCCAGCCGCTGGGCGATCTGTGCATCCACGACCTGCGCGCTGTCGATCACCTCGCCCGGCAGTTCGTCCTGCGGCGGTGCCACGGGCGCGGACGCGCCCTGGCGGCCCATGAGCGGGTCGAGCCGGCCGGCGGCCTCGTCGAAGACGAAGAGCCGACGCGCCAGCGCCGGCTGGTAGGCCAGCATGTCGATCAGGAAGCCGAGCGCGCCCAGGTTGTGGCCCAGGCGCTCGACGCCCGGCGCCCCCGGCGCGATCCCGCCCTGGCTGGCACCTTCGGCCAGCAACTGCTCCACGTCCTCGCGCATGCGCTGGACGGCGCGTGCGGCCTCGTCCAGGCCGAGCACCGAGAGCACGCCGCGCATCTGCGTGAGCTGGGCCGGCACGGCGCGCAGCACGCTGCCATCGCCCGGTCGGCGGAAGAACTGGTCGAGCGACTTCTCCAGCTCGCCCAGGTGGGCCCGCAGTTCGTCGACCACCGTACCCAGGCTCTGGCGGTCGCTCACGCGGTGGTAGAGCGCCTCCATCCAGGGCGCGAGCGGCTCGGAGGGCGCGCCGCGCCGCGCACGTTCGATCCGGCCGGCCAGCTGCACGATGCGCTCGGCCAGCTCGCGGTCCTGCGGATCGAGGTCGTCGAAGGCGGCCTCCATGTGCAGCAGCGCGGTGGCCACTTCGAGTGCCAGCTCGGTCGAGGGTGGCTCGCCCCGGTGGATCACCTCGCCCAGCACCTGGTCGAAGGCCTGCACCAGGGGCGCGGCGGCCGGGTACAGGGCCATCAGCGATTCGCCGAGCTGCGAGAAGCTGTCGGCGGCGGGGCGCAGGCGGTTGAGGTCGCCGTCGGAAATGGCGGACCAGCATTCCTTGGCCGCCTCTGCACGGCGCCGGGCCTGCGCCAGCAGCGCCGGGTCGAAGCGGCCGAAGCGGCGCTGCTCGTAGTCCAGCGGATCGCCGCGGCCCAGGCCCCAGGCGCGGCGCACGGTGGTCAGCAGCGGCAGCGGCACGGGCGCAGGCACCGGCACACGGGCCTGGGCGCAGAAGAAGAGCAGGTCCTGCCCCAGCCGATCGGCCACAGGCGCGGCGCCTCGGGCCAGGGCCGCGTACTGCAGCATCACGCGCGAGGCGGTGCGGCGCACATAGGCGTCGGCCCCCAGAACACCGGCACCCAGGGCCTCGAAGAAGGCACCGGCCAGCAGCCAGAAGCCCGCCGGCGGGGTGCCGGGGGCCTGCCCCGCCATCAGGCGCAGGCACAGGGCGGCGAGGCGGCGGGCCGAATCGGCATTGCCGCTCTTGACCACCTGCAGCAGGTCACGGTCGAGGCCGGCGCGCACCTGCGCATCGAGCACCAATGGCCGCACGCCCTCAGGCCGCGGCAGCGGCGGCCAGGACCAGGCCTGGGACCCCAGGTCGGCCGGGTGGATGCGCTCGGCGCCCGCCAGCTCCAGCATGTCGCGGTAATGCGGAAACAGCCCCAGCGCCGGCGCCGGCCGGCCGCCCATGAGGCGGGCCAGGAAGTCGGTCAGGGCGAAGCCGGCCCGCTCGATGGCGGCCACCGAGGTATCCGTCTGCAGGGCCGGCTCGCGCTGAAGCCGCTGCACGGCCCATTCCATGCCCGAGGCCAGCCGCCCCGCCCCGCCCTGCCCGACCATCTGCAGCGCCCCGGCCGCCTGATGCAGATGATGGGCCGCCGCGTGCAACTCGGCTTCCGCGCCGCCCTGGCCCGACACCCGCGCCATCTGATGGCGATGCACCGCCTTGGCCGCGTTCTCCAGCGACTTGCGCACCTCGCCATGCACCCAGGCCAGCGGCCCCAGATCGGTGGACGCGCCATCCATGGCCGACATGCCGCTCGCGTGAAGTGCGCTCATGCTTTCACTCCGGCAAGGCAAGACCGGCGCGCGGCGCCCGCAACCGCCACCCGCTTCTCGTTCGAATGGCCGCGGAGCAGGCCAAGGGGGAACATCCGCGGAACCGGCTTCGCCGGGCCGCTGGATGTGCCCCCTTGAGGGGGGAGGCGAAGCGCGAAGCGCGCAGCCTGGGGGTGTTCCATAGTCACGTGATCTTGAAACGCGCGACCGACTGCCGCAGCTCTTCGGCCATCTGCGAAAGCTCGCGCACCTGTCGCGCTGTGGCGCGGGTGCCCTCGCCGGTCTGCTCGGTCACGGCAAAGATGTGCTGGATGCTCGCGGCCACGACGTTGGCGGATTCCGCCTCGCGCGAGGCCGATTGCGAGATCTCCTCGATCAGCTCGGCCAGACGGCGCGACACGCGGTCGATCTCGGACAGCGCCGTGCCGGCGTTGTCGGACAGCCGCGCCCCCTGGACCACGCCCTGCGTGGAACGCTCCATGGCGCCCACGGCATCCTGCGTGTCGGTCTGGATGGCCTTGACCAGCGCGGCGATCTGGCGCGTGGCGTCGCCCGAGCGCTCGGCCAGGCGCTGCACCTCCTCGGCCACCACCGAGAAGCCGCGTCCCGCCTCGCCGGCCGACGCCGCCTGGATGGCCGCGTTGAGCGCCAGCACGTTGGTCTGCTCGGTGATGTCCGAGATCAGCTCGGTGATCTCGCCGATCTCCTGCGAGGACTCACCCAGCCGCTTGATGCGCTTGGCGGTGTCCTGGATCTGCTCGCGGATGGCATTCATGCCGCCGATGGCGTTCTGCACCGCCGACAGACCCGTTTCGGCCGCCTGCAGCGACTGCCGGGCGACCGAGGCCGATTCCTGCGCCTGGGCCGACACGCCGTTGATGCGCGCGGCCATGCTCAGCACCGACTGGCCGGTCTCGCGGATCTCGCGCAGCTGCTCGGTCGAGGCGGCCAGCAGCTCGGTGGAGGTCTGGTCCACCTGGCCCGTGGTGTGGGCCACGCGGGTGGCGGTGTTCTGCACGTTGCCGACCAGCATCCGCAGCTCTTCGACGGTGTAGTTCACCGAGTCGGCGATGGCGCCGGTGATGTCCTCGGTGACCGTGGCCTGCTGGGTGAGGTCGCCCTCGGCCACGGCCTGCAGTTCGTTCATCAGCCGCAGGATGGCGCTCTGGTTGGCGCTGTTGACGCGGTTGGATTCGCGCGCCTGCTCCTCGGCCTGCTGGCGCTCACGCTCGGCCGCGGCGGCGCGCTCGCGCCCTTCGCGCACCTGCAGCCAGCCGATGGCGCCGGCCAGGCCGAGTGCGGCCAGCGACAGCATCACCAGCAGGGCCAGTTCCTCGAAGCCCAGCCCGGTGCGCGACTGCAGGCGTGTCTGCAACTCGCCCAGGGCGCGGCGCAATGGCTCGCTGTCGGCCAGCACGGCCGCCTGCGCCTCCCGGGCGGCGACCACGCCCTGCAGGTTCTCGAGCACGGCGCGGGCCTGGGCCTGGTTGCGCTGGTGGCTGGTCAGCAGGGCCGCCAGCGCCTCGCGCGCGGCCTGGTCGCGCAGGGGCGCGATGCCCAGGGACGTGCTGCCGTCCTGAAGGCCGCGCACCAGGGCCTCGAAGCGCGCCATGTCCTTGCCGAGCAGGAAGACGGCGTCGGGGCTCACGCCTTCGACGGTCAGGAACTCGCTGGCCGATTTGCCGATGCGCTGGGTGAGCATGGGCAACTGGCCGGCCGCCTGCGCTTCGGCCTGCGAGGCGCTGCGCAGGGCGGCCGTGGCCACCGTCTGCGCCTGTTCCAGCTGTTCGGAAGACTGGCGGGCGATGCCACGCAGGCCCGCGCCCACCTCGATCAGCACTTTCTGCTGGCCCAGCACCACCTTGGCTCCGGCCTCGGCGCGCGCGGCCAGCGGCTGGATGCGGGCCAGGATGTCGGCATCGGCCGCATCCAGCGGCGCCAGTCCGAGCTCATCGTCGCCGCGGGCCAGGCCGGCGATGCGCCGGCTGAGGTCGTCGGTGCTGTCGCGCAATTCGGCAAAGGCCGGCACCGTCCCGACCAGGGCCTGCGAAGCCGACTTGGCCAGCCGCTGCGACTGCATCAGCGCCTGGCCGGCCGAGGCCAGCTGCTGCGAGACGCGGTCTGCGCGCACGGCGGTCCAGGCGGCCGCGGCCAGCAGCAGCAGCACGAGCGGCACCAGCAGCGCGATGAGCCAGCGCTGCCGCACGGGAGATGCGCGGACGGCCGCGACCGGCGCCGGCTCCGGCTCCGGAGCAGGGGCGGCCTTGGCCTGCGGCTCGCGGGCAGCGGCGCGCCCTTCGAGGCCCGCAGGACGCGCCTCGGTTCGACGCACGGTCGCGCTCGCCTCGACCGGCGCGGGAGCCGACGGATCGGCACCGATCACCGTGACCGGCTGGTCCAGATCCTCCCCGCCTGGTTCGCGGCCAGGCAGGTACTTCTTGAACGTGTCGACGATCAGGGTCACAGGCGGTCCTTCGGAACGGAGACGGCGGCGCGGATCGTCACGCCGCGATGTGCAGGAAGCCGGGATCGGCAGCCAGCGCCTGCAGGTCCAGCACCTGCCAGGCCTGGCCGTCGCGGTCGGCGAGGCAGGCGCCCAGCCAGGGCGGCCGCACCGCCTCGGCGTGCAGCACGCCGGTGAAGGCGCTGCCGCTGCGCAGGCCGGCCAGCGCATCGACACGCAGCGCGGCGTTGACGCCAAGTGCTTCACCCAGCGCGACGAAGTGGGAGCCCTCGTCCACCTGGGGCGCCACCCCGGCCGGCAGCGGCGAGTCGGCCAGCCAGTGGGCCAGCCGGATCACGCCGCACAGCCGACCGCGCAGGTTGGCCACGCCCAGGAACCAGGGCCTGACGTAGGGAACGGGCTGGGGCGCCGTCGCAGCGAAGATCTCACCGGCCTGCGGCAGCGGCAGCAGGCAAGCGCGGCCACCCGCATGCACGGCCAGCCATTGGGCCGCCAGCGGCCGGGCCTGGGCGGCCTGCAGCCGCTCGGCCAGGCGAGCCTGAAAGGCGCGCAGGGACTCACGTTGGGACATGGCTCCCCGCGGCGAAGGTGCCCTGGCGCGTCGCCCGCCTGCCGGAGGCAGCGGCACGGACGGCAACAGGCAGGCGGGCGAGGCGCATGGGCGTGGCCTCAATCGAGCGCGTGGATCTTGGCGAGCAGTTCGTCGGCCTGCACGGGCTTGACGATGTAGTCGCGCGCGCCCTGGCGCAGGCCCCATACGCGGTCGGTCTCCTGGGCCTTGCTGCTGCACATGATCACGGGCACCTGGGCAAAGCGGGGATCGCGCATCAGGCTGCGCGTGAACTGGAAGCCGTTCTGCCCCGGCATGACGATGTCCATCAGGATGAGGTCGGGCAGGCCGACCTCGAGGTGACGCATCGCGGCCTCGGCGCTCTCGGCCGTGCGCACGGCAAAGCCGTTGCGCTGCAGCAAGTCGGACAGAAATACCAGCTCGGTGCGGGAGTCGTCGACGACGAGCACGCTGCGGATGGTCATGGGCGGGGTTCTCTCCTGCCTGCGCGCACCGGGGCGCAGGCGATCATGGGGCGGATGGCGCCGTGGCGGCGCCGTCGCCGCCGAACTGCCGCACGGCCTGCAGCAACTGATCCTTGGTGAAGGGCTTGGTCAGGTAGTCCTGCGAGCCGACCATGCGGCCGCGGGCCTTGTCGAAGACGCCGTCGCGCGACGAGAGCATGACCACCGGCACATGGCTGAACTGGGCGTTGCGCTTGATGATGGCGCAGGTCTGGTACCCATCGAGCCGGGGCATCAGGATGTCGCAGAAAATCAGCTGGGGCTGGTGGTCGTTCACCTTGGAAAGCGCGTCGTAGCCGTCCTCGGCCAGCAGCACTTCGTGGCCGCCCTGCCGGAGGAAGATCTCGGCGCTGCGCCGGATCGTGTTGCTGTCGTCGATCACCAGCACCTTGAAACCCGATCCGTTCGCACTCATCGCCATCCTCTCGTGTTGACCGCCGGCCCTACCGCGCGGCAACGGCACCCGGACAGTGCGGGCACTGCGAGGGTCAGATCTCGACCATTTCGAAATCTTCCTTGCGCGCGCCGCACTCCGGGCAGGTCCAGTTCATCGGAACATCGGCCCAGGCGGTGCCGGGGGCAATACCATCGTCGGGCCAACCTGCCGCTTCGTCGTAGATCCACCCGCAAATCAGGCACATCCAGGTTTTCGTGTTCATCGCAGCTTACGGGCCCCGTTCAAATAATGCAACAATTGTATCTAGACGTCACCCCTTCTGACATTGTCAAAAGGAGCCGTGACAGGCATACGCACAGCGCCCGCCCCCCCATGCAAAGACCTGGCATTCAAGTCCATGCCGTTGCGGCAGCGCAACCGGGCAATGTTAACGAAGCTGACGCGGCCGACGATGACCCATCGCAGGAAGATCTGTCGCCGGTTCAAGAACTGCGCCAACCCTGCGTGCTCGTCTTCAACGCCGGCGATGCCAGCGGCGCCACCGGCCTGGCCTCGGACGCGCTGTCGGTGGCCTCGGTGGGCGCGCACATGCTGGGCGTGACCACGGGGATCTACGTGCGGGACACGGCCGAGGTCTTCGACCATGTGGCACTGGACGAGGAGCATGTGGCCGATCAGGCCCGCGCCATCCTGGAGGACGTGCCGGTGCAGGCCATCAAGGTGGGCTTCGCCGGCAGCCCCGACAACCTGGGCCTGGTGGCGGAGATCGCCTCCGACTACCCCGAAGTGCCCGTGGTGGCCTACATGCCCAATCTGTCATGGTGGGAGGACGAGCCCATCGACACCTACCTGGACGCCTTCCGCGATCTGGTGCTGCCGCAGACGGCGGTGCTGGTGGGCAACCAGGGCACGCTGCGTCGCTGGCTGCTGCCCGACTGGGAGGGCGATCGCCCCCCGACGCCGCGTGACATCGCCCGCGCGGCGGGCGAGCACGGCGTGTCGTACACGCTGGTGACCGGCATCCTGCGACCCGACGGCTGGCTGGAGAACGTGCTGGCCTCCCCCCAGTCGACGGTGCTCAGCGAGAAGTACGAGCGGCTCGACGCCGCCTTCGCCGGTGCCGGCGAGACGCTTTCCGCAGCTCTGGCGGCCCTGCTGGCCACGGGCGCCGACCTTGCCGCCGCCACGACGGAAGCGCTGGCGTACATGGACCGCAGCCTGGATGCGGGCTTCCGCCCCGGCATGGGCCAGGTGCTGCCCGACCGTCTGTTCTGGGCCCAACCCGAAGACGAGGACGACGACGACACCAGCGAACTCGACAGCGCCGACTTCGCCCTGCCGCCGTACGACACCCGACATTGACCACATGACCACCCACACCAATCAACAACTCTTCGACCGCGCCCGCGCCGTGATTCCCGGCGGCGTCAATTCGCCCGTGCGTGCCTTCCGTGCCGTCGGCGGCACGCCGCGCTTCATCGCCCGCGCCCAGGGCCCCTACATGTGGGACGCCGCCGGCCAGCGCTACATCGACTACATCGGCTCCTGGGGTCCGATGATCCTGGGCCATGGCCATCCGGCCGTGGTCGAGGCCGTGCAGCGCGCGGTGGCCGAGGGTTTTTCCTTCGGCGCGCCGACCGAACGCGAGATCGAGCTGGCCGAGGCCATCCTGGCGCTGATGCCGTCGATGGAGATGGTGCGGCTGGTCAGCTCCGGCACCGAGGCCGCCATGAGCGCCCTGCGCCTGGCGCGCGGGGCGACCGGCCGGCGCCACATCGTCAAGTTCGAGGGCTGCTACCACGGCCATGCCGACGCGCTGCTGGTCAAGGCCGGCTCGGGCCTGGCCACCTTCGGCAACCCCACCTCCGCCGGCGTTCCGGCCGAGGTGGTGCAGCACACGCTGGTGCTCGAATACAACAACGTCGCCCAGCTCGAAGAGGCCTTCGCGCTGCATGGCCACGACATCGCCTGCGTGATGATCGAGGCCATCGCCGGCAACATGAACTTCGTGCGGGCCACGCCCGAGTTCGCCCGCCGCTGCCGCGAGCTGTGCACCCAGCACGGTGCGCTGCTGGTGTTCGACGAGGTGATGACGGGCTTTCGCGTCGGCCTGCACGGCGCGCAGGGCGTGCTGGGCATCACGCCCGACCTCACGGTGCTGGGCAAGGTGATCGGCGGCGGCATGCCGCTGGCGGCCTTCGGCGGGCCGCGCGCCATCATGGAGCAGCTGGCGCCGCTGGGTCCGGTCTACCAGGCCGGCACGCTGTCGGGCAACCCGGTAGCCACCGCCTGCGGCCTGGCCACGCTCAAGGAGATCGCCCGCCCCGGCTTCTACGAGACGCTGTCGGCCAAGACCCGCGCCCTGACCGAGGGCCTGCGCCATGCGGCGGCCGACGCCGGCGTGCCCTTCAGCGCCGACTGCGAAGGCGGCATGTTCGGCTTCTTCCTGCTGCCCGAGCTGCCGCAGAACTACGGTGCGGTGATGAAGAGCGACGGCGCGAAGTTCAATGCCCTGTTCCACGGGCTGCTCGACCGCGGCGTTTACATCGCGCCGGCGCTGTACGAAGCCGGCTTCGTGAGCGCCGCCCACGCCGCCGAGGACATTGCCGCCACCCTGGAGGCGGCGCGCGGCGTGTTCCGCGCGCTTTGAGCGCGAGCGGCATGCTGCGCCTGTCTTGTCCCCTTGCGGAAGGAAGCTTCTCGATGCGTCGTTCTCGCCTGCTGCCGGCCCTCGGCTGCGCCCTTGCCCTGTGCGCCACCGCCCGGGCGCAATCGGTGGACTTCTCGCTGCCCACCCTCGATCAGCCCTTCGATGTCCGAAAGACCTGGATCAACCTGGGCTTCTATTCGGCCCACTTCGACCGAGACAAGGGCCTGGAGGACAAGAACCCCGGGCTGGGCGTCGAATACCCGCTGAACGACATCTATCGCGTCACGCTGGGCACCTTCCACAACAGCGACCGGCGCCAGTCGCATTACCTCGGCCTGTACGTGCTGCCGGTCGAGCTCTACGGCGTGCGACTGGGCGCGGTGGTGGGCGGATTCGACGGCTACCCCAACTACCGCAACGGCAACTGGTTCCCGGCGCTGGTTCCCATCGCCGCCGTGGAAGGCAAGAACTGGGGCCTGAACGTGGCCTATGTGCCGACGATCCGCAACCGGCTGTACGGCGCGCTGAGTTTTCAGCTCAAGCACCGCTTCGAGTAGGGCCGGCGCAGGCATCCGGCTGCGCGGCCAGCCGCGCCGGCGTCAGCGCGGCGGCGCCGCGCCGGCGTTGTTGGACGCCGGCCGCTGCGCCAGCACCCACTGCGCCATGAGCCGCGCGTCTGCCTCGCCGATCTGCGGATGCCGCGGCATGATCACCCGCCCCCAGTCGCCCACGCTGCCTTCGCGGATCTTGCGCGCGAGCAGCGTCACGGCCTCGGGGTTGTCCGCATGGCGGGCCGCGATGGCCTGCCAGCCCGGGCCCACCGCCTTGCGCTCGACCAGGTGACAGCGCATGCAGTCGCTGGCCTGCACCAGCGCGTAGCCCGCCGCCACCGGGCCGGTGGCGGCCACGGGCGGCTTGAACACATAGCCACGCAGGATGAGCCAGCCGGTGATCAGCATGCCCACAGCGGACATCACCACGAACAACGCCAGCAGCACCAGCAACCAGCGCGGACGCCGGGGCGGCGCCTCGTCTTCCGGCGAATCCGGGCGGCCCGTCGCGCCCATCAGTGGCGGAAGTGGCGCACGCCGCTGAACACCATGGCCACGCCGCGCTCGTCGGCGGCGTCGATCACTTCCTTGTCGCGCATCGAGCCGCCCGGCTGGATGACGCAGGTGGCGCCGTGATCGATCACCACGTCCAGGCCGTCGCGGAAGGGGAAGAAGGCATCGCTCGCGACTGCGGAGCCGGCCAGCGGCAGGCCGGCATGCTCGGCCTTGATGCTGGCGATACGGGCGGAGTCGAGGCGGCTCATCTGGCCGGCGCCCACGCCCAGCGTCATGCCACCCTGGCAGAAGACGATGGCATTGCTCTTGACGAACTTGGCCACCTTCCAGGCGAAGAGCAGGTCATGCAGTTCGGCGTCGGTGGGCTGCTTCTTCGTCACGACCTTGAGGTCGGCGAGCTGCAGCTCATGGTTGTCGGCCGTCTGAATCAGCAGGCCCGAGCCCACGCGCTTGACGTCCTGCGCATTGAGGCCGCGCGACCAGGCGGTGGCGCCGTCGCGCTTCACGCCGTCCAGCGAGATCTGCAGCACGCGCACATTGGGCTTGGTCTTGAGCAGCTCCAGCGCATCGGCACTGAAGGCGGGCGCCATCAGCACCTCGACGAACTGCTTGCCCACGGCCTGCGCGGTGCCGGCGTCCACCGGCGTGTTGAAGGCGATGATGCCGCCGAAGGCCGAGGTGGGGTCCGTCTTGAAGGCCTTGCCGTAGGCCTCGCCCGCGTCGGCGCCGATGGCCACGCCGCAGGGGTTGGCATGCTTGACGATCACGCAGGCCGGCACGTCGAAGCTCTTGACGCACTCCCAGGCGGCGTCGGCATCGGCGATGTTGTTGTAGCTCAGCTCCTTGCCCTGCAGTTGCTTCGCGGTGACCAGCGAGCCGGGTGCGGGATACAGGTCGCGGTAGAAGGCAGCCGACTGGTGCGGGTTCTCGCCGTAGCGCAGGTCCTGCACCTTGACGAAGCGGCCGTTGCTCTGCGCCGGGAAGGCGCTGCGCTGCGGCACCGGCTGGCCCGCGCTGGCTTCGAAGTCCACGGACGACAGCCAGTCGCTGATGGCGGCGTCGTAGTTGCTGATGCGGTTGAAGGCGGCGACGGAGAAGCCGAACTTGGTCTTGTCGCTGATGCGGCCGTGGGCCTTGAGTTCGTCGAGCGCCACGCCGTACTGGCCGGCGTCGGTCAGCACGGCGACGTCCTTCCAGTTCTTGGCGGCGCTGCGCACCATGGCGGGGCCGCCGATGTCGATGTTCTCGATGGCGTCTTCCAGCGTGCAGCCGGCCTTGGCCACCGTGGCTTCGAAGGGGTAGAGGTTGACCACCAGCAGGTCGATGGTGGCAATGCCGTGCTCGGCCAGCGCGGCCATGTGGGCCGGCAGGTCGCGGCGGGCCAGCAGGCCGCCATGGATCTTCGGGTGCAGCGTCTTGACGCGACCATCGAGCATCTCGGGGAAGCCGGTGTGGTCCGCCACCTCGGTCACGGGCAGGCCGGCCTCGGCCAGCAGCTTGGCGGTGCCGCCGGTGGACAGCAGCCGCACGCCCAGCGCATGCAGGCCCTGGGCCAGGTCGAGGACGCCGGTCTTGTCGGAAACGGAAATGAGTGCGGTCAGTGCCATGGGGATGCCAGTCGGGTCTGGGGCTTCGTTGAAATTCGGATCACTTGGCGAGCTTGTGCTCGAGCAGCTTCTTGCGCAGCGTGTTGCGGTTCAGGCCCAGCCACTGGGCGGCGCGCGACTGGTTGCCCTCGGCGCGTTCCATCACCACCTCCAGCAGCGGCTTTTCGACGGCGCGCACCAGCATGTCGTGCAGGCCGTCGGGCTCGGTGCCGCGCAGGTCGCGGAAGTAGTCTTCGAGGCTGGATTTCACGCACTCCTCGATCGTGTGTTTGCTCATGTCGTCGTTCGTTCGATGTTTCTTGTGACGGCGCCCGATCCCCCGCGCGCCGAGCGGCCACCGCCTGCTTTCAGCAGGTGAGGCAGCCGCTGTCTTCTTCGTCTTCTTGCAGGGCCCCCGGCCCGGCCGCGGCTTCGGGCATGCGGTCCATCCGCTCGCCCAGGGCCTCGAAATAGTCGGCCACGGCCTGCCACTGCGTGGCGGAATCCTCCAGCCGGTTCATGCGCTGGCGGAAGTCCTCGCCGTCCGGCAGGGCGCGCACGTACCAGCCAATGTGCTTGCGCGCGGTGCGCACGCCCGTCACCTCGCCGTAGAGCGCGTAATGCTCGTGCAGGTGCGCGAGCAGCAGCCGGCGCACCTCGGCGACCAGCGGCGGCGCCATGGTCTCGCCGGTGGCCAGGAAGTGGCCCACCTCGCGGAAGATCCACGGCCGGCCCTGGGCCGCGCGGCCGATCATCACGGCGTCGGCGCCCGTCGCGGCCAGCACGTCGCGGGCCTTCTGCGGCGAGTCGATGTCGCCGTTGGCGACCACCGGGATGCCCACCGCCGCCTTGACGGCCGCGATGGTGTCGTACTCGGCGAAGCCCTTGTAGCCTTGTTCGCGCGTGCGGCCGTGCACCGTCAGCATGCGAATGCCGGCGGCCTCGAAGCGGCGCGCCAGCGCCACGGCATTGCGGTGCTCCGTGCTCCAGCCGGTGCGCATCTTGAGCGTGACTGGCACGCCGTACGGCGCAGCGGCGGCCACCACTGCCTCGGCGATCGCCAGCGCCAGCGGCTCGTCGCGCATCAGCGCCGAGCCCGCCCACTTGTTGCACACCTTCTTGGCCGGGCAGCCCATGTTGATGTCGATGATCTGGGCGCCGCGGTCGATGTTGTACTGGGCCGCCTCGGCCATCATGGCCGCGTCGGTGCCCGCGATCTGCACGGCGATGGGCCCTGGCTCGCCTTCATGGTTGGCCCGGCGCGAGGTCTTGAGCGAGCTCCACAGGTCCTTGCGCGAGGTCACCATCTCGCTCACCGCATAGCCCGCGCCGAGCGAGCGGCACAGCATGCGGAACGGCCGGTCCGTCACGCCCGCCATGGGGGCGACGAACAGGCGGTTCTCCAGCGTGATGTGGCCGATCTGCATGAGGTGGGGATGAAAAGCGCGCAGCGCCCTCGGCGCTGCTGAAAAATGAGGCACGGATTCTAGCCAGCCGCGATTTCAGGGACTGAAACGCCGCCGACCGGCAATGATCTCGTCGGTGAGGCCAGCACGAAGGCGGGCATCCGCACGGCCTGCGCGCCGACGTGGGCCCCGGGGGTCGTTCCTATACTCCCGCCCCCATGGAAGCCTGGTTCGAGTCCGCGATGGCCGCCGTGCTTGCGGCGCTGGCGCTGCCCCAATTCGGGCTGTCGACGCTGTTCGTCGTCGCCTTCGTCTCGGCCACGCTGCTGCCGCTGGGCTCGGAACCGGCGCTCTTCGGCCTGCTCAAGCTCAATCCCGAACTGTTCTGGCCCGCCGTGCTGGTCGCCACCGCCGGCAACACACTGGGCGGCGCGCTGACCTGGTGGATGGGCTACGGCGCGCACAAGGTGGCCGACAAGTACAGCCATTCCAGCCACCATCTGCGCGCCATCACCTGGTTGGAGCGCCTGGGCCCCAAGGCCTGCCTGCTGAGCTGGCTGCCCCTGGTGGGCGATCCGCTGTGCGCGGTGGCCGGCTGGCTGCGCATGCCCTTCTGGCCCTGCGTGCTGTTCATGGCCATCGGCAAGTTCGGACGCTACCTGTGCATGACGGTGGCGCTGCTGTATATCTGGCCGAACCACTGACCCGCCAAGCGAAAGGGCCTGCGCTGTCGCCGGTGCAGACCCTTGTGTCGTTCGGGGACGCGGCTGCGGCCGCGACCGCTCAGACGTTGAACAGGAAGTTCATCACGTCGCCATCCTTGACGACGTATTCCTTGCCTTCGCTGCGCATCTTGCCCGCGTCCTTGGCGCCCTGCTCGCCCTTGAAGGCGATGTAGTCGTCGAAGCCGATGGTCTGGGCGCGGATGAAGCCGCGCTCGAAGTCGCCGTGGATCACGCCGGCCGCCTGGGGGGCCGTGTCGCCGATGCGGATGGTCCAGGCCCGCACTTCCTTCACGCCGGCGGTGAAGTAGGTCTGCAGGCCCAGCAGCTTGAAGGCGGCGCGGATCAGGCGGTTCAGGCCCGGCTCCTCCTGGCCGATCTCTTCGAGGAACATCTTCTTGTCCTCGTCGTCCATGTCGGCCATGTCCGCTTCCATCTTGGCGCAGATGGCCACCACGGGTGCGTTCTGGCTGGTGGCGTAGTCCTTCAGGCGGTCCAGCAGCGGGTTGTTCTCGAAGCCGTCCTCGCTCACGTTGCCGACGAACATGGCCGGCTTGGCGGTGATCAGGCACAGCGGCTTGAGCAGCAGCTGGTCGTCCGCCGACAGGCCCAGCGCGCGGGCCGGCTTGCCTTCGTTCAGCGCCGCCTGCACCGGGCCCAGCAGCTTGACCATGGCGATGGCTTCCTTGTCGTTGCCGCTCTTGGCCGCCTTGGTGTAGCGCTGCAGGGCCTTGTCCACGGTGCCCAGGTCGGCCAGGCACAGCTCGGTCTGGATGACCTCGATGTCGGCGATGGGGTCGACCTTGCCCGCCACGTGGATGACGTTCTCGTCCTCGAAGCAGCGCACCACGTTGACGATGGCGTCGGTCTCGCGGATGTGGGCCAGGAACTGGTTGCCCAGGCCTTCGCCCTGGCTGGCGCCCGCCACCAGGCCGGCGATGTCCACGAATTCGACGATGGCCGGCAGGATGCGCTCGGGCTGGACGATCTGCGCGAGCTGCGTCAGGCGCGGGTCGGGCACCTCGACCACACCCACGTTGGGCTCGATGGTGCAGAAGGGATAGTTCTCGGCGGCGATGCCGGCCTTGGTCAGCGCGTTGAACAGGGTGGATTTACCGACGTTGGGCAGGCCGACGATGCCGCATTTCAAGCTCATGGGGGTCCTCTGGATTAGCCGCGGGATTTTAGGCGGGCACCCCTGCCGGCCGGAAACCCGGTCCTCATGGCCCTGCCCGGCCCGCCATGCTCAGGGAAAAACCTAGGCGAAATGGCCCCGCAAACGTTTGCGCAAACGTTTGCGACCGCACTATCATCCGCCCCGCTTCGCGCCGGGCAGGCCCTGATGCCGCCCCGATCCATCCATCCACCCGGAGACACCGCCATGACCTTCACCCGCCGCACGGCCCAGGCCGCCGCCGCCCTCGCCGTTCTGGGCGCCTTCGCCCTTGCGCCCGCCCATGCCCAGGACAAGCCCAAGGTGGCGCTGGTGATGAAGTCGCTGGCCAACGAGTTCTTCGCCACGATGGAAGACGGCGCCAAGGCGCACCAGAAGGCCAACGCCAGCCAGTACACGCTGGTGGCCAACGGCATCAAGAACGAGACCGACACCGCCGCCCAGATCAAGATGGTCGAGCAGATGGTGGCCCAGAAGGTCAATGCGCTGGTGATCGCACCGGCCGATTCGAAGGCGCTGGTGCCGGCCATCAAGGCGGCCGTGGACAAGGGCATCCTGGTGGTCAACATCGACAACCGCCTGGACGCCGCCGCGCTCAAGGAAAAGAACATCCAGGTGACCTTCGTCGGCCCCGACAACCGCGCCGGCGCCAAGCTGGTGGGCGACTACCTGGGCAAGAGCCTCAAGTCCGGCGACAAGGTCGGCATCATCGAAGGCGTTTCCACCACCTTCAATGCGCAGCAGCGCACCCTGGGCTACCAGGACGCCATGAAGGCCGTCGGCGCCAATGTGGTCGGCGTGCAGTCCGGCCAGTGGGAAATCGACAAGGGCAACACGGTGGCCGCCGGCATGCTGCGCGAGCACCCCGACCTGAAGGCCCTGCTGGCCGGCAACGACAGCATGGCCCTGGGCGCCGTGGCCGCCGTCAAGGCCGCCGGCAAGACCGGCCAGGTGCAGGTGGTGGGCTACGACAACATCGGCGCCATCAAGCCCATGCTGGCCGACGGCCGCGTGCTGGCCACCGCCGACCAGTTCGGCGCCAAGCAGGCCGTGTTCGGCATCGAGACCGCCCTGAAGGCCCTGGCCGAGAAGAAGACCCAGGCCCAGATGCCCGCCGAGATCAAGACCGACGTGGTCCTGGTCACCAAGGACAGCAAGTAAGCGACACGCCGCAGCCATGCCCGAAGCCCTGCTCTCGCTCGACGACATCGGCAAGGACTACGCCGCCACGGTGCTGGACGGCGTGAGCCTCACGCTGGCGCCGGGCGAGGTGCTGGCCCTCACGGGCGAGAACGGCGCGGGCAAGAGCACGCTGTCGAAGATCGTCTGCGGCCTGGTCTCGCCCACGCGCGGGCGCATGCAGCTGGGCGGCCAGCCCTTCGCGCCCACCTCGCGCCGCGACGCCGAGGCACAGGGCGTGCGCATGGTGATGCAGGAGCTGGGCCTGGTGCCCACGCTCACCGTGGCCGAGAACCTGCTGCTGGACCGCCTGCCGCAGCGCCTGGGCTGGCTGCGCCGCGGCGCGCTGCACGAGGCGGCGCGGGCGCAGCTGGCCAAGATCGGCATGGACGGCATTGACCCGGCGCTGCCGGTGTCGGCCCTGGGCATCGGCCAGCAGCAGATGGTGGAGATCGCCCGCAACCTGCAGGACGACACCCGGGTGCTGATCCTGGACGAGCCCACCGCCATGCTGACGCCGCGCGAGACGGCGCACCTGTTCGCGCAGATCGAGCGGCTGAAGTCGCGCGGTGTGGCTATCGTGTACGTGTCGCACCGGCTGGAGGAGCTGCAGCGCATCGCCGACACCGTGGCCGTGCTGCGCGA